>NZ_JBEXJN010000010.1:69410-195031 GCF_040609115.1 Lentzea sp. NPDC004782
CTGACCGCGCGCAGCTCTAGTTGATCTCCATGAAGGGCGCCTTCATCCACACCAGGTGGAGGAAGGCGCCCTTCATCCACCTCACCGGACGGCGAGTGCGAACACGACTTTCGGCAGCCTGCTAGAGTTCCACGCCCAGAAGCGCGTCCACGGCGGTGCGGATCTGCGACGGACCGTGCGCGTCCGAGCCGCCGTGTGACAGCGCCTCGTCGGCCCACGCGTCGATGGCCGCCAATGCGCGCGGTGTGTCCAGGTCGTTGCCCAGGTGGTCACGCAGCCGCGTCACGGTGTCCACAGCGGACGGGCCGGAGGGCAGCGCGGCCGCCCGCCGCCACTTCGCGAGCCGCTCCAGCGCCTCGTCCAGCAGGGCTTGCGTCCACGGGCGGTCGGAACGGTAGTGGCCGGCCAGCAAGGCGAGCCGGATGGCGTTCGGGTCGACCTTCTCCGCGCGCAGCTTGGAGACGAAGACCAGGTTGCCGCGCGACTTCGACATCTTCTCGCCGTCGAGGCCGATCATGCCCGCGTGCACGTAGTGGCGGGCGAACGGGTGCTCGCCGGTCTGGGCCTCGGCGTGCGCGGCCGAGTACTCGTGGTGCGGGTAGATCAGGTCGGAGCCGCCGCCCTGCACGTCGAAGCCCATGCCGAGGCGGTTGTGGGCGATGGCGCTGCACTCGATGTGCCAGCCGGGACGGCCCTCGCCGAGCTCGGACGGCCAGGAGGGCTCGCCGGGGCGCTTCAGGCGCCACAGCAGGGCGTCGAGCGGGTGCTTCTTGCCGGGACGGCCGGGGTCGCCGCCGCGTTCGGCCAGCAGCTTCACCATGGTGTCGGCGTCGTAGTTCGACTCGTAGCCGAAGCGGCCGGTGGCGTTGTGGGCGAAGTAGATGTCCGGGTACTCGGGGTCGTCGACGCGGTAGGCCACGCCGTCGTTGACGAGCTTGACGATCACCTCGACGATCTCCGGGATCGCCTCGACGATGCCCACGAAGTCCTGGGGCGGCAGGACGCGCAGGGCCTCCATGTCCTCGCGGAACAACGCCGTCTCGCGCATGGCGAGCACGACCCAGTCGTCCTGGTCGCGCTCGGCGCGTTCCAGCAGCGGGTCGTCGACGTCGGTGACGTTCTGGACGTAGTGCACGTTGTGGCCGTTGTCGAGCCAAACGCGCTGCACGAGGTCGAAGGCCAGGTAGGTGGCGGCGTGGCCGAGGTGCGTCGCGTCGTACGGCGTGATGCCGCAGACGTACAACCTGGCGGTGTCTCCTGGAGCCGTCGGGCGCACCTCGCCCGTAGCCGTGTCGAACAGCCGCAGCGGGCGGGGGTCCCCCGGAACCCGCGGCACAGGAATCGATGACCAGGTCTGCATGCGTCCGACACTAACGCGTGCCGCCGGACGGAGTGCACTTTCCGGCTGTTGGGACGACCACCCTCGACGCGTCCGGGCGGAAAGATCGGACCTTCACCCGGCCAGTCCACTGTGGACCGCGAGGTCACCGGCCACCGCGGTTCGCGGGAACTTCGCCAGGTGGGGCGTACCTTGGGAGATCAAGGGCATTCGCCGGAGAAGGGCGGGTCTCATGATCTTCGAAATCCTCGGTGGACTGGTCGTGCTCGGAGGCGTCGGCCTCGCCATGAGCGCCAGAGTGATCAAACAGTTCGAACAGGGACTGGTGTTCCGGTTCGGCAAGCTCCAGCAGGGCGTGCGCGGGCCGGGACTGACGATGCTGATCCCCGGGGTCGACCAGCTGCGGAAGGTCAACCTGCAGATCGTCACCCTGCCCGTGCCGGCCCAGGACGGCATCACGCGCGACAACGTCACCGTGCGCGTGGACGCCGTCGTGTACTTCAAGGTCGCGGACCCCGCGAAGGCCGTCGTCAACGTCGAGGACTACCGGTTCGCGATGCTGCAGGTGGCCCAGACGTCGTTGCGGTCGATCATCGGCAAGAGCGAGCTGGACGACCTGCTGTCCAACCGCGAGCACCTCAACCAGGGGCTGGAGCTGATGATCGACACGCCCGCGCTGGCGTGGGGCATCGACATCGACCGGGTCGAGATCAAGGACGTGGCGCTGCCGGAGAGCATGAAGCGCTCGATGTCCCGGCAGGCGGAGGCCGAACGCGAACGGCGCGCCCGCATCATCACCGCCGACGGTGAGCTGCAGGCGTCCAAGAAGCTCTCCGAGGCCGCGGGCACGATGGAGGAGACGCCCGCGGCGCTGCAGCTGCGGCTGCTGCAGACCATCGTCGAGGTGGCGGCCGAGAAGAACTCGA
Source organism: Lentzea sp. NPDC004782 (assembly GCF_040609115.1). Classification (NCBI taxonomy): domain Bacteria; kingdom Bacillati; phylum Actinomycetota; class Actinomycetes; order Pseudonocardiales; family Pseudonocardiaceae; genus Lentzea; species Lentzea sp. NPDC004782. The sequence goes on from NZ_JBEXJN010000010.1 coordinate 71,676, forward strand.
CGCTCGTGCTGCCGTTCCCCGTCGAGCTGCTGCGGTTCCTGGAGAAGAACACCATCACCGACAAGCCCTCGGACGAGCTGCCGAGGGGTGGTTCGTCCGTGTGAGTTAACCCCGGTAACGCCTTCTGGCCGCACGCGACGTGTGGACAGGGGGTTGTGACGCATGAGGGAAAGGGTCAGAGGCAGGTTCGTCGGCATCGGCGTCGGCTCGTACGAGCTGGTGCAGCCGCTGCAGCACGCCGTGAGCGACGTGCGGGAGCTGCACGCCCTGCTCAAGGGCTACGAGGGCGAACCGCTGGCCGACCCGACCGAGGCCGAGATCCGCGCGCACTTGAAAGCGCTGCGCACGACACCGCAGGACGGCGGGGCCCTGGTGGCGTTGTGGAGCGGGCACGCGATCCCCGTCGCGGGCAACCTCAGGCTCCTGGCCAGGGACAACGACGGCGTGGCCGACGGCATCATGCTGCACGAGTTCGCGCTGTGGTGTGCCGCGTCGGGGGCGCATCAGGTGCTCATCATCGTCGACGCCTGCTACTCCGGGGCCCAGCTCGACGAGGCGGTGCGCACGGTCGCGGCGGTCCAGGAGGAGCTGCTCGCGGGCCAGGTGCACTGGGCGGGCGTGCTGGTGTCGTGTTCGAGCGTCGAAACGGCCCGTGACGGGCTGTTCGGCGGCAGGTTGCGCAAGCTGCTGCGTGCCGGTCCCACGGCCGATGAGGACGCAAGGCGGTGGAGCGACCGCACGGCGCTGGTCGACGGCGGGGCGGTCGGCACGGCGTTGTTGAACGCGTGGGACAGCGACGTCCAACGGCCGCGTTTCATGCAGTACGGGTCCGCACAGCCGATGCTGCCCAACCCGCTGTACGCCGCGAACACGGTCGCCAAGCACCTGCTGCTCGCGGCGCGTGGTGGTGACTCGACGGACAACCGGTCGTGGTTCGCCGGGCGCACCGCCCAGGTCGACAAGGTCGTGAGCTGGGTGAAGTCCGGGACCGCGGGCCTGCGCGTGGTCACCGGGTCGCCCGGCACGGGCAAGTCCGCGGTCCTCGGGCGGGTCGTGAGCCTGTCCAACTCGGCCGAACGCGACCTGCTGCTCACCGCGGGACCGTCGTTCCGGCACGCCGACCCCGGCCCGGACTCGGTCGACGCGGCCGTGCACGCCCGCGCCATGGACGCCGACCGCGTCGCCGACCTGCTCAGCCGCCAGCTGGTCGGGGCCGGGCTGATCGGGGAGCCCGACGGGCCGCGGCGGGGCGCGGCCGAGCTGGTCGGGGTGGTCAGCACGCTCGCCACACCGCCGGTGCTGGTGGTCGACGGCCTGGACGAGGCGCGCGGCGAGTCGTTCTCGATCGCGACCTCGCTGCTGACCAAGCTCGCGAGCTGTGCCGTCGTGATCGTCTCGACCCGGCAGGCGCACCGGGTGGCCGGTGGCGCGCCGCTGCTCACCGAGCTGTCGCCGGTCGAGATCCTGGACCTGGACGAGGCCGACAACGCCTCGGACGTCCGCGAGTACGTGCTGGCGCGGCTGGGACCGGCAGCACCGCAGTCCACTGTGGACGAGCTGGCGAAGCTGCCGTTCCTGACCGCGTGGATGATCACCGACCAGGTGCTCGCCGACGGCGGCGCGGACCTCAAGCTCTCCCTGGACGCGGCGTTCGACCGCGAGCTCGCGAAGGTGCCGTCCGCGCGTGCGCTGCTGACCGCGTTGACGTGGAGCTACGGCGCGGGGTTCCCCGAGGAGGAGTGGCGCGCGGTCGCCGAAGCGTTGTCCGGCGAGCGGTTCAGCCGTGACGACATCACCGCCGTGCTCACCGAACTGGGCCGTCACATCGTGCAGGACGGTGAGGAGGGCACGGCCGTCTTCAAGCTGACGCACCAGACGTTCGCCGACCACCTGCGGCCGCCGTTCGCGCCGAGCCGGGAGGTCGTCTTCGCGCCGGGCGCGGAGACGGTGGCGGCCGCGCTGATCGCGCTGTACCGGCAGCGGCTGGAGGCGGGCGTGCCGCCGGACGTGCCGGGCTACCTGTGGAAGTACGCGTGGCGGCACTGCGGGCACGCGGGCGCGCGGGCGCTGGACGGCCTGCGCGAGCTGGCGATGACGAACCAGAAGCTGTTGCCGGACCTCGCTCTCGCGGCCACCACCGCGGGCAACGAGCTGATGCACTGGGGTCGCGGCGATGACGCCATCGCCCCGCTCGAAGAGGCCGCCGAGCACTTCCGCGCGCTGGTGCCGACGATCCGGATGTACCTGGCGGACCTGGCTTTCGTGCTGAACAAGCTCGGGCGGCGGTTCCGCGAGGCCGGACGGGTGCAGCAGGCCGTGGCACCCGCCGAGGAAGCCGTCGTGCGGTACCGGGAGCTGGTCGCGTCGACACCGACGACCGCGGAAACCCTTACGCACAAACGGCTTGCGCAACGCATCGCGAAGACGTCGGCGCACGGTGGTGACAACCCGACGTATGCGGCGCATTTGAGTGGCGCGTTGGTGGACCTGAGCGAGGTCTACGCGATGCTGGGGCGCAGGCACGAGGCGCTGGCAACGGCAAGAGACGCGGTTGCGGCCGTTGACTCCGATGCACCACTCGCGCGCGCCATGACGTGTCTGGCCGCACGGTGCGGCGAAACCGGCCGCCGCTACGAGGCCATGCAACGCTCCAAGCAGGCCGTCGAGCTGTACTACGCCCTCGCCCAAACGAACCCGGTGTTCCTCGCCGACCTGGTCAGCGCGCTGGTCGAGCTGGCCCGCGACCACCTCGCGCTCGGCAGGCTGGCCGAGGCCGCGAGCACCACCGGCCAGGCCGCGGACATCAGCGGCACGCTCGGACGGCACGCCGCGTTCCGCCCGCAGCTCGCCGACGCCGCGCTGAGCCTGAGCGTCGCCTACAGCATGATCAACCGCAGGGACGAGGCGCTCGCCAGCGCTCACCAGGCGGCGAACCTCGCGGACGGGCTGCGGATCCACGCGCAGGCGTTGCACAACCTCATGCGCCGGCAGCGGGACGCGGACAAGCCCCGCGAGGCGCTGGCGACCGGGCTGCGGGCCGTCGAGGTCTGCCTGGAGAACACCGACCGGCTCTCGACGCTGGCCGCCGCGCTGTTCACGATCGACGTCCTCTGCGCGGGCCTCGACCAGCCCGAGACCGTCGACGAGACGTGGGAACGGGTGACCGCCCGGTTCACCGGCCCGCCCCTCGCGACGCTGCTGATGCTGCGCGCGGCGGCGACCAGGGCCGGTGACCCGGCGGCGGCGAGGTGGCTGTGCCAGGCGCTCACGCACGTCGGGCAGTCCCGGCAGGCGATCCACGACGTGCACGACATCGCCCGTCGCCACTACGACTCGGGCCCGTGGCCGTGGGACACCTCGCCGGACTGGCTGACCGTCGACCGCACATTGCTCGCCACCGCCCGCAAGTGGGTGTTCGCGCGGTCGTACGCCGAAGAGCGCGCGGTGCTGCTCGGCCACCCGGAGCTGCTGTCGGCGGAGGCGGACGTGGCGGTCACCGAGGCGCTGTACGGGACGAGCCTGCTCGAGGCGCAGGTCATCCAGTCGCGCCGGGCGACCGCGCGGCAGCAGGGTGTCGCGCTGGCGTACCGGCCGTGGCTGCTGGCGAGCCTCGCGGACGAGTTCGTCGACGCCACGCCCGCCCGGCGCCGTGTGCTGCTCGCGACGCGCCGCGAGGAGCTGCTGGACAAGGAAGTCGTGAAGAACGTGCGCGACAACCGGCCCGTGCACGCGTTGCTGCTGCTCGCAGACGAGGACTCCGGCGTTCTCGACCAAGTGCTGAACGCCCAGGAGGACCCCACGCGCACCACGGAGATCCTGCGCGGGCTGGCGGCGGACGCGTCACCGCAGGCGCTCACCCAGGCCGTGACGGCGCTGGAGCCGCACCCGCTGTCCGCGCTGTACAAGGCGGTGGCGCGGGCGCGCGCCGGTGACGCACGGCCGGCGCTGCCGGCACCGGAGCAGCGCCTGGCGTGGATCCACGAGCTCACCTACCTGGTGCCCGCGAACCTCACCCTGCTCTCCCTCATCCGCACGCTCGCCGAGGAGTCCTGATGAACCAGCTGGTCGTCGTCGTACCCGGCATTCTCGGCAGCACGCTCAGGGATCCCGACGGCATGGTCTGGGAGGTGTCCGGCAAGGCCGCCCTGCGCGCCGTGCTGACGCTGGGCCGCAGCCTGCAGCGGCTCAAGCTGCCCGCCGGCATCGGCGACGAGCATCCCGGCGACGGCATCGAGCCCGTGGCGCTGATGGCGGACCTGCACGTCATCCCCGGCATCTGGACGCCGTTGAAGGGCTACGACCGGCTGACGAAACGGCTCAACTCGCTCGGTTACACGGTCGAGAAGGGCAACCTGCTGCTCTTCGCCTACGACTGGCGGCTGTCGAACCGCTACAACGGCGCGTTGCTGGCCCGGCGCGTGGACGAGGCGCTGGACAAGCTCGGACCGGATGCCGAGGTGAGCTTCGTGTGCCACTCGATGGGCGGGCTGGTCGCGCGGTGGTGCATCGAGCAGTGCGGGACGGCCGAGCGGACCGGCAAGCTGATCACGATGGGCACGCCGTACCGCGGGGCGGCCTCGGCGTTGGAACAGCTGGTCAACGGCGTGCGCAAGGGTCTCGGGCCGCTCGCGGCCGACCTGACGGAGTTCGCCCGCTCGCTGCCGTCGCTGCACCAGCTGCTGCCCGAGTACGCGTGCATCGAGTCGCCTGAGGGCCTGGTCAAGACCACCGAGACCACGCTGCCCGAGCTCGACACGAAGATGGTCGCGGACGCGATGGCGTTCCACGGCGCGTTGACCGACTCGTTCGCCGACCGGACCTACGCGATCCTCGGCGGCAAGCAGCCGACCGCCACGACCGCGCGCATCGCCGACGGCAAAGTGACCTGCTACCGCACATACGAGGGCCAAGAGCTCTACGGCGACGCCACGGTGCCCATGGTCGGCGCGGCGCGCAAGGGCCTCGCGTTGTCGTCGAACACGCTGCACCGGGTCGTCGAGCAGCACACGTCGTTGCAGGACAACTCGGCGGTGCTGGACGTGGTGGAGGCGTTCCTGACCTCCACGACGATCGTCCCGCGCAACGTCACCGCCACGGAACCGCAGGTCGTCGTGCCCGACCTGGTGCTCGCCGGGGAGGACCTGGAGGTCACCGTCGAGCTGAAGGACACCACCCCGCGCGCGCTGAAGGTGGCCGTGCTCGACGAAAACGGCAGACAGGTCGAATCGCGCAGCCCGGCGATCTCCGAGACCATGGCGGCCAAATTCGGCGGACTGGCCCCCGGCGCCTACTACGTGCAGGTCAGCGGCATCTCGGTGGGGGCGCCGGTGGCGCCGGTGACCTCGGCGGTGCTCGTCATGGATTGCCCCGGCGTCTGACCGGGAGGACGATGTCTGCGGCACGGAGGAGGCGCGATGACCACTGTCAAGCCCACGCCCGTAGTACCCCACCCCGGGGCTGCCCGCGTACGCCCGAAGGGGTCGTACTTCCTCTCGCTGTTCAAGACCACAGATCCCAAACAGATCGGGATCATGTACCTGACCACGTCGTTCGCGTTCTTCATGGCCGGCGGTGTGATGGCGCTGCTGATGCGCGCCGAGCTGGCCCGGCCGGGCCTGCAGTTCCTCTCGAACGAGCAGTACAACCAGCTGTTCACCATGCACGGCACGATCATGCTGCTGCTGTACGCGACGCCGATCCTGTTCGGGTTCGCGAACTTCATCCTGCCGCTGCAGATCGGCTCGCCGGACGTCGCGTTCCCGCGCCTGAACGCCTTCTCGTACTGGCTGTACCTGTTCGGCGGCCTGATCGTGATGGCCGCGTTCGTGACACCTGGTGGCGCGCCCGACTTCGGCTGGTTCGCCTACACCCCGCTGTCCTCCGCGGCGCACACCCCCGGTGTCGGCGCCGACATGTGGATCATGGGCCTGGCGGTGTCCGGCCTGGGCACGATCCTCGGCGCCGTCAACATGACCACGACGGTCATCACGCTGCGGGCGCCGGGCATGACGATGTTCCGCATGCCGATCTTCACCTGGAACATCCTGGTGACGTCGATCCTGGTCCTGATCGTGTTCCCGATCCTGACCGCGGCGCTCATGGGACTGGCGGCCGACCGGCACCTCGGGGCGCACGTGTTCGACCCGGCCAACGGCGGCGTGATCCTGTGGCAGCACCTGTTCTGGTTCTTCGGCCATCCCGAGGTCTACATCGTCGCGCTGCCGTTCTTCGGGATCGTGACCGAGATCTTCCCGGTGTTCAGCCGCAAGCCGCTGTTCGGCTACAAGGGCCTGGTGTTCGCGACGCTGGCGATCGCGATGCTGTCCGTGGCCGTGTGGGCGCACCACATGTACGCGACCGGCGCGATCCTGCTGCCGTTCTTCTCGCTGATGACGTTCCTCATCGCGGTACCGACCGGCATCAAGTTCTTCAACTGGATCGGCACGATGTGGAAGGGGCAGCTGAGCTTCGAGACGCCGATGCTGTTCAGCGTCGGCTTCCTCGTGACGTTCCTCTTCGGTGGCCTGACCGGCATCCTGCTCGCGGCGCCCGCCCTCGACTTCCACGTGTCCGACACGTACTTCGTGGTGGCGCACTTCCACTACGTGCTGTTCGGCACGATCGTGTTCGCCACCTACGCGGGCATCTACTTCTGGTTCCCGAAGATGACCGGGCGGATGCTCAACGAACCGCTGGGCAAGCTGCACTTCTGGACGACGTTCATCGGGTTCCACGGCACGTTCCTCGTGCAGCACTGGCTGGGCAACGAGGGCATGCCGCGCCGGTACGCCGACTACCTCGGCTCCGACGGCTTCACCACGCTCAACACGATCTCGACGATCAGCTCGTTCCTGCTCGGCGCGTCCGTGCTGCCGTTCGTGTGGAACGTGTTCCGCTCCTACCGCTACGGCGACCCGGCACCGCAGGACGACCCGTGGGGCTACGGCAACTCGCTGGAGTGGGCCACGACCTCTCCCCCGCCGCGGCACAACTTCCTGGACCTGCCGCGGATCCGGTCCGAGCGCCCGGCGTTCGAGCTGCACTACCCGCACATGGTCGAGCGGATGCGCGAGGAGGCGCACTTCTCGTTGATGCACCCCGGAAAGCACCGCGCCGGACCGGACGGCCCGACCGAGAAGGTGCTGGCGCCGACGGACCGGGAGATGAAGACCGACTAGACGCCGGGCCGGAATCCGCGTCTTGTTCATCGGCGCACCCCTTATCGCGGCTCCAGCCAGTGCCGTTGCCGCTGGAACGGGTAGCCCGGCAGCGGCACCCTGCGCGCGGGCCGGAACTTCGGCAGCTCGACGCCGTGCGCCCACAGCGTGCCCATGGCTTCGAGCACGCCGCGTTCGCCTGACGCCGCGGAGATGTCGACGACGACGGCGTTCGCGGGCAGGCCGGGAGCGGCCGGGCAGAGGTCCTGGGCGACGGCGAGCCAGTGACGGCAGTCGATGATGTCTGCTTCGGACAGCAGCGAGCCGGTGGTGCCGGACAGCAGCGGGATCTTCGGGGCGCGCGGGGCGGAGTTCGCGATCTCCTTCTCGTAGCGCTCCGGGCATCGGCGCTGGGTGGCGAACCCGATGGCCTCCTCCTCGGTGAGGGAGCCGGCGACGGCGGCGGCCGCGTACTCGCCGAGACCGAGGCCGAGCAGGAGCGCCGGGGTGATGCCGGTGGCGAGCAGGCCGCGGGCGGTGGCGATGTCGCGTTCGGTGTGCGGGCCGCTGAACTTCAGCACGACGGCGGCGTCGGCGACGGTGCGGGTGGGCTTCGCGAACACGATGTCCTGACCGTCCTGGACGACCGCGAACGTGCGGGTGCGGAACCGCCTGCGGCCGGCGCGGAGGGTGTGGGCCACGTCGGCCAGCGCGTGCGGTGTGGTCTTGAGCTGCTCGGTGAGCTCGGTGAGCGCGCGTTCGGTCCTCGCGGAGACCTGGAGGAGGTGCCAGCCGGTTCTCGGCGTCTCGGGGAGTTCGGGGGCCCCGCCGAGCACGACGTGGGCGTGGGCGCCACCGGAACCCGCGGCGGCGACGCTCGCGTAGCCGTGGTCGACGGTGAGAGCGGCGTGGATGAGGCTGAGGACACCCGCGGCCTGGGCCAGTTCGGGGTCGTGCGGTTCCAGGTGACGGGCCTGCGCGGGGTCGACGCCGGCGATCGCGAGTGCCGTGACGGCGGCGGTTCGGGCCCCCGCGGCACCGATGCCGTTGGGGCTCGTGCGGTTCCGGCCGTCGTTGACGACCGCGCTGCCCTTGATCACGGCGTGGATGTGGTCCGCGTCGCCGACGGCGTCGTCGAGTCGTTTCAGGACGACGACTCCGGCGCCGTTGCGGGTGGCTTCCGGGTCGACGGACACGCCGCCCGCCAGCGCGAGGTCGCACTGGTGGCTGAGCAGGTCCTGGCAGGCGAGGTGGACGGCGGCGAGGCTGGAGGCGCAGGCGGCCTGGACGTTCAGCACCGGGCCCCGCAGGTCCAGCTCGTAGGCGACGCGGGCCGCGCAGCCGTCGGGCATGTTGCCCAGCAGCACGTCGGCCGAGGCGTGCCACGGGCGGACCTGGTCCAGCAGGTAGCGGCTGACGTTCATGGAGCCGTAGAGGCCTGCGACACCGTCCCAGTCGACGTAGCCGGCGCATTCCATCGCGTGGTAGGCGCATTCGAGGAACAACCGGTGCTGGGGGTCGAGAACCGCGGCTTCCTCGGGTGTGTAGCCGAAGAAGTCGGCGTCGAAGAGCGCGATGTCGTCCAGCGACGTGCATCGGCGCTGTGCCAGGCCGACGATCGCGATGTCGGGGTCATCCACGGTGTGCCCTTCTGACCCGTGCGGCCTTCACGCGTGCCGCGCGGTCGGTGGTGGCGGTGTCGGGGCCGCGTTCGAGGTGGGCGGCGAGTGCCGCGGGCGTGCGGCACGTGTAGAGGTCGGCGATCGGGACGTGGCGGTGCAGCCGGTCCGCCAGCACGGTCTGCAGCCTGGCGAGCAGCAGGGAGTCGCCGCCGATGGTGAAGAAGTCGTCGTGGACGCCGACGCGGCCGCGTCCGAGCACGTCTTCGTAGGCCGCGCAGACCTGGCGCTGGGCGGGCGTCGCGGGCGTGTCCTGGCCGGCCAGGTCGAGCCGGTGGCGGGCGCGGGTGGTCAGCGCGCGGCGGTCCAGCTTGCCGTTCGGGGTGAGCGGGAGCGACTCGACCGGTTCGATCAACGGGACCAGGTGGCTCGGGAGCACGGACCGCAGGTGTGCTTGCAGCGCTGCCGGCCGGAGTTCTCCTCGTGGCACCACGAAAGCGACGAGGCTGGTGCCGGTGGAGACCACGGCGCTGGTGCGGACGCCGGGGTGGCGGCCGAGGGCGTGTTCGATCTCGGCGGGCTCGATGCGGTGACCGCGGAGCTTGATCTGGTCGTCGACGCGGCCGAGGTGGTCGAGCGTGCCGTCCTCGCGCCAACGGGCGAGGTCGCCGGTGCGGTAGGTGGTGAACCGTTCGCCGTGCAGGTAGCCCTTGGCGACGCCGGGTCCGCTGATGTGCAGCTCTCCCGTGACGCCGGGTGGGACGAGCCTGCCCAGTGCGTCTCTGAGGTGGATCCGGGTGTTCTCGATCGGACGGCCGATCGGGGCGTCGGGGCCGGTGATCGGGTCGCTGATGGTGGCGCAGACCGTGGCCTCGGTGGGGCCGTAGGCGTTGAGGAACCGCCGGTGCCGCGACCAGCGGGCGGCGAGATCCGGTGGGCAGGACTCTCCCGCCGCGGTGATCGTGGTGTGCGGAGGGACGGCGCTGTCCGGGAGGACGGCGAGGACGCTCGGCGGCAGCGTCACGTGCGTGACCCGCTCCCGGTGCAGGAGATCGCCGAGCGGGTCGCCGGGCCTGAGCTCGTGGGCGTCGGCGACGACCAGCGTGGCGCCGGTGAGCAGAGCACCGGTGATCTCCCAGAACGCGGCGTCGAAGCTCGGGGACGCCCACTGCAGGACCCGCGAGTTCGCGGTGAGTTCCAGCGCTCGGCGTTGGGCGGCGACGAGGCCGGCGATGCCGCGGTGGGTCACCTCGACGCCTTTCGGTGTGCCCGTCGAGCCGGACGTGTAGATCACGTACGCGGTGTCGTCCAGTTGTGGAAGTGGTGGTTTTGCCGCTGTGGGGCGGAAAACCGGCAGGGAGTCGAGAGTCAGCTTCGCGTCCTGCCGCATGAGGGCGATGCGGCCGGGCGGGTAGTCCGGGTCGATCGGGACGTACGCCGCTCCTGCCCTGGTGACGGCGAGCATGGCGACGACGAGCTCGGGTGAGCGGCGCATTTTCAGTGCCACGAGGTCACCGCTGGTGATCCCGAGATCTCTGCAGCGCCGGGCGTTGGTCTCGACCTGGTCGAGCAGGTCGGCGTAGGTGATGTCGTCGCCGTGGCAGGAGATCGCCGTCGCGGTGGGCGTGCTGTCGGCCTGGTGCTGGAAGAGCTCCGGCAAGGTTTGTCGCGGCACAGCGGTTTCGGTGGCGTTCCAGGTGTCGAGGAGGGCGTGTTCTTCTGGGTCCAGCGCGTCGATCTCACCGACCTCCGTGTTCGCGCCGAGGGCTTCGACGATGCGGTTGAGGCGGCGCAGGATCGTGCGGATGTCCTTGTGCTCGAAGAGGTCCGGGCGGTAGTTCAGCCTGACGGTGAGATCACGCCGGACGACCAGCGACAGCGGGTAGTGCGGCGCGTCCAGGCTCTCGAAATGCGCGATCTCGTCCACTGTGGACTCAGGCCAGGCTTCGAGGGTGGTGGCGGTGTCGAAGAGCTGGCCCAGACCGGCTTCGCGCTGGATCTCGGCGAGTCCCACGTGGTGGTGCGCGAGGAGGGCGTGCTGTTCGTCGCGGACGCGTTGCAGCAGCTCGTGGGCATTTTCCTCGGCCCTGAGGGTGATCCGGACCGGGACGGTGTTGATCAGGCAGCCGACGATGTGCTCGACGCCCGGCAGATCGGCGGGCCTGCCCGAGACGGTGGCGCCGAAGACGACGTCGTTCTTTCCGGTCATCGTGGCCAGCAACAGCGCCCAGGCGGTCTGGACGACCGTGTTGAGGGTGACGCCGGCCCGGTGGGCGATGTCCTCGGTGCCGGCGGGAAGGGCGCCTTCGAGGCGGGCGTGGGGGCGGGTTCCCCGGCTCGTGGTGACGAGGGTGGGCCCGTCGAGGGTCTCCAGTGCCTTGCGCCAGGCGTCGGTCCTGGGCTGGTCGCGCAACCAGGCGAGGTGGTGGTGGAACGGGTGCGGCGGTTCTTCGTTGCGGCCGAACAGCTCCTTTGCCAGCAGCGGCACCGACCAGCCGTCGAACAGCAGGTGGTGGTAGGTCAGCACGAGGACGTCGCGCCGGACGAGGGTGAAGCGCAGCAACGGCGGAGTGGCGAGGTCGAAGGTGATCTCCCGGTCCCCGGCGAGGAAGGCGTCGAGGTCCTGGTCGGTCTCCCGCCACGGAACCGCGACCCGCGGCTCGACGAACTGGGCCGGGCCGGGGCGGAACCCGGCGCGCAGGGCGGGGTGGCGGGCGACGAGCCGGTCGGCGGCCCGGCGCAACCGTGCCGCGTCCGGCCTTTCCCTCAGGTGGAAGACGAGCTGGACGAGGTAGCTGCCGGGTTCGAGGAGCGCGTGGAAGTACAGGCCTTCCTGCAGCGGGGTGAGCTCCCCGTCCGGGAAGTCCGACGGGAGGGCGCGCTGCGGGATGTGGTGGATCTTGGTGGCGAGCGTGCGGAGGTCGTGGGCGAGGACGTCGCGGACGCTCAGGTGCAGGCCTTTCGCGCGGGCGCGGCTGACCAGCTGGATGGCGCTGATGCTGTCGCCGTGCGGGATGAACCTGTCCTGCGGCGCGAGGTCCTTGCCGAGGACGTCCTTGACGAGCTCGCAGACGAGCTGCTCGGCCGGGGTTTTCAGGGCCGTGCGGTCGACCTTGTCGGCGTGGTTGCGCGGGAGGCCGTCGAGGTGCACGAACTCCGATGGGACGAGGTGGTCCGGCAGGGTCTTCGCGAGCTCTTCGCGGAGGTTCTGGTGGTCGCTGACCACGTACGCGACGAGACGGCCGTTGTGGGCCGTGACGGTGCATTCCCGCGTAAGGGGCTGTAGTGCGGCCTCGACCTCTTCGGGCTCGACGCGGTGGCCGCGGATCTTGACCTGGCGGTCCACGCGGCCGTGGAACTCCAGCGTGCCGTCCTCACGCCGGGTGACCCGGTCGCCGGTGCGGTACCAGCCGTCGGCGAACCTGTCCGACTCGCGGTTGTGGTAGCCGAGGGCGAGCTGCCTGCCCGCGACGAGCAGCTCACCGTTCTCGATCTTCGTGCGCACGCCGGGAAACGGCTTGCCGATCGGTAACGGCCCGGTGGTGTCGGTGACCCTGTGGCGGCTGACGAAAACGGTGTTCTCCGTTGGGCCGTAAGCGTTGTAGACCTCGATGCCGGGACAGGCGTCGAGGATGCGTTGCGCTGCCTCGGGTTTGACGACGTCACCGCCGGACCAGACCTCTCTCAGGCCTTGCAGCGCCCGCGGTCGTTCCTGGGCGACGAGGTGGAAGAGCGCCGCCGTGAGGAAAACAGCGGTGATCCCGTGCTCGTTGATCTCCTGCTCGATGGTGGCGATGTCGACGTCGTGCTCGGGGAAGACGACCTGGCCGCCGTTGAGCAGCGGAACCCAGATCTCGTAGGTGGAGGCGTCGAACGCCGTGGACGCCAGCGCGAGCACTTTCCGGTGGTGCCGCCAGAAGTCCTGCTTCGCCATCGCCTCGACGCCGGCGTGGCTGATCAGCACGCCCTTGGGCTGCCCGGTCGAGCCCGAGGTGTACATGACGTGAGCGACCTCGCTCGGGACCGGACTGTCGTCGCGGCGCACGAAGTCCTTGCGCGCCTGCGGCCAGTCGCGGTCGATCGGCACGTACGCGGCGCCCGCCTTGAGCACCGCGAGGATCTCGACCACGTACTCGATCGAGCGCGGGGTGTCGACGACGACCAGGTCGCCCGGTCGGACACCCCGCGCGATCAACTTGCGCGCCAAGGAGTTCGCGCGTGCGTCGAGCTCCCGGTAGGACACCCGCGTGGTCCCGCGGACCAGCGCGACGGCGTCCGGATCAACGGCGGCGGAGGCGGCGAACAGCCGGGGCAGCGTACTCATTGCCCACTGCACGTGCGCCCGGTTGTCCCGGTTCGAGGGAAACGGCCAGTGGTATCGCCGCAGCGACGAGCGGGCGACCGGTCAGCGACGGCCGGGAATCAGCCCGGCGTCGACGACGGCCTTGCTCAGCGGTGTCGCCAGCTCGACGTACCGCTGCTTCTCCTGCTCCGACAACACGTCGTAGGCCGGCGCGTTCATGCGGTCGGTCTCGTCCTCGATGCTCTGCCGCAGCTCGCGTCCCTTCTCCGACAGCAGCTGCTCGTCGTTCAAGAGCCCTCGGCTGCGCAGGTCCTCGACCGTCTCGGCCCACTTCTCCTCGGGCCACGCGCGCGTCTTGCGCAGCGTCTCGGCCGGGATCTCACCCTCCGCCGCGTGCAGCACGAGCGCCTCGATGCCGGTGAGGTTGTGCCGCAGCAACGCCGCGAGGTGGCCGTCACCCCGGAACTCGCGCAGCAACGTCTGCGCGTGCCACAGCCGCAGCCGCGGCTCGTCCGGCCACGGCAGGCTCGCGTGCGCGGCGAAGAGCGTGCGCCCGCTCAGCATCTCGGTGGCCCGTCCGGCGGCACGCCGGGCGAGCTCGGTGATCTCCTTGAGGTCGTCGGGCAGCACCTTGGCGAGAGCCTCGTCCGCCGCCTCGTACCGCAGCTCCAGCATCTCCTGCGGCGACGCCTTCTCCCACGCCGCGGGGATGCGTGCTCGGACGAGTTCGGGGTTGAAGTTGTAGAACGTCGAGATCACGACCTCGGCGCTGACGGGCCCGAGCGCGGCGGCCCGTGAGGCAAAGTACCCACCTGGCCGGTCGAGCCCGGCGGCGGTGTACCTGCGGTCCGCCTCGGGGGCGAAGTAGATCATCGCGTGCACGGCTTCGAGCGAACGCCACAGAGTTCTGATCATGGTTCCAACCTACTGCCGTCCGTTCGCGGGCCTGAAGAAAATGTCAGACCCCTCTGCCAAGCTCCGTCACGTGGACCCGAACACCTTCTGGACCCTGATCGCCGACGCCCGCGCGAGGGCCTCCGACGCCGGCGCCGTGGCGTCGGAGGCCGCAGCCCTGCTCGCGGCCAGACCACCCGCGGAGATCGTGGCGGCCCAGCAGGTCCTGTGGGACCTGCTGACGCACTCGTACCGGAACCCGCTGTGGGCCGCCGCCTACCTGATCAACGGCGGCTGCTCCGACGACGGCTTCGACTACTTCCGCGGCTGGCTGCTCACTCAGGGCCGGTCGGTCTTCGAGTCGGCCCTCGCCGACCCCGACTCCCTCGCCGCCTCACCGGCCGTGGTGGCGGCCGCCGAGTCCGGTGCGGAGCTCGAGTGCGAGGCCGCCCTGAACATCGCCTGGGACGCCCACCTGAGGGCCACCGGCATGAAACTCCCGGAGGACGCCTTCACCATCGACTACCCGGAGCTCGACCCGGACTGGGACTTCGACTTCGACGACGGCGCCGAGCTGGCCGCCCGCCTCCCCCGCCTGGCCGCACTGTTCGCGGCCTGAGCGATCAGCACCCCGAACGCCACGTGGTCCAGCCACTGCGGAACCCTCGGCAACGCCCGCAGCCGCGCGTTGCGCCGCCCGATGACCTCCAGGTCGAGCGCCGCGATCAGCAGCCCGGCCACGGCTCCGGCCACCACGCCTCGCACCCGGAGTCGCGAGAGCACGAACGCCCACCAGGCCGACACGGCCAGATGCACCGCTACGCCCGCACCGGCACCACCGCCGACCAACGACCCGGCGGCCTTGGTGGCGCGCAACGGATCGTCGCCGTTCGCCAGCGCGTGGACGGTCGACGGCACGCCGCTCAGCACGACGGCCGCGAGGAAGCGGCGCAGCGGCGGTGTCATCGCCGCCGTCGCCGCGACCTCAGGTAGTCGCTCACCACCGCGGCACCCAGCCCGTCCTCGTCCGGCGACACCACGCGCCCGCCACCCCGCCGCGCCACGATGTCGACGAACGCCGCCAGCCGGGGGTCGTCTCCCAGCTTGAACACCGAGATCGTCGCCCCGAGCCGCGCCAGGGCGTCCACCTCGTTCAGCGTCTTCGTCAGCGTCCGGGGCAGCGGCGGGTAGTTGAACTCCGCGTCGCCGTCGGGCTCCAGGTGTGCGGTGGGCTCGCCGTCGGTCACCACCAGCACCACGGGCTGCGCATCGGGGTGACGGCGCACGTGCCGTCCCGCCAGCAACAGCGCGTGGTGCAGGTTCGTGCCCTGCTCCCACACGCCCTCAAGGCCCGTGAGCTGACCGATGTCGACGGCCTCGGCGTAGCGGCCGAACGTCACCAACTGCAAAGCATCGGTGCGGAATCGGGTGCGCACGAGGTGATGCAACGCAAGCGCCGTGCGTTTCATCGGCACCCAACGGCCGTCCTGGACCATGGACCAGGACGTGTCCACGCACAGCGCGACGGCGGCGCGCGTGCGGTGTTCGGTTTCGGACACCTCCAGGTCGACGACGTCCAGCGACATGGAACCCGACCGCAGCACGGAGTTGCGCAGGGTTCGCGGGACGTCCCAGGGTTCGGTGTCGCCGAACTGCCACGGGCGGGTCGAGCCCATCAGCTCGCCCGCGGCGCCGGCGGACACGGTCTCGCGCGAACCCTGCGACGACCGCAGCTGGTCGACGACCCCGCGCAGCGCGGTCTCGCCCAGGCGGCGCAGCGCTTTCGGGGTCAGCCGCAACGAGCCGTCCGGGGCGCGTTCCAGGATGTTCTGCTGCCGCAGCGCCTTCTCCAGCTCGGCCAGCCGGCGGGCGTCGACCGACGCCGACGCGCCCAGCTGGCGTTCCAGGGCCTCCAGGTCGATGTCCTCCAGGCGGGCGCCCGGATACGACTGCGCGAGCTGCTCGGCCAGCGCGTCCAGCTCGGCCAGGTCCGCCATCGCCTGCGCGCCCTCGCCCAGGCCCAGCGGGTCCTGGCCGCGGAAGCGCGCGGACGACGTCCAGTCCTCGCCGGGACGCAGCCGCTGCAGCAGTGAGTCCAAAGTGGACAGCTGTGCGCCGATGCCGCCGAAAGCCTGCTGCGACAACGCCGCCAGCTCGGCGCGCTGGGCGTCGGTCATCGAGTTCATCATGCGTTGCGCGGCCGCCGAACGGGCCGCCAGCGCGTCGATCAGCTCGTCGACGTTGCGCGGCTTCTCCGGGAAGAACTCGCCGTGCTTGCGCATGAAGTCGTCGAACAGCCGCGGCGTGTCCGGCGAACCGGCCGCGTGCGCTTCGAGCAGCGAGTTCAGGTCGCGCAGCATCCGCTGGATCCGGCGGACGTCATCGGAGTCCACATTGGACAGCGCTTCCTTCATGCCCTGGAAGCGCTGGTCCAGCAGCTCGCGGCCGAGCAGCTCGCGGATCTGCTCGAACGCGGACCGGGCCTCGGAGGAACGCCAGTCGTAGGACGACAGCTCCTGCACGGCCGCGGCGGTGCCCGGAGGCAGCGCGTCGAGCTGGGCCTCGCGGAAGCGCGCGTCGTCGGACGGGTCCGGGAACAACGCCCGGCGCTCGGCCTCCAGCGCCTCGTCGAGCAACCGCCGGACCTCGGACAACGTGCCGTCCAGCCGGTGCCGGCGCTGGATCGAGGCACGGCGCTGCCACAGCCGGGACGTCAGGTCGTCCAGGCCGCGCGTGCCGTCGACGCCGCGGCGCAGCAGTTCGCGCAGAGCAGCCGACGGCGACGCGCCCTCCATGATCTCGCGGCCGAGCTCGTCGACGGCCGCGCGCAGGTCCACCGGCGGCGCCAACGGGTCGGCGCCCCCGCTCCAGCGTCCGTAGCGATACCTCATGGGCGATACCTCATCCGTACACCGTTCGGTCGTCGTCGGAGGAGGTGTCCTTCGACAGGTGGCGCGTCAGGTACAGCGACTCCAGCGCCAGTTCGACGGCGGAGGCGATGCGGCCGACCGGGTCCTTCGGGCCCGCACCCATCCGTGCCGCCACCTCGTGCAGGATCGGCAGCTCGGGCAGCGCGGCCAGCAGGTCGCCGGCGTGCACGCGATCACCCGTGGCGACCGGGTGGCCGTCCGAGACGACCTCGGCCAGCGCGCGGAGGTTCAGCCCGGCCAGGCGGGCACGGGCGGTGTCGGCGATCGAGCGGCGCAGCAGGTGCACGAGCACCTCGTCCTCGCGCCCCTCCTCCCCCGCCTCGAACTCCAGCTTGCCGCGCAGCACGTCCGGCACCGACTCCAGGTCGATCGGACGGGCGATCGCGGGCGTCTCGCCGATCAGCGCGGAACGGCGAAGTGCCGACGCCGCAACGGTTTCCGCCGCCGCGACGGCGAAACGGGCGGAGACGCCGGAACGCTGGTCGATGGACGACGACTCGCGCAGGTGGCGCACGAAGCGGGCGATGATCTCCAGCAGGTGGTCGCCCACCTCGGCGACGAGGTCGGCCTCCTGGCGGACCAGGTCCACCTCGGCGTCGACCTCCAGCGGGTAGTGCGTGCGCACCTCGGCGCCGAAGCGGTCCTTGAGCGGCGTGATGATGCGGCCGCGGTTCGTGTAGTCCTCGGGGTTCGCGGTGGCCACGAGCAGCACGTCCAGCGGCAGGCGCAGCGTGTAGCCGCGGACCTGGATGTCGCGCTCCTCCATCACGTTCAGCAGCGCGACCTGGATGCGTTCGGCCAGGTCAGGCAGCTCGTTGATGGCGATGATGCCGCGGTGGGCGCGCGGCAGCAGGCCGTAGTGGATCGTCTCCGGGTCGCCGAGCGATCGGCCTTCGGCGACCTTCACCGGGTCGACGTCGCCGACCAGGTCACCGACGGACGTGTCGGGCGTCGCGAGCTTCTCCGCGTACCGCTCGTCGCGGTGCCGCCACACCACCGGCAGGTCGTCGCCGAGCTCGGCAGCACGCCGCCGCGACTCGGGCGTGATCGGGTCGAGCGGGTGTTCGCCCAGCTCGGAGCCCTCGATGACGGGCGTCCACTCGTCCAGCAGCGACACCAAGGTGCGCAGCAGACGGGTCTTGCCCTGACCGCGCTCACCGAGCAGGACGACGTCGTGGCCTGCCAGCAGCGCACGTTCCAGCTGCGGGAGCACCGTGCGGTCGAACCCGACGATGCCGGGCCACGGGTTGCGTCCCTCGCGCAGGGCCGCGAGGAGGTTCTCCCTGATCTCGGTCTTGACGCCGCGCGGCAGGTGCCCGGCGGCGCGCAGTTCGCCCGCCGTGCGGGCCAGGTTCTGGGTCACGCAGACGACGCTACGCACCGAATCAGGACCCGTCGACGTGGAGCGACTCCAGCCCCGCGGTTTCGCGATCCACCGGGTCCGCGGCCCCGGCGTGCAGGACAATGCGGGGCGATGAGCAACAGGGTTGATTTCAAGTGGGCGCCGTCACCGGCGGACTGGCGGGCCAGCCTGCGGGCGATGGTGCCGATGTTCCGGTGGGCGCCGTGGTTCGCGCTCGCATTGGGCGTGTTCTCGCTCGTGCTGCTGTTCGGGTTCGACGGCATGGTTCCCGTGGCGGTGTTCGGCCTGGTGTGCGCGCTGGTCATCGGGTTCATGGAACCGGTCGCGGTGTGGTGGCGGTTCTCGTCCGACGAGATGATCAGCCGGACCGTGGTGGGCAGCGCGGACGACCAGTCGTTCCGGATGGCAGTGGGCCACGCGGTGCGCGAGGAGATCGTCTGGGACGAGCTGCCGGGCTGGACCGAGACGCGGCAGGGCTTTGTCCTGGAGACGCTGGACGGGGGCGCGGCGTCGTTGTCCGTGCCGCACCGGGCCTTCGCGTCCGATGAGGACCGCACGTCGTTCCGGGCGCTGCTCGAACAGCACATCGGTCCCGGCAAGCAGGTGTCTCGGATCGGGCACACCGGGTGGGGCTGCGGGGGCACGGCCACGTAATCTCGTCGCGTGTCCTGTGCGAGTGCCACGCTGGTCGTGTGGACGTCGGGATGGCTGCACGGTCTGGCCGCCTCCGACGACGTCCTCGACGCCCTGCACACGTGGGCCGAGCAGCACGAGGTGGTGGCCGACGACGACGGCACCGCCACGGCGCTCGACCTCCCCGGTCCCGACGAGGCCCCGGTGGGTCCCGCCCTGCTGCTGGCCGCCCTGCGGCGCGCGGGCGCGACCTCGGCGCGGCTCGCGCTGCCGATTCCCGGCGACGTCCGCGGCCTCGGCGGCAAAGGCCCGCTCTCGACCTGCGCGCTGCGCTCCGGTGAGGCGCTCGTGATCCCGTCCGTGCACGTCGGCCTGGTGCCGAAGATCGTGGCCGACGGCGTGATGCGCTGGACGGTGTTCGACCTGCCGTCCTCCAACGGCCTGGAGCACATCCCGATCGGTGAGGCCGAGCACGGCCTGGGTGCCGCCCTGCGCGAGGCGACCGCCGCGCTGGCGTCCCTCGACGTGGCCAAGCACCGCCCGAACGTGCGCAAGGAGATCGCCGACCTGGCCGCCGCGAACTCGACCCTGCCGTGGCCGGACGCGATGCCGCCGCGGGCTCTGCGCGTGCTGCAGCGTGCCGCCGAGGTGGACGCGATCCTGTCCGTGGCCCGGTCGGACGCGCCCGGTGGCGCGGTGTCGGCCTCGGCGATGTCCGCGCGCAGCGACGCGCTGCGTCCGGTGTCGGAGGCGGTGCGGCGGGCTCGGTGCGCGGCCGTCGACGAGGCAGTGCGGGTGCTGGCCGACACGGGTGCCGGCCGGCACTGAGCAGGTAACCGGAAGTCGTGTTCGCACTCGCCGTCCGGTGAGGTGGATGAAGGGCGCCTTCATCCACGTCAGGTGGAGGAAGGCGCCCTTCATCCACGTAACTGCCCGGCAGGCGGGTTGCGGACAGACCTCAGGCAAAGCGCTTAGGGTGTGCGCCTCCGCAACGTCACGGCGCCGAGCACCAGCGCCAGCAGCCCGCACGCGGCCACGATCACGAGGTTGCGGACGAGCTCGCCGGTGATCTCGCTCGACGTCGTGACGGCCGTGAGCGCGTCGACGGCGTACGACAGCGGCATGACGTTCGAGAGCCATTCCAGCACGGTCGTCATGGACGAACGCGGCGCGAACAACCCGCACAACAACACCTGCGGCATGACGAACAGCGGCATGAACTGCACGGCCTGGAACTCCGTGCGGGCGAACGCGCTCGCGAACAGGCCCAGCGCCGTGCCCAGCAACGCGTCCAGGCCCGCGATCACGACCAGCAGCCACACCGAGCCGCCGATCTCCAGGCCGAGCCACGTCAGCGAGATGCCCACCGCGACCAGCACCTGCACGAGCGCGACGACGCCGAACGCCAGCGCGTAGCCGAACAGCAGGTCGAGCTTGCCGATCGGCATGGTCATCAGCCGCTCCAGCGTCGCCGTCGTGCGTTCGCGCAGGGTCGTGATCGACGTGACGATGAACATGATCGCGAACGGGAAGACCGCCAGCAGCGCGGGTGCGGCACGGCTGAAGGCGGCCTCGGAGTTGAAGACGAACCGCAGCAGGATCAACAGCAGTGACGGCATCAGCACCATCAGGGCGACGGTGCGGCGGTCGTGGCGGAACTGGTTGAGGATCCGCGCGGTCGTGGCCAGCAGGATCGACGTGTTCACACTGCCTCCTTCGCCCGGACCAGCGACAGGAAGGCCTGCTCGAGGTCGTGGGTGCCGGTCTCGGCGAGCAGCGCGTCCGGCGAGGAGTCGGCCAGCAGCTCGCCGTCGCGCATCAGCAGCAGGCGTTCGCAGCGGGCGGCCTCGTCCATGACGTGGCTGGAGATCAGCAACGTGACGCCACGCGCGGCCAGAGTGCGGAACAACGTCCACAGCTCGTCGCGCAGCAACGGGTCGAGGCCGACCGTCGGTTCGTCGAGCACGAGCAGCTCGGGTTTGCCGAGCAACGCGACGGCCAGGCTCGTCCGGGACAGCTCGCCACCGGACAGGGAGGACACGAGCTGCGACTCGTGCCCGCCCAGCCCGACCTCGTCGATCACGCGGGCGACGTCGGACCGCGGCGCGTGCAGCACGGCGGCGAAGTAGCGGAGGTTCTCGGCGACGGTCAGGTCGGCGTACACCGAGGGGTTCTGGGTCGCGTACCCGATCCGGTTGCGCAGGCCTGGACTGCCGGCGGGCGAGCCGAGGACCGTCACCGACCCGCCGGACACGATCTGCACGCCCACGACCGAGCGCATGAGGGTGGTCTTGCCGCAGCCGGACGGGCCCAGCAGCCCGGTGACACTGCCCTGCGGGATCGAGCAGCTCACATCCCGCAGGACCAGACGCTTGCCCCGGTGGACCCGGAGCCCGGTGACCTCAACGGCCGCGGAACTGGTCATGCCACCAATTCTTCGCCCGTTGAAAAACCTCTGTCTAGGCTCGGACCGGCCTCTTGACCGGTTCGCAACACAGCGGCGCGCACAACGCCCCGTTCACCGTGCACCCCGCGGCGGTGAACTCGGACAGCTTGCGCGCGGGAACGCCCTCGGTGTGCTCCGCGACCAGCTCGGTCACGAGCTCGGCGAAGCGCGGGTCACCGTTCGGCGTGGCGGCACGCGCGAACTCCATGCCGAGCTCGGCGGCGCGGTCACGGGCCTCGGTGTCGAGGTCCCACACGACTTCGAGGTGGTCGGACACGAACCCGATCGGGCACACCACGACACCGGTGACGCCCTTGGCGTGCAGCGCGTCGATGTGGTCCACGACGTCCGGCTCCAGCCACGGGATCTGCGGCGGGCCGGACCGCGACTGCCACACCACGTCGTACTCGGTGACGCCCAGCTCGGCCGCGACCAGTCGCGAGGCCTCGACGACCTGGCGCGAGTAGCGGTAGCCACCCTCCTCGGGCGGACCGGCGGCCTTGTCGGCGGACACCGGCACCGAGTGCGCGGTGAAGACGAGCCGATACTGGCCCGACAACGTCTTCGCAGCCGCTCGCACACTGTCGGCGAAGGCACCGATGAACAGCGGGTGGTCGAAGAACTGGCGCAGCTTCACCAGTTCGGGGCCGTCCGGCACGGCCTGCAACGCCCGCACGATGTCCTCGTCGTACTGACGGCACGCGGAATAGCCGCCGTACGCACTCGTCGGGAACACCAGGGCGCGCTTGACGCCGTCGGCCTTCATCTGCGCGACGGTGTCCTCGACCATGGGGTGCCAGTTGCGGTTGCCGAAGTAGATCGGCAGCTCGAAGCCGCGGGCCTTGACGGCCTCGATGGCTTCGGTGTTCAGGCGGTTGATCGGCGACACGCCGCCGAAGTGCTGGTAGTGGGCCTCGACCTCGTCCAGCCGCTCCGGCGGCACGCCACGTCCGCGAACCACGTTCTCCAGGAAGGGGCGGACGTCCTCAGGACCCTCCGGACCGCCGAAGGACAGCCAGAGCAGCGCATCAAAACTCACCGCCCCATCCAATCAGACGCCCCAGCACCCCACACGACAAGCCCGCCCCCGCCCGCCGCCGAAAGGAACGCGGGGGCCTTTCGTACGTTTCTGGAGTACGAAAGCTCCCCGCGTACTGTCAGGCAGGCGGGGTCAGAGGCCGAGGAAGTGGACGCCGCCGTCCACGAACACCATCGAGCCGGTGGTGGCCGGGAACCAGTCGGAGAGCAGGCCGCACACCGACTTCGCGACCGGCGTCGGGTCGTCGACGTCCCACGACAGCGGAGCCTTCTCGCCCCACATCTTCTCCAGCTCGGAGAAGCCGGGGATGGACTTCGCGGCCATGGTCCGCACCGGACCGGCCGAGATCAGGTTCACGCGGATGCCGTCCGGGCCGAGGTCGCGCGCCATGTAGCGGTTGATCGACTCGAACGCGGCCTTCGCCGCGCCCATCCAGTTGTAGGCCGGCCACGCCTGACGGGCGTCGAAGTCGAGACCGACGACCGACGAGCCGTGCGACAGCAACGGGCGCACAGCGGCCACGAGAGCCTTGTACGAGTACGCCGACACGTGCATCGCGACCGAGACGTCCTCCCACGGCGCGTCCATGAACGGCGCGCCGAGGCAGCTCTGCGGGGCGAACCCGATGGCGTGCACGACACCGTCGAGGCCGTCGACGTGCTCGCGGACGCGATCGGCCAGCGTGTCCAGGTGCTCCTGGTTCTGCACGTCGAGCTCGACCACGGGCGCGGGCTTGGGCAGGCGCTGGGCGATGCGCTGCACGAGGCTCATCCGGCCGAACCCGGTCAGCACGACCTCGGCGCCCTGCTCCTGGGCGACGCGTGCGACGTGGAAGGCGATCGACGCGTCGGTGATCACACCGGTGATCAGCAGTCGCTTGCCTTCGAGCAGTCCGGTCACTTGATCCAACCCTTTCCCGAGAAGAACAAAACCGTCAGTGGCCCATGCCGAGGCCGCCGTCGACCGGCAGCACGGCACCGTTGATGTAGCCCGCCTCGTCGGCCGCGAGGAACGTGACGGCGCGTGAGATCTCCTCGGCGGCGCCGTAACGGCCGGCCGGGATCTGCTTCAGCGCGGCCTCGCGGACGGCCTCGGGCAGTTCGGCGGTCATGTCCGTGGTGATGAAACCGGGCGCGACGACGTTCGCGGTGATGTTGCGCGAACCGAGCTCCAGCGCGATCGAGCGCGCCATGCCGACCATGCCCGCCTTGGACGCGGCGTAGTTGACCTGGCCGGCGCCACCGGTGAGGCCCACGACGGACGAGATGAAGACGATGCGACCGAACTTCTTGCGCAGCATGCCGCGGGAGGCGCGCTGGGCGAACCGGAACGCGCCGGTCAGGTTCGCGTCGACGACCTGGGTGAACTGCTCCTCGCTCATGCGCAGCAGCAGCGTGTCCTGGGTGATGCCCGCGTTGCAGACCAAGACCTCGACGGGGCCGTGCGCGGCCTCGACCTCGGTGAAGGCGGCGTCGACCTCCTCCGGGTTCGTCACGTCGCACTTCACGCCGAGCAGGCCTTCGGGAGCGCCGGACCCGCGGTGGGTCACCGCGACCTTGTCGCCCTGCGCGGCGAACGCCTGCGCGATGGCGAGGCCGATGCCGCGGTTGCCTCCGGTGACCAGAACGGACCGACTCACTAGCTCTCCTGAGAATCGCTGCTGGTTGACCGGGTGAGGCTATCGGCTACTCGCAGGTAGACCGGCATCGGCGGGGCCATGTCACATCCAGCCGGGCATGATCGGGTGATGCGGGCCTTTCTCGATCAACTCCGCCGCCACGTGGACGGCGACGTGCTCGACGACCCGGCGAGCCGGGCCCTGTACTCGGCGGACGCGTCGAACTACCGGCACGTGCCACGGGTGATCATCCGCCCGCGCACCCCCGGTGCGGTAGGGGCCGCTGTGGCGCTGGCCGCCGAGCACCGCGTGCCGGTCACCAGCCGCGGCGCCGGGACGTCCATCGCGGGCAACGCGTGCGGCACCGGTCTGGTGATCGACTTCAGCCGGTACCTGACCGCGATCGAGATCTCCGGCGACCGGGCGTTCGTCCAGCCGGGCGCGGTGCTCGACCGGGTGAACTCCCTGGCCGGCGACCACATCTTCGGGCCGGACCCGTCCACACACTCGCGCTGCACCATCGGCGGGATGATCGGCAACAACGCGTGCGGCGCGCACTCGGTGAAGTGGGGCAAGACCAGCGAGAACGTCGCGAACCTGCACGTGCTGACCGCCGACGGCCGCACGTTCGACACCACGAACCCGCCCGCGTTCGACCTCCCGGCGTACGACCCGGCGTGGTTTCCGCAGCTGGGCCGCCGGGTCAGCGGGTACGCCCTGGACGCCCCGACGCTGACCCAGCAGCTCGTCGGCACCGAGGGCACCTGCGTCGTGGTGCTGGGCGCCGAACTGAAGCTCGTGCGCCGCCCGGAACGCCGCGTCCTGGTCGTGCTGGGGTTCGCCGACACCTACGCCGCCGCCGACCACGTCACCGAGATCGAGGACGCGCTGGCGGTCGAGGGCGTCGACGAGGCGCTGGTCCGCAGCGTGCGGGTGCGCCCGGACCTGCCGGAAGGCCGCAGCTGGCTGTTCGTCGAGGTCGAGGACCACCCGGAACGCGTCGCCAAGATCACCAGGAACTCGATGGTCATCCACGACCCCGCGCACCAGCGGGCGCTGTGGCGGATCCGCGAGGACGGCGCCGGGCTCGCCACCCGGATGCCCGACGGCGGTGAGGCGTGGTCGGGCTGGGAGGACGCGGCGGTGCCACCCGAACGGCTCGGCACCTACCTGCGCGAGTTCGACCAGCTGCTCGCGCGGCACGGCCGGCGCGGCATCACCTACGGCCACTACGGCGAGGGCTGCCTGCACGTCCGCATCGACTTCGACCTCGCGCACGGCTACCGGGAGTTCCTGCAGGACGCCGCCGACCTGGTGGTGAGCCACGGCGGCTCGCTGTCCGGCGAGCACGGCGACGGCCAGGCCCGCTCCGAGCTGCTCGGCCGGATGTACCCGCCCGCGGCGCTGGAGGCGTTCCGGCGGTTCAAGCACGCCTTCGACCCCGGCAACCTGCTCAACCCCGGCCGGATCGTCGAGCCGCTGAAGCTCGACGACGACCTGCGGATTCTCGTTGCGCCACCCCGGATTCCGACGCGGGCGGAGTTCGCGGCCGACACCCGGCGGTGCGTGGGCGTGGGCAAGTGCCTGAACACCAGGGGCGGCGTGATGTGCCCGAGCTACCGGGTCACCCGCGAGGAGAAGCACTCGACGCGCGGACGGGCGCACCTGCTGTTCGAGATGCTCTCCGGTGACGTGATCACGGACGGCTGGCGGTCGCCGGAGGTCGCCGAGGCGCTCGACCTGTGCCTGGGCTGCAAGGGGTGCAAGCGCGACTGCCCGGTCGACGTCGACATGGCGAGCTACAAGGCGGAGTTCCTGCACGAGCACTACAAAGGACGGTTGCGGCCGCGTTCGCACTACGCGATGGGCTGGCTGCCGACGTGGTTGAAGTACGGGCTGGTCAACAGGTTCACGGCGAAGTTCGCCCGGTTCGCGGGCATCACGCCCGAGCGCTCGTTGCCCGTCCCGGCCACTCCCCTGGTCCGGCAGCTGCACCCGCTCGGCGAGGGTGATCCGGTGCTGCTGTTCCCCGACACGTTCACGAACTTCTTCGAGCCGGGCATCGGCCTCGACGCCGCGAACGTGCTGGCACACCTGGGAAACCGCGTCGAGGTCCCGTCCGTGAACGTCTGCTGTGGACTGACGTGGCACTCGACCGGGCAGCTCGCCAAGGCCCGCCGGGTCGTCGAGCGCACAGCCCGCGCACTGCTTCCGCGGACCGGCGAGGGCGTGCCGGTGATCGGGCTGGAGCCGAGCTGCACGGCGTTCCTGAAGACCGAGGCGCCGAAGCTGTCCGACGACCCGGCGGTGCGCGCGCTCGCCGACGTCACGCAGACCTTCGCCTCGCACGTCGCGCCCAAGCTGCCCGCAGTGGAGGGCACACGGGACGCCGTGGTGCAGACGCACTGCCACCAGTACGCGGAACTCGGCTTCGACGCCGACCTCGAGGCGATGACCAGGGCGGGCATCGCGCCGAAGGTCGTCGAGGGCTGCTGCGGCCTGGCCGGCAACTTCGGGTTCGAGCAGGGCCACTACGACGTGTCGATCGCGTGCGCCGAACAGGACCTGCTGCCCGCCCTGCGCGCCGACGAGGACGCGCTGGTCATCGCCGACGGGTTCAGCTGCCGAACGCAGATCCGCCACACCACCGACCGGCGGCCGGTCCACCTGGCCACCGTGCTCGCGACCCGGCTGGGTGTGATTAACCGCTGACTAACCGGTCCCGTTCAGTCTCGTGCGCATGCAGAAGAAGATCGGTTCGGTCGTGCTGGCGGCTGCGGCGCTGGCGCTGACCTTCACGGGCCAGGCGCAGGCCGAGACGAACCCGTCGTGTTCGAGCGTCACCCAGATCGGCGCCACGGCGTACCTCAAGAGCGGTAGCACGATCATCGCCTCGGTCAAGCAGTTCAAGGGTTGCGACAAGAACTGGGGCTACGTCTACGTGTGGGACTCGTGGCGTGCCAACCACCGCACGTACCGGATCTACGCCGGTGTCCAGGTCCGCGGTGGCGAGTTCCCGATCGGCTACAACAGCGTCGAGAACAAGCAGGAGCTGTGGTCGTACGGCACGCCCACGCTGGACAAGTGCACCAAGGGTTACGGCGCCATCGTGTCGTCGTCCTACGACTACGGCGTCGAGACAGAGGAGCGCTGCTGACATGAGGAAGATTGGTGCCGCCGTGCTGGCGGCTGCGGCGGTAGCGCTGAGCTTCACGGGCCAGGCGCAGGCCGAGACGAACCCGTCGTGCTCCAGCGTCACCCAGATCGGCGCCACGGCGTACGTCAAACACGGCAGCGCGACCATCGCCTCGGTCAAGCAGTTCAAGGGCTGCGGGAAGAACTGGGGCTACATCTACGTCTGGGACTCCTGGCGCGCCAACCACCGCGACTACATCCCCACTGCCGCGGTCCAGGTGCGCGGCGCCGAGTTCCCGAGCGGCGACCGGTCAGGCGCGCGCGGCCAGCAGGAGGTGTGGTCGCGCGGCACGGACACGCTGGACAAGTGCACCAGGGGATGGGCCGACATGGTTTCGGAGTCTTACTACGAAGGTGCCCAGACCGAGGAGCGTTGCTGACATGAGGAAGCTGAGCGCGGTCGTGCTGACCGCGGCCACGATCGCCCTGACGTTCACGGGCGCGGCGCACGCCGAGACGAACCCGAGGTGCAGCAGCGTCACGCAGATCGGCGCGACGAAGTACCTCAAGTCGGGCAGCGACACCGTGGCCTCGGTCAAGCAGTTCAAGGGCTGCAACAAGAACTGGGGTTACATCTACGTCTGGGACTCGTGGAAGGCCAAGCACCCCGGTTTCGACGCCAGCGTGGCGATCATCACCCGCGACAGCGACGGTGAGATCGACACCGGCAGCGGTGCGCGGGGCCAGCAGGAGGTGTGGTCGCGCGGCGCGAACACCCTGCAGTACTGCACCCGTGCGTTCGGCCACGTGTTCGTCGGGTCGAGCCGGTACGACGGCATGACCGAGGAACGCTGCTACTATTTTCCCATTAATTCTTGTTCGAACCTCGGGTTGTGGTGTGGTGTATGATGGGCTCGTACCACCCCGTGGCGTGGATGAAGGAGCCCTTCATCCACGTAAGTGCCCAGCAGGCGGCTTACGGACAAGACCTCTGGCAAGGCGCGTGGAGCGGAAGGCGGAGGGCGGTCGCCGCATGACCGCCCTCCGCATGGCCTGCTAGTCGCGGTCGAGCACGGAGTCCTTCGAGGTCTCGCGCATGAACCCGTAGACCAGCAGCGAGATCAGCACGCACCCGGCGACGTAGTAGAAGAAGACCTTCTCCATCCCGGCCTGCTTGAACCACAACGCCACGTACTCCGCGGTGCCGCCGAAGATGGCCACCGTCAGCGCGTACGGCAGGCCGACGCCCAGCGCGCGGATGTTCGTCGGGAACAGCTCGGCCTTCACGATCGCGTTGATCGACGTGTAGCCGGTGACGATCACCAGGCCGCCGAGCATGAGCAGGAACGCCGGGAACGCCTCTGACGTGTGCGCCAGCGTCGACAGCAGCGGCACGGTCGCCAGCGTGCCCAGCACGCCGAACCCGAGCAGCAGCGGGCGACGGCCGATCCGGTCCGACAGCGCGCCCGCGACGGGCTGCAGCACCACGAACACCAGCAGCG
Organism: Lentzea sp. NPDC004782; assembly: GCF_040609115.1. NCBI lineage: Bacteria > Bacillati > Actinomycetota > Actinomycetes > Pseudonocardiales > Pseudonocardiaceae > Lentzea > Lentzea sp. NPDC004782. The sequence continues at coordinate 100,315 of NZ_JBEXJN010000010.1, forward strand.
CGGCGAAGTTGATCCAGCTGACCGTGGCGGCGTCGATCTTGCTCGTGTTCACCATGAACTTCTGCAGGTAGGTCGTGTACGTGTAGAACGCGACCGTGCCGCCCAGCGTCAGTCCGACGACGAGCAGGCACTCCTTGGGATGCCGCAACAACGCCTTGAACGTGCCCTTGTCGGTGTTCGCCTTCTGCTGCTCGAAGTTCTCCGACTCGTCCATGCCGCGGCGCAGCCACATCACGATGATCGCGCCGGTCGCGCCGATCACGAACGCGATCCGCCAGCCCCACGCCGACATCTCGGGCTTGGACAGGAACTGCTGCAGGACGATCTGCACGCCCAGCGCCACGAGCTGTCCGGCCGTCAGCGTCACGTACTGGAAGCTGGAGTAGAAACCGCGCCGGGCGGGAGAGGCCACTTCGGACAGGTAGGTCGCCGAGGTCGCGTACTCACCGCCGACCGACAGGCCCTGCAGCAAGCGCGCCAGCACGAGCAGGATCGGCGCCGCCACCCCGATCGTCGCGTACGACGGGGTCAACGCGATGATCAGCGAACCCAGGGCCATGAGCGTGACGGACAACGTCAGCGCGGCGCGACGGCCGTGCCGGTCGGCGTAGCGGCCGAGCAACCAGCCGCCCAGCGGCCGCATGAGGAAGCCCACCGCGAACACGGCGGCGGTGTTCAGCAGCTGCGCGGTCTGGTCGCCCTTGGGGAAGAACGCCGCCGCGAAGTAGATGCTGAACGCGGTGTAGGCGTACCAGTCATACCACTCGATGAGGTTGCCCACCGACCCGCGCAGCACGTTCGCCACCACACGGCGCTCGTTGCTCTTCTCCTGAACGACTGTCATGCCGGACACCATCTCGGGCGTGTCAGCCCCGTCACAACCTGGGCCGAGGCTTCTTTACATTCACTTAGGCGCGTCGTCGCGCACCGGAAACAACCTCATGGGGCGATACTTCTCCCATGCGGGTGCTGTTGGTCGAAGACGACGACGGTGTCGCCGACGCCCTGGTGGAGGCGCTGCGGGCGAACGGCCACCGGCCCGTGCGCGTGCGCAGGGGTGCCGACGCGCTGATCGCCCACCGCGACGCCGACGTGGTGCTGCTCGACCTCGGCCTGCCCGACCAGGACGGCCTGGAGGTGCTGCGCAAGCTCCGCAGGATCGACCCGGTGCCGGTGCTCGTGCTGACCGCGCGGGGCGACGAGCGCACGGTGGTGCGCGGGCTGCGCCTGGGTGCCGACGACTACCTCGTCAAGCCGGTGCGGCTGGCCGAGCTGCTGGCCCGCATCGACGCGGTGGCGCGGCGCAGTGCCGCCCGTGCGCAGGAACCCGGCGACGTCGTGCGGGTGTCCGATGTGGAGATCGACCTGCAGAGCCGCCAGGTCCTGGTCGGCGGGCGGCAGATCTCGTTGACCACCAAGGAGTTCGACGTGCTGGCGGTACTGGCCCGCCGTCCTGGCACCGCGGTGAGCCGTCAGCAGCTGATGGACGAGGTGTGGGGCAACGCCTTCGTGGCGGTCTCACGGACGTTGGACGTCCACCTGACGCAGTTGCGCGCCAAGCTCGACCGGCCGGGCCTGCTGCACACGATCCGCGGTTTCGGCTACCGGCTCGGTGAGTAGATGCGGCAACGGCTTCTGTTGGTGCTGCTGCTGTTCTCCCTGTCGGCGGTCACCGCGTTCGCCCTGCCGCTGCTGATGAGCACCGCCTCCGAACGCACCCAGCAGTTCGTGATCAGCCGCACCGCCGACCTCGACCGCTTCGCCACCCTGCCCGCCGACGCCGTGGTGTCCGAGGCGGTGCGGTACAACGAGATCTACGGCGAGGAGGTCGTGGTCGTCACCGCGGCGCGCGAGCCCGTCGTCGAGGCGGGCATGAAGGTCGCCGACGTCTCCGCCCAGATCGACGCCGCCCTGCGCAACCAGCCGGCCGCGCCCGTGCCGACCGTCCTGCCCTGGAACGGCGGCGACGTCCTGTTCGCCCGCCCGGTCGGCACCGGCACGAAGGTCGCGGGCGCGGTGGTGCTGCGGGCGTCGACCCGCGTGGCGGCGCTGGACGTGGCGCGCCGCTGGGCGTTCGTGCTGGCAGGAGCCCTGCTGGCGGCCTGCGCGTGCGTGCTGCTGGCCCTGGTCGTCGCACGCTGGCTGCTGCGGCCGCTCAAGGAGCTCGACCGAGGCGTCCGGGCCGTCGCCGAGGGCCAGCGCCGCACCCACGTCGCGGACACCGCCGGACCGGCCGAGCTGCGCGCGTTGTCCGAGTCGTTCAACCGCATGTCCGACGCCGTCGCCGAGGCCGCCGACCAGCAACGACGACTGATCGCGGACGCCTCGCACCAACTGCGCAACCCCATGGCGGCCCTGCGGCTGCGGGTGGACATGCTGCCGTCCAACAGCTCACTGCTCACCGAGGTCGAGCGCCTGGAGTCGTTGCTGGACGGGCTGCTCGCGCTGGCGTCGGCGGAGAGCACCGCCACCGAACGCGCGGCGGGCGGCGTCGAACCCGAGCTGGCCGACCTGCAGGTCGTGGCGCACGACCGGGTCGACGCGTGGCGCGCGGCGGCCCAGGCCACGGGCGTCACGATCACCGTCGAGGACCGCGCGCCCGGACTCGTGCGGTGCGCGGTGTCGGACCTGGCGCAGGTGCTGGACGTGTTGCTCGACAACGCCATCAAGTACGGCGGCACCCGGGTGACGGTCGTGTGCGACCGCGCCACGCTGACCGTGCGGGACAACGGACCCGGACTGTCCGAAGAGGACATCGCCCGTGCCACGGAACGGTTCTGGCGCGGGGACGGCTCGCAGCGCGGCACCGGGCTCGGCCTGGCCATCGCGGAACGGATCGTGACGGCCCACGACGGCACGCTGAGCCTGCACACGGACGGCGGCCTGGTGGTCGCGGTGGAGCTGCCGAAGGAGCCGCTGCTGTGAAGCGCCGGACGTTCCTGCTGGGAACCCTCTTGCTGACCGCGTGCGGCACGACCGGGCCGAGCGGCACGATCCGCATCGCCGGCGGCGAGCCGGGGGGCTTCTACAACGACTTCGCCGCTCTCCTCTCCCGCCTGGCCCCGAGCCCGCTGACCATCACCCCGCTGGAGACCGGCGGCAGCGCCGACAACCTCAAGCTCCTCCGCGAGGGCACCGCCGACCTGGGCCTGACGCTGAGCGACAGCGCCCACCTGGAACCCGGCATCGTCTCCCTCGGCCGCGTCTACGAGAACTACCTGCAGCTCGTGGTCCTCGACGCCTCCCCGTACCGCACCCCGGCCGACCTGGTCGGCAGGCCGGTGTCGGTGGGCGCGGCCGGTTCCGGCGCCGCGCTGCAGGGCGAACGGCTGGCGCTGGGCGTGCGGGAGCAGCACTACCCGTTGCGCAACGCCATCGACGCCCTCAAGGCGGGCGACATCGCGGCGCTGCTGTGGTCCGGTGGCGTCCCGACCCCGGAGCTGGGCAGGGCGAGCGGTATCCGGCTGCTCCCGCTCGACGGCTTCCTGCCGAGGCTGCGCCAGGACTACGGCAAGGTCTACGAACGCGTGGACGTGCGCATGGGCGTGTACGGCTCGTCCGTCGAGGTGCCCACGATCGGCACCCCGAACCTGCTGGTGTGCCGGCCGGACCTGAGCGACGAGTACGCGAGCGCCGTCGTGCGGCTCCTGGTCGCCAAGGCCGCCCAGCTCGTGCCGGAGCAGGCGCTCGGCACGCAGTACCTCGACGTGCGCAGCCTCATCGACACGGGCAAAGTGCCGTTGCATCCAGGTGCGGCAGCGGAATACCGGAGGCTCCACGGATGATCATCACGATGGCGTCGATCTCGCTGGACGGGTTCTTCGAGGGACCCGGCCACGACATCAGCTGGCACCACATGAGCGAGGAGATGCACGACTACATCAACGCCGACCTGGCGACGATGAGCGCGCTCCTCGACGGCAGGCGCACGCACGAGCTGATGCTTCAGGCGTGGCCGCACGCCGAGGAGCAGCCCGACTTCACGCAGAAGATGCGCGAGTTCGGCCCGATCTGGCGGAACGTGCGCAAGATCATCTACTCGCGCACGCGGACGTTCACCGAGTGGAACAGCGAGACCCGCACCGAGGTCGACGCGGACGAGATCCGCGACCTCCCCGGTGACAGCATGGTCGGCGGCGCCACCCTGCTGGAGACGTTCTTCGCCCACGACCTGGTGGACGAGATCAGGCTCTACGTCAACCCGGTCGCGCTCGGCGCGGGCACACCGTTCTTCAAAAGGCCGAACGCCCTGGCGCTCAGGGGCACCAGGGCGTTCGACAACGGAGTCGTGCTGCTGACCTACGGCAGGCCCTAGGGAAGTCTCTGCCCCAGCAGCAGGGCCGCCGCGGCCGCGAACATCGCCGTGAGCGTGCCGAGCATCAACCACGGTTTCGACGCGTCCGCCTGCTTCTTCTCGTAGCCGATCTGCTCGCCGAGCGTGTCGTACACCCGGCGCAGCTCCTCCGCCGTGGCGGCCTTGAAGAACTCGCCACCGGAGAGCTTGGCGATCTCCTTCATCGAGTCGTCGTCGACCGGCACGGCCTGCTGCCGTCCCTCGATGTCGACCACGCCGTCCTCGGTGCCGAACGAGATCGTGGAGATCGGGATCCCGGCCTTCTTGGCGTCGTCCGCCGCGTCGAAGGCCTTTCTGGTGCCGACGGTCTCCTTGCCGTCCGACATCAGCACGATGCGGGCGGGCGGCGGCCCCTCGGCCCCTCCGACCACCTTGCCGAACGAGTCGATCGACGCCATCGCCGCCATGATCGCGTCACCGGTCGCCGTCGACTGGGCCAGTTTCAGCCCGTCGATCGACTGCGAGACGGCCGCCCGGTCCGTCGTCGGCGCCACCAGGACGGTGGCCGACCCCGCGAACGTGATCAGCCCGAGGTTGATGCCGGGCGTCAGGCCCTCCACGAACGACTTGGCGGCGACCTGCGCGGCCTCCAGCCGGGACGGCTTCACGTCGGTCGCCTTCATCGACAGCGACACGTCGATCACGAGCATCACGGTCGCCCGGTTGCGCGGCACCCGTTGCTCGGAGGTCGGCCCGGCCAGCGCCACGGTCAGCAACGCCAGTGCCGCCAGCAGGAACGCCGCCGGCACGTGCCGCGACCAGCGCTCCCGTTTGGGCGCGACCTTCTCCAGCAGCTCCAGGTTCGTGAACCGCAGCACCCGCTTGCGCCGCATCCGTTGCACGAGCACGTACGCGGCGGCCAGCAGCGCGACCGCCACCAGCAGCAGGAACCACCACGGGGCGACGAAGTTCGAGAAGCTCACGCGACACCCCCAGACCAGCGGCGCTTGCGCGCCACCACGAAACGAACGGTGTCCGCGATCCAGTCGGAGTCGGTGCGCAGCACCAGGTGCCCGGCCCCCGCCCGGCGCAGACCGGCGGCGACCTCGGCCCGGTGCTCGGCGGCCGCCGCGTTGAACTCCTTGCGCAGCAACGCCGACGCCGTCACCTCGCGCTGCCGCCCCGTCTCCGGGTCGGCCAGCACGACGGTGCCGACCTCGGGCAGGTCGACGTCACGCGGGTCGACGATCTCGACCGCGACGATGTCGTGCCGCGCGGACAACGCGCGCAGCGGGCGCTGCCACTCCATGCCGCCGAGGAAGTCCGAGATCACCACGATCAGGCCGCGCCGCCGCGGTGGCCTGCGCAGCTGCTCCAGCAACGCCGCCAGGTCACCCCGCGTGCCCTCGGCCGCGCGCGGCATCTCGGCGATCTTGCGGATCATGCCCCGCGCGTGCGCCAGACCGCCGCGCGCCGGGATGCGGGCGTTCTCCGCGCCCGTCGACACCGCCGCGCCGATCCGGTTGCCGCCACCGCGCGTCAGGTGCGCGACCGCGGCCGTCGCGGCGATGGCCAGGTCGCGCTTCTCGCAGGCCGCCGTGCCGAAGTCGAGCGACGGCGACAGGTCGATCGCGAGCCACGTCTCCAGCTCGCGGTCGGCGACCGTCTCGCGGATGTGCGGGACCGTCGTGCGCGCGGTGACCGCCCAGTCCATCCGGCGCACGTCGTCACCGGGCTGGTAGGTGCGCGCCTCGCCCGGTTCGGTGCCCGGTCCCGGCACGAGGCCGAGGTGGTTGCCCTGCAGCAGGCCGTCGAGGCGGCGCCGGACGTCGAGCTCCAGCATGCGCAGCGCGGCTTCCATCCGCACGCCGCGCAGGACGGGCGGCGCCCACGAGGGGCGCTCGACGGCTTTCGCTGCAGCGTCTTTGGGGCTCACTGCCTACCAGCCGGAACCGGCTGCTGCGGACGGGCCGACACCTGCGGCAACGGCACGATCTGCAGCACGCGCGTGATGATGTGGTCGATCGGCACACCGTCGGCCAGCGCGTCGTACGAGAGCACGAGGCGGTGGCGCAGCACGTCCGGAACGACGTCCACGACGTCCTGCGGCAGCACGTAGTCGCGGCCGCGGACCAGCGCCAGGCCGCGTGCGGCGGCGATGATGCCGAGCGACGCACGCGGCGACGCACCGTAGGCGACCCAGCCGGCGACGTCGGTGAGGCCGTGCTCCGCGGGCGCGCGGGTCGCGATGACCAGGCGCACCACGTAGTCGACCAGCGCGTGGTGCACGAAGACGCGCGACGCCACGCCCTGCAGCCGCACCAGCTCCTCCGGCGAGAGGACCTGGTTCGGCGTGGGCGCCTCGACGCCCATGCGGTAGACGATCTCGCGCTCTTCCTCGGCGGTCGGGTACTCGACCTGGATCTTGAACAGGAACCGGTCGCGCTGCGCCTCGGGCAGCGGGTACACGCCCTCGTTCTCGATCGGGTTCTGCGTCGCCAGCACCAGGAACGGGTTGGGCATCGGGAACGTCCGGCCACCGATCGAGACGTGCCGCTCGGCCATGACCTCCAGCATCGCCGACTGCACCTTGGCGGGCGCGCGGTTGATCTCGTCGGCGAGCACGAAGTTCGCGACGACCGGGCCCAGCTCGACGTCGAACGCCTCGCTGGACTGGCGGTAGATGCGGGTGCCGAGGATGTCGGCGGGCACCAGGTCGGGCGTGAACTGCACGCGGCTGAACGAGCCGCCGACCACGCGGGCGAACGTCTCGACGGCGAGCGTCTTCGCGACACCCGGCACACCTTCGAGCAGCAGGTGGCCCTTGGCCAGCAGACCCACGAGCATCCGCTCGACGAGCCGGTCCTGGCCGACGATCACCCGCTTCACCTCGAACACGGTGCGTTCGAGCAGCTGGGCGTCACGAGCCGGGGTGACGGGCGCCGATGCGTTCGGCGTTGCCTCGGCGGCGGGCTCGGTCACGTGCGGGCCTCCATGCAGAACAGGGTTTTACCGATAGTGGACCAGTCTTGCTCTTCGCCTGTTCAACCGCTGTGAAGGGTGTCCAGGTCACCGGGCGTGTCGACGTCGCGCGCCTCACCGGGCAAAGCGGACACCTCCACCGGGTCGAGCCGGCTCAGAGTCTTGCGCAACGGCAGGTCGCGCGGATCTCCGGGGAGGGCTTCGCGCAGGTCAGCCGTCTTCCAGACGCCGATCAGCCACTGCACGCGGCCGTCGGTGAGCACGGCGTTGCGTCCCGGCTCCCGCAGCCTCGCGATGGTGTCCTTCGTGAGGCCGGGTTGATCGACGGCGAGCACCGCCACCCAGTCCTCGGTGATCTTCGCGAGCCCGGCGGCCAGTCCGGCGAGCGGTCCGCCGCCGGGCGGTTCCTCGCGCGCCCAGACGACGTTCGGGACGTCTTTTTCCGGCCCGACAACGACGATCTCGCTCGCATCGTCCACAACGGACAGAACGTGGTCGAGCAGCGTGGCGTCCCGATAGGACAGTGCGGCCTTGTCGACGCCACCGAGCCGTTCACCCCTGCCGCCGGTGAGGATGATCGCCGCGTACGTCATCGCCCCAGTCAATCAGACACAGCCGATCAGACCCCGTTGAGGTGCAGGGCGTCGAGGCGGGTGAGCTCCTCTGGACTGAGCCGCACCTCGCCCGCCGCGACGTTCTGCCGCAGGTGCGCCGGATCGCCGGTGCCAGGGATGACCAGCACGTGCGGTCCTCGCGCGAGCGTCCACGCGAGCCTGACCTGGGCCGGCGTGGCCCGGTGCGCCGCCGCGATCTCGGTCACCTCGTCGTCCTCGGCCGACGTCCCGGCCTCCTCGTTCGCCCCGGCCAGCGCGAAGAACGGCACGAACGCGACGCCGCGCTCACCGCAGAGGCCGACGAAGTCGTCCTGCTCGGGGTGGTGGCCGAGCCCGTAGGAGTTCTGCACGCACACCACCGGGGCGATCCGCTGCGCCTGGTCGAGGTGGTGCGGCTTCACGTTCGACAGCCCGAGGTGCCGGATCAGGCCCTCCTGCCGCAGCCGCGCGAGCTGCGCGAAGTGCGCGCTGACGTCGTCGAGGCCGCTGACCCGCAGGTTCACCACGTCGAGGTGATCTCTGCCGAGCTGCCGGAGGTTCTCCTCGACCTGGCCCCGGAGCTGCTCGGGGGTGGCGAGCGGCAGCCACTCCCCCTGCGGTGTGCGGCTCGGGCCGACCTTGGTGGCGATCACCAGGTCGTCGGGGTACGGCCGCAGCGCGCTGTTGATCAGCTCGTTGGCCGACCGGGTCCGCGAGAAGTAGAAGGCGGCCGTGTCGATGTGGTTGACGCCGAGCTCGACGGCGTCCCGCAGCACCCGGATCGCCTGCGCGCGGTCGCGGGGTGTCGCGTTCGGATCGAACGCGGCACCCCGCTGCGGCAGGCGCATCGCGCCGAAGCCGATCCGGTTCACGGTGAGGTCACCCAGTCGCCACGTCATTACGTCCACTGTGCCAGCCTTGGTGCCGTGGGACTGTTCACCCTCTCCGAAGCCCGGGCCGAGCTGACGCGGTTGCTGCCGGTGCTGGACGAGATCGTCCGCCTGCGCGCCGACGCCGCCGAGCTCGCCGCCGGCCCCTCGTCCCTGGGCGGCCTGCCGGAGTTCAAGGCGGCGCAGGCCCGGTTGGACGAGCTGTTGGAGACGGTGCAGCGGACCGGCGCCGAGCTGAAGGGCTTCGCCCCGCTGCTGGTCGACTTCCCGTCCGAACGGGACGGCGTGCCGGTGCTGCTGTGCTGGCTGGAGGGTGACCGGACGCTCGCCTGGTACCACCGCGCCGACATCGGGTTCGCGGGTCGCCGTCCGCTCTAGGGAGCCAGGAAGCCGGCGACCAGCAGCACGCCGATCAGCCCGGTGATGAGGCCCAGTGCCGCCAGGTAGTGCTTCACGGTCGTGCTTCCGGGCATGCGCCGCAGGATGATCACCGCCGCCAGCGTCAGCGCGCCCGCGATCGGTGCCAGCGCCCGCCACGCCTTGTCCCACGTGAACGGCAGGTAGGCGTCCGCGCCGTAGAGCGAGAGGATCAGCGCGGGCAGACCGAGTCCGGCCGCGGCGGCCGCGGCGAGCATGTTGAACCGTTGCTGCGCCTCGCCTTCCTGTGCCACGGCGAACGTCGACACGCTGCTCAGCAACGACTGCAGCCGCGTGACCTCCTCGCCGAGCTCGGCGTCCATCGCCTCGCAGTGCCGCACGACGCCGGGGTTCCTGACCTCGCGGAGCGTGTCGCGGGCCTGGTCGCGGGCGCGGCTGAACGCGATCGACAGCTCGACGAGCTGGGCCATCACCAGCCGCAGCGCGGTGTTCCTGCGCTGCGCCAGCAGGTCCGCGACCTGCCGTTCCATCTCGTAGCGCAAGCCCCGCAGCTCCGCGACCGTGTTCCGCGACCCCTCCGCGACGGCCTTGGCGATCACCTCGGACCTCGTGCCGTCGCCGGGGATCGCGTGGGCTGGGTGCCGCAGCAGCTCCGACACGTCGCCGCCGCGCCAGTGCTCCCGGTGCCAGCCGCCGTTCTCGCTCCACACCGCCCGGATCGCGACGTCGAGTCGTTCGCCGTCCGTGCGTGCGTGTCCCACGAGGATTCTGCGGACCTCCTCCTTCGTGACCCGCACGAACGGCACGGCGTCCCCGTCGAGGCTCTCGCTGCCCACCGACACCGTCACCTGGGCACCGAGGTTCTCGTCCGCCGGGTCGCCCGCAAGCACGCGTAAGTCCACGTCGTGATCTTCGCACGGTGACCGGATCCGTCCGCACCACGTCCAGGCCGTGCCTGTCCGCGCGCAGCCGCGACCGCGAGGCTCGAGGTCATGAAGCGAGCATTGATCGTCATCGACGTGCAGGAGTCGTTCCGCCAGCGCCCCGACTGGGCCGAGGTCTCGAACCCGGACGTCGTCGGCAAGGTGAACCAGCTGGTCGACCTGTCGCGCGACGCCGGTGACCTGGTGGTGTGGGTGCTGCACTCCGAACCCGGCAGCGGTGGCGTGTTCGACCCCGCGCTCGGTCACGTGCGGCTCATCGACGGGCTCAAGCCGCTCGACGACGAGCCCGTCCTGACCAAGACGTCGCACAACGCGTTCACCACGACGAACCTGCAGCAGCAGCTCACCGTGCACGGCGTCCGGGAGCTGCTGATCAGCGGCATCAAGACCGAGCAGTGCTGCGAGACGACCACGCGGGTGGGCTCCGACCTGGGCTTCGACATGACGTTCGTGACGGACGCGACCGCCACCACGCCGCTGCCGCACTGGCGGACCGGGAAGGTGCTCGGCGTCGAGGAGATCATCGAGCGGACCGAGTACGTGCTGGCCGGCCGGTTCGCGCGGATCTCCGATGTCGCTACGCTGACCGGATCGTGACCAGAGTCGTCTTCCTGCTCGTGCCGGGAGTGCACCTGCTCGACCTCGCGGGGCCGGCGCAGGTGTTCTCCAGCGCGGCCGACCTCGTGGGCGGCTACGAGCTCACTTACGTGGGCGATGCCGAGTCCGTGCTCAGCCATCAGGGCGTGCCGCTGGGCGCGACGACCGAACTGCCCTCTCTCGACGTGCACGACCTCGTGTTCGTGCCGGGATGGCGGTCACCGAAGATCGCCGGCACCGGACCGTTGAGCACGCGCGCGTTGGCCTGGTTGCGCGCACACCACGCCAACGGAGGCACGGTCGCAAGCGTGTGCGCCGGCGCAGACGCGCTGGGACGCGCCGGCCTGCTCGACGGCCGCCGTTGCACCACGCACCACGAACTGCAGGACGAGCTCGAACGGCGCTACCCGAGCGCACGGGTGATCCGCGACGTCCTGTTCGTGGAAGACGACCGGGTCGTGACGTCCGCGGGTATCGCGAGCGGCATCGACCTGGCGCTGAACCTGGTCGCGACGCGGCACGGCCCTGCCACGGCAGCAGCCATCGCACGCACGATGGTCGTCTACGCGCGCAGGAACGGCGACGACCAGCAGGCGAGCGTGCTGCTGCGGCACCGCTCGCACGTCAACGAGACCGTGCACCGCATTCAGGACGTCATCGAGTCACGCCTCGCCGACCGCCTCTCGCTCACGGACCTCGCCACGCTCGCGGGGTGCAGCGAACGGACCGTGACGCGGTTGTTCGGCAGGGCGACGGGCATGACGCCGTTGAAGTACCAACAGGCGTTGCGCGTCGAACGGGCCGAGCACCTCATCGGACAGGGCGCCACGGTCGAGGCGGCAGCGCGCAACGTCGGCTTCGAGGACGCCCGCATGCTGCGCCGCCTGCGTTCCCGCTGAAAACTGTCAGACCCGAGGCATAGTGTGACCCTCGTGACGACTCTGGCGAACCGCCCCAACACCGCGCTCCTCGTGATCGACGTGCAGAACGGCGTGGTGAACCACTCCCACAACCGCGACGAGGTCGTCGCCAACGTGGCCACTCTCGTCGACAAAGCCCGCGCGGCCGGCGTCGACGTCGTGTGGGTGCAGCACAGCAACCCCGAGCACCTGCCCGTCGGCTCCGACGGCTGGCAGTTCGTGCCCGAGCTGAAGGTCGCCGACGGCGAACCCGTGGTGCACAAGACCTACGCCGACTCGTTCGAGGCGACCGACCTCGAGGAAGTGCTGGCGGGCAAGGGAATCGGCCGCCTCGTGGTGTCCGGCGCGCAGACCGACGAGTGCATCCGCTCGACCCTGCACGGCGCCATCGCCCGCGGCTACGACGCCCTGCTGGTGAGCGACGCGCACACCACCGAGGACCTGTCCGAGTGGGGCGCGCCCACGCCGGACGAGGTCATCGCGCACACCAACCTCTACTGGGGCAACCACACGGCGCCGGGCCGCACCGCGGGCGTGGTCACGACCGAGGACGCCTTCAGGCCAGCCGGTTGATCTCGTCGCTGCGCAGCACCCGCACCGCCGGGCGCGCACCCTTGGCCAGCGCGACCATCGCGCGCCCGAGCTGGTCGGTGCTCGTCACGTACCTCGGCGCCACCCTGCGCAGCACTACTGGACACCGGGCACGGCCCCGCCCTCCGAGCGGTTCCTCGCCGCGCTCGGCCTCACGCCAGTGCCGCGCTGACCCGCTGCTCGTCCCCTGTCGCCAGCAGGTCCAGCAACGCGCCCCGTAGCAACGCGAGCTCCCGCGTGCGCTCGACCAGCCCGGCAGGCGTGTCCCGCAGGTCCGCGGGTTGCGAAACACGGAGAACCTCCAGCCAGTCCTCGACGGTCGCGCGCGCGAAGCCCGACCACGGCCCGTCCGGTTCCACGAGAGAGCGCGCGTAAGCCTCCAGCCACAACGTCAGCAACGGCCGGTGCGCCGGCGTGGACAGCCACTCCCACAGCCGCGCGATCACTCCTGGCCCGGTGCCGATGTCGGCGAGCAGCGCCAGCTCGTCGGCTCGCGCTCGCGCCAGCAACGCCCTGACCAGGCCTTCCTTGCTGCCGAACAGGTAGAGCAGCACGCGCGTGCTCGACCCGATGGCCGCCGCCAGCGGCCGCAGCGACACGTCCGCCAGGCCGTGGGTGAGCACGTACCGGTAGGCGGCTTCGAGCAGTTCGGTCTCCCGCGCGGACGGCATGACCACTATTCTCGCATTACTGAAACAGTCGTGTCAGTGGAGGCGACCATGCTGATCCGCCCGCTCGACCGGCCCGGCGACCTGGGCTGGGTGGTCCAGGCGCACGGCGAGCTCTACGCCGCCGAGCACGGCTGGGACACGTCGTTCGAGGCGATGGTCGCGAAGATCGTCGGCGACTACGCGGCGGACCACGACGACACGAAGGAAGCCGCGTGGATCGCCGAGCTCGACGGCCGACGCGTCGGATGCGTGTTCTGCGTGCGCGAAAACGACACGACCGCGAAGCTGCGCGTGCTGCTCGTGCACCCCGACGCGCGTGGCCACGGCACGGGCGCCAAGCTCGTCGAAAAGTGCATCGAGTTCGCCAAGAACGCCGGATACCAGCGCATGGTGCTGTGGACGGTCGACGGGCTGACGTCCGCCAGGAAGATCTACGAGGCGCACGGCTTCGAACTGGTCGAGAAGACGCCGCGGCACAGCTTCGGCCACGACGTCATCGGCCAGCTCTGGGCGCGTGCCCTCAAGCCCTGACCTTCATCACAGCACGCGCGTCACGTACGGCATGATCCCGCCGTACCGCACGGGCGAAATCCGCACCACAGCACCGGAATGCGGTGCTTCGACCATCATCCCGCCGCCGATGTACAACGCCACGTGCGTGCCGCCGCCGGGACCCCAGAAGATCATGTCGCCCGGCGCCATCTGCGACAGCGGCACCTTGCGCCCGGAGTTGTACTGATAGCCGCTGTAGTGCGGCAGGTACACGCCCGCGCCGGCGAACGCGTACATCATCAGCCCCGAGCAGTCGAACCCGATCTTGCGGTAGTCGCCGTACTCGTCGGCCACACCACCGTCGCGCACGCCATAAGTGGGACCGTCGTAGTCGCCACCGCCCCACGCGTAGATGACACCGCGCTGAGCCAACGCCCGGTTGATCACCGTCTGCACGCGACTGCCGGACGGTGCGGGGGCAGCGGCGATCGGGCGCTGCGGAGCCGGAGCCGGCTGCGCGGCAGCGGCGGCTGCCGCGGCGGCCGCGGCCGCACGACGGGCGTTCTCCTCGTCCTCGCGCTTCTTCGCCTCGACCCACTGGTCGTACTGCCGGCGCTGCGCCTCCAGGCCGCTGACCTGACCGCGCGCCGCCACCAGCTCGCGTTCGACGGCGTCCTTGCCGGCCTGCAGCTCCGCGGTCGCGGCGGCCTGGGCGGTGTGCGCCTCGACCGCCACCTGCTGCGCCCGGTCCGCGATCTTCTTCGCCTCGTCGGCGGCGGCCTGCTTCGCGTCGGCCTTGCGCACGGCGGCGCGGGCGGCCGCGTCGAGGTTCGCGGCGGTGCCCTGGTCGCGGGTCACCTGCTCCAGCTGGTTCAGCCCGGCCGACGACACCGCCTCCAGCAGCTGGGCACGCGCCAGCAGGTCCTCCGGCGACTTGGCGCCGAAGTACGCCGAGAACGAACCGACCGTGCTGCCCTGCGCGTAGGACGCCGCCGCGAACTCGTCCAGCGCCCGCCGGCTCTCCTCCACGGCCTTGGCAGCGGCATCGGCCTGCACGCGCGCGGCGGACGCCTCACGACGGGCGGCCTCGGCCTCGGAGATCGCGGTCTCCAGGTCGACGCGGGCCTTGTTGGCGAGCTCGCGCTTGTAGGAGACGTCGTCCTGCAGCTCCTGCAGGCGTGACTCGGCCTGGGTCAGCCGCCCGGTCAGCTCGCCCACGCGGGCGGCCTTCGCGTCGGCCTCCGCCCGCGACGCCGAGATCTCCGCGTCACTCGGGTTCGGCGGAGGCGGCGGCACGGCGTTGGCCGTCCCGGTCAGGATGACCGTGAGCGCTACGAACACGGCGGAGAGTCGTGTCAACACCGGACATCACCTCCGACCGCATTAGACCAATCAGACTCATTCGGCGCATCCGGAACTAACGCACCGTCAACCACACGTGTCACAGTGGAACACGCGCTGTGGTCCTTTTGGGACGATCGGAGTCCGGCGTGTCGCCGGAGTGGCGCAACCGCACGCGGGGACCTCCCGTACTGACATGCAGTACGAAAGGTCCCCGCGTGCGCCGGGCAGGCCCTAGTTCACGCCGCGGCCCCGGCCCGCCCAGTACGGTTCGCGGAGCTTGAACTTCTGGATCTTGCCGGTCGCGGTGCGCGGGATCGAGTCGCGGAACTCCACCGACGTCGGCGCCTTGTACCCGGCGAGCCGCTCCTTGCAGTGCTTGATCAGCTCGGCCTCGGTGACGTCCGCCGAGCGCACGACCAGTGCCTTGATCGTCTCGCCCCACTTCTCGTCCGGCACGCCGATCACGGCGACCTCGGCGACGGCCGGGTGCGAGAACAGGCAGTCCTCCACCTCGATCGACGAGACGTTCTCGCCTCCGGTGATGATCACGTCCTTCTTGCGGTCCGAGATGGTCAGGTAGCCCTCGTGGTCGAAGTGGCCGCCGTCGCCGGTGTGGAACCAGCCGTCCTCGATGGCGTCGGCGGTCGCGGAGGGGTTGTCCCAGTAGCCCTCCATCACGACGTTCGACCGCGCGAGCACCTCGCCGGTGTCGGAGATCCGCAGCCGCGCGCCCAGCGCCGGCGCACCCGCCCGCGACTGCTTGCGCGCCTTCTCCTCACCGGTCGGGCCCGGCTGGGCGCGGTTGAAGGTGAGCAGCGGTGCCGTCTCGGTCAGGCCGTAGATCTGCAGGAACTCCCAGCCGAGCTCCTCGGTCACGCGCTGGATCGTGCGCGAGGGCGGCGGGGCGCCGGCGCACACGATCCGCACGCGGTCACGGCCGGGGATCTCGCCGTCCCACGACTGAGCGGCGTCGAGCACGGCGTTCCACACGGCAGGTGCGCCGCACATCAGCGTGACGCCGTGGTCGCGCACACGGCGCAGGATCTCGGCGCCGTCGACCTTGCGCAGCACCACCTGCGGCACGCCCAGTCCGGCCAGCCCGAACGGCATGCCCCAGCCGTTGCAGTGGAACATCGGCAGCACGTGCATGTACACGTCGCCCTCCCACGCACGCGTGTGCATGGCGAACGTGACCGCGTTCAGCCAGATGTTGCGGTGCGTGAGCTGCACGCCCTTGGGCCGCGCGGTGGTGCCGGACGTGTAGTTGATGGTCGCGGTCGCGTCCTCCGAGGGCTCGCTCCACGGCCGTGGCTCCACATCGAACCGAAGCAGCGACTCCGACTCCTCGCCGAGCGTGAACCGGTGCCGCGCCACCACGTCGTCCAGTTCCAGCTCCGGGTCGACGAACAACGCCGACGCGCCGCTGTGCTCGACGATGTACTTCACCTCGTCCGGGCGCAGGCGGAAGTTCACCGGCACGCAGATCCGCCCGCTGCCGGGCACCGCGTGCAGCAGTTCCAGCAGCCGCGCCGAGTTGTGGCTGACGACGGCGATCCGCTCGCCCTCGCCGATGCCCAGTGCGTCGAACCCGGCCTGCCACGCGCGCACGCGGGTCGCCATCTCCGCGTACGTCGTCGTCTCGACCGGCTTGGCCGGCTGGTCGGGCTCGTCGATGGTCGCCGTCGTCGCCGAGAACGCGAACGACGCCCGGTCCAGGAAGTCCGTGGTGATCAGCGGTACGCGCATGTCCCGACCCTACGGCCAGGTGCTCGGATCTCCCCAGGACGAGAATCGGCCTCCCCCGGATGGAGGAACCGAACTGAGATCCGGCAACACCTCGCCGACCGGTTCGTGCAGGACCACGGCCGCCACGCCGTCGTACGGCGTCGGTTCGGCGTTGCAGATGATCACCTGTGCGCCCGCCCGCGCGGCCAGCGGCACGAGTCCGGCGGCGGGTTGCACGGACAGCGACGTCCCGGCCACGAGCAGCACGTCGCAGTCGAGGACCGCGAGCCGGGAGCGGCGCAGCACCTCGCCGTCGAGCTCCTGTCCGAACGAGATCGTGGCGGACTTGAGGATGCCCCGGCACCGCGGGCAGTCCGGCTCCGGCTCCCCCTCCGCGACGCGCTTCAACGCGTCCCGCATCGGACCGGTGGCACCACATGCGAGGCACACGGTCGCGTGCAACGTGCCGTGCAGCTCCAGCACGCGATGCGGGTCGGAGCCCGCTTTCTGGTGCAGGCCGTCGATGTTCTGGGTGACGATGGTGCGCAGCCGCCCCGACCGTTCCAGCTCCACCAACGCCTTGTGCGCGGCGTTGGGCTGGGCCGTCCACACGGGACTGTGGAGCCGCGTCCGCCAGGCGAGCCTGCGCACCTCGGGATCGGAGAGGTAGGCGTCCAGCGACGCGGTGCGCCCGGCGTCGGCGTCACGCGTCCACAGCCCGTCCGGGCCGCGGAAGTCCGGGATGCCCGAATCGGTGGAGACCCCGGCGCCCGTCAGCACGGTGATCCGGTGCGCGGACGCGACCAGCGCCCGTGCCGCTTCGCAGGCGTCGGTGGGCATCGGTTCACACTAGTCCGGTGCGCAGCGCAGTGGGAGCCGCCATCGCGGCAGTGGGCCTGATCACGTCCATCACGGGGACTTTCCTTCCCTGGCTCAAGTCCGGAACGACCACGAGGGACAGTTACGAGGTGCTTTCGCTGCGTGATCTGGCCGGGTTGGACGGGGTGGCCGGCGGCGTCGTCACGGCGGTCTGGGTGGGTCTCACCCCGCTCGCGATGATCGCCGCGGTCCTCTACGTGGTCCGATTTCGTCGAATCGCCGGGTGCGTCGGCCTTCTCTTTGGCACGATCGCGGGAACCGTGGCCCTGCTGGCCGCGGTCCAAGGGGACAGCAAGGGCGCGTTGGTCGGAATCAGCATCGCCGGACCGGCCGTCACCCTTGCCGGTGCCGTACTGACGATCGTGGGGGCGATCACGGTGCTCACCTCCAACAGGCGCAGCGCAGTGAGAACTCCGGGAGGGAATCCGTGAGCTACCCAGGTGGTGGCGGCGGCCAGTGGCAGCCGCAGAACAACCCGTACGGGCAACAGCCCCAGCAGGGCGGCTACCCGCAGCAGGGTGGTTACCCGCAGCAGCCCCAGCAGCCGGGTGGTCACCCGCAGACCGGTCCGCAGGGCTTCCCGCAGCAGGGTTACCCGCAGACCGGACCGCAGGGCTTCCCCCAGCAGGGCTTCGACCAGCAGCCGTACGGCTACGCCCCGATGGGCGGGCAGCCGCCGAAGAAGAAGCGCACCGGCCTGGTCATCACGGCCGTCGTCGCCGTGCTGCTGCTCGTGGGCGGCGCCGTCACGTTCTTCGCGCTGAAGAAGTCCGACCCGGCGGCGAACGCGGGCCAGGACACCCCCGCCGTGGCCGCGAAGAACCTCATCGACCAGCTCGGCAGCGGTGACGTCGTCGGCATCATGGCGTCGCTGGCGCCCGCCGAGGCCGCGTTGTCGAAGGACTACATGGACTCGATGACGAAGGAGATGAAGCGGCTCGAGATCCTCAAGCCCGACGCCGACCCGAACAAGCTGTCGGGCGTCGAGTTCAAGAGCGAGAACATCAAGTTCGACGAGGCCAAGGCCGAGAAGATCAACGACCACCTCACCATCAACAAGCTGGTCGAGGGCAAGATCACGGTCACCTCGGACATCTCGAAGGTCCCGCTGACCGACAAGCTGATGGACGCGATCGGCGACAAGGTCAGCCTGACCAAGTCCGAGACGAAGACCTGGGACATCACCGCCGAGGTGCAGAAACGCGGCGCCCCGATCGGCATCGCCACGATCAAGGTCAAGGACAAGTGGTACCCGAGCGCCTTCTACACCATCGCGAACGTCGCGCTCGAGAAGGAGAAGCTCAAGTGGCCGCAGCAGGGCTTCGCGCCGCAGGGCGCCGGCTCCGCGCAGGACGCCGCCAAGCAGCTCGTCACCGCCGCGCTGGACGGCGACCTGAAGACGGTCATCTCGCTGCTGCCGCCGGACGAGGCCGGTGTGCTGCAGGACCTGGGCCCGCTGCTGCTGGAGCAGGCGGGCAAGGTGGGCCCGACCGGCGCCAAGCTGAACGCCCTGGAGACCGACGTCAAGGACGTCACGGGCGGCAAGCAGGTCACCGTGAAGAAGCTGTCGGTGACGGTCGAGGGCGACACCGTCTCGATCACCCGTGACGGCGACTGCTACGCCGCCGAGGTTCCCGGCCAGGGCTCGCAGAAGCTCTGCGCCGACGAGATCGCGCAGCTGCTGCAGCAGCAGGGCGGCGGCAAGATCCCGGCGCAGGCCGTCGAGATCATCGGCCGGGTGGCCGCGTCGGTCATGAAGACCGGTGTCGGCGTCGTCTCGACCGAGGTCGGCGGCAAGTGGTACGTGAGCCCGGTCCGCTCGTACTACGAGCTGGCGCTGACGCTGTTCCGCGGCTTCGAGCCCAAGGACGTCGACGCGCTGATCGCACTGATCAAGAAGTAAGGCTTCGCAGGTCAGATACGGCCCTGTCACCCGCAACAGCGCGGTGACAGGGCCGTGGCAGTTCATGGGGGCAGTGTTGCCGCCATGGACACACAGGTTCTGATCATCGGCGCCGGCGCGACCGGCCTCACCCTGGCTCTCGACCTCTCCCGCCGCGGCGTGCCGTTCCGCGTCGTCGACGCGGCGCCCGCCCCGTTCGCCGGTTCGCGCGGCAAGGGCCTGCAGCCGCGGTCGATGGAGGTCTTCCACGACCTGGGCCTGATCGAGCCCGTGCTCGCGTCCGGCAAGTTCCACATGCGCCACCGTCACTACAAGGGGCGCGAAGTGCTGCGCGAGTGGGACATGCACGAGGGCCGCGAGCCCACGGCCGACCGCCCGTACGCGAGCACCATGCTCATCCCGCAGTTCCGGGTCGAGCAGATCATGCGCGACGCGCTGCCCGAGGGGACCGTCGAGTACGGCATGCCGCTCACGTCGTTCTTCCAGGACGACAACGGGGTCACGGCGGTGGTCGGCCCGGAGACCGTGCGCGCCAAGTACCTCGTCGGGTGTGACGGCGGGAAGTCGTTCGTGCGCAAGCATCTCGGCGTGCAGTTCGTCGGCGAGACGTGGGAGGACCAGCGGATGCTCGTCGGCGACGTCCGCGTGTCCGGCCTGGACCGCGAGTACTGGCACGGCTGGAGCACCGACGACGGCCAGTGGCTCGGCCTGTGCCCGTTGCCCGGCACTGACCTCTACCAGTTCCAGGCGACGGGAGACGGCGAACCCTCGCTGGAGCTCTACCGGCGGATCGTGCGCGAGCGCACCGGGCTGGACGACGTCGTGGTGCACGAGGCGACGTGGATGTCGTTGTACCGCACCAACATCCGCATGGTCGACCGGTTCCGGGTCGGCCGCGTCTTCCTCGCGGGCGACGCCGCGCACGTCCACTCCCCGGCCGGTGCGCAGGGCATGAACACGGGCATCCAGGACGCCTACAACCTGGGCTGGAAGCTCGCGATGGAAACGCTGCTCGACACCTACGAGGCCGAGCGCAAGCCGGTCGCCGAGTGGTTACTGGGCCTGACGACCGAGATCATGGCGTCCGGCAACCCGTTCCAGAAGCGCGACGACCAGACGCTGCAGCTGTCGTTGTCGTACCGGACGTCCGACGGCGACGGCCTGCAGGCCGGTGACCGCATGCCCGACGGGCACACCGCGCACGGCCGCATCTTCGACCTGTTGCGGGGACCGGACTTCGTGACGCTGGACCTGCCCGACGGCCCGGTGCTGGTGCGCCCGGACGGCTACGTCGCCGCGGTCGGCCGGTCAGCGATCGACGCCTACTTCGGCGCGAACCCGGTCACGCAGCTGCACCACCGACGGGTCGCTGCTGGGGCCGCCGCGTAGCCGTTCCGCCTCGTCCAGGGCCTCTCCCGCACTGCGGGGGTCGCCCTGGGCGCACAGCCAGTCCGCGTACCGCTCCAGCACGATCGCCCGTGCGGGCCCGTCGGCGCTCACGGAGACGGTGTCGAGCGCGCGCCGGTGCTCGTCGCCCGCCTCGCCGAGATGGCCGAGGCGGGTCAGCGCCAGCCCCAGTCCGGCGTGGACGGTCGCGCGGAACTGGGTCGCGAGCGAGTCCGCCGTGGCGTGCAGCGCCTGCCGGTACAGCGCCACGGCCTGCTCGAAGTCACCGCTGAAGTAGGCCATCTCGCCGTGGACCTGCAGCACGCGCGCCCGGTCGAGGCCGGCCGAGACCGGCACGCGCATCAGGTCCTCACGAGCCCCGTCGAGGTCGCCGATCCGGATCTTGAGCCGCGCCGTCTGCATCAGCACCGACATCGGCACCAGCACCGACTCCGGCTCGCCGAGCTCCTCCGCGACCTCACGCGCCTCGGACACGGCCTTGAACCCCTCGGCGAACGCGCCGCGGTTGATCAGCACCATGACCAGGCACGACAGCCCGAACACGATGGCCCACCGGTCACCCACCGCGCGGAACCCCTCCAGCGCCCGCCGGTACCAGCCCTCGGCCACCGGCGCCGCGCCGTCGCTGAACTCACCGGCCACCACGCCCCTGAGCAGCGCCGAGAACGCGCGCATCCACTCGTCGGGCGACCGCTCCAGCCGGTCGGCCAGCTCGGAAAGCCGTTCCCCCAGCTCCGCCGAGCCCCACACCTGCGCGCTGGTCAGCATCAACGCGCAGAGGGCGGTGGGCACGTCCGCCTCCCACAGCCGCCGGGCCGCGGCGACGGCCCTGGGCGTGCCCAGCGACGTCAGCACGTCCGACAGCGGGTCGTCCGGCGTGAGCGACGCCCACCGGTGCATCTCCTCGAACCGCTTGGTCATCACGAGCAGGTGCCAGGTGCGGGCGGCCATCACCCTGCGGGCGAGCACCGCGTCGTGCCGCACGGCCCACGTCTGCGCGGCGTCGAGGTTGCCGCGTTCGGCGTCGAAGACCTTGAGCGCGTCGAGCTGGCGCGGTCCCCTGAGCAACGGCTCGTTCTGCTCGGCCAGCGCCACGTAGTAGGCGGCGTGCGCGGCGGGATCGGCCCGCCCCTGTTCGAGCGCGTACTCGCGGACGGTCTCCAGCAGCCGGTACCGCTCCCCCGTCCTGACCACCAGCGACTTCTCCACCAGCGCGGCCAGCAGGTCCTCGGTGTCCCAGAGATCCTGATCTTGTCGGTGCCCCGGAGTACGTTGAAACGCAGGGGTTCCCAGCACGGGGGTACCCCTGCGCAAGCCTGCCCCGCACACGGCGTGCACTGCCGCAGCCGTGGCCCCGCCCACGAAAACTCCCAGCCGCGCCAGCAACAACCGCTCGGCGGGGTCCAGCAGCTCCCAGCTCCAGTCGATCACCGCCCGCAACGTCCGGTGCCGCAACGGCCCGGTCCGCGGCCCCCGGTCGAGCAGCCGCAACCGGCTGTCCACCCGAGCCTGAAGCTGCGCGGCCGACAGCGACCGCGCCCGCGCCGCCGCCAGCTCCACCGCCAGCGGAATCCCGTCCAGCGCGGCACAAAGCCGCCGCGCCACGTCCGGATCGAACGCCGCGCCGACCCGTGCCGTGAACAACCGCACGGCGTGATCGAGGTCCAGCGGCGCCACGGGATGCACGACCTCGCCCGGAATCCCCAGCGGTTCCCGCGAGGTCGCCAGCACCCGCACGTCCGGCGCCGCGGCCAGCAGCTGCTCGCAGAGCGCGGCCGCCGCGGAGACCACGTGCTCGCAGTTGTCCAGCACCACCAGCGACGACCCGAGCCGCGCGAACAACGGCGTCGCCAACGGGTTCGGCCCCAAGGCCGCATCCAGCGCGGCCAGCGGTTCGGCGGCGGAGTCCAGCTCGACGAACCACGCCTGCGCGACCGAGGCCGCGCACATCAGCGCAAGCCGGGTCTTGCCCACCCCGCCGAACCCGGTCAGCGTCACCAACCGGTTGTCCCGCAACAACGCCGACAACCGCGCCAAGTCCGAGTCCCGTCCGACGAACGACCCGACCGCGGCCGGCAGGTTGCCCCGCACCGGCCGTTCGCGCAGCACGGTCAGATGCGCCGCCGCCAACGCCTCACCGGGATCCACGCCGAGCTCGTCCGCCAGCGCGGCACGAACCCGTTCGTGGACACCCAGCGCATCCGACCGGCGCCCGGCCGCGTGCAACGCGAGCATCAACCGGGCCTGGACGTCCTCCCGCAACGGATGCGCGGCGGCCAGCGCCTCCAGCCCGGCGAGGTCGTCGCGCAGCAACGCCAGCCGCACGGCCTCGTCCACCGCGAACGGCGCGTCCTCGAACGCCGCCCCGCGCCACAACGCCGCCGACCGCGTCCGGGTGAACTCCTCGACGTCGGTCGCCGCCTCCAGCCGGTAGCCCAGCGCGTGCGACGACACCACCGAGGCCCCCAGCGTCCGCCGCAGCCGCGACACGAGCGACTGCAACGCCGCCGGGCCGTCCACCGGCGGCTCGTCCACCCACAGGTCCGCGATCAACCGCTCCGAGGCCACCACCTGGCCGGGTTCCATCGCGAGCCGGATCAGCAGCCACCGCAACCGTTTCCCGCGCACTTCGAGCACAGTCCCGTCGGAGGCGAGGACCTGCAACGGCCCGAGCACGTTGACCCGCATCAGACCCGCCGCACCCCCAGGACCACCGCACCGGACACCAGGGCGGCACCGACCAGGCCCGCCCACAGGGTCGACAGCGTGACCTGGTTGTCCCCCAACGTGTCCAGCACCCACCCGAGCGGCGTGTGGCGCCCGAGCGGATAGGTCATCACCACGACGCCGAACACGACCAGCACGGTCCGGCCGATGGCGTCGAACACCGGCCGGGCGAACATCAGCCCGACACCGATGCCGAGCAGCACCGAGACCCCGTGCACCCCGAGACCCGCGAGCACCTGCGGCACGGTGTACGGGCGCGGGCTCGCGACCACCGCCCACACCGTCGCCACCACCGCGAACGCCAGCCCGAACACCACCGCCGTCACGGCGACCGCCGTCAGCACCCGCGGCCACCCGCCCGCCGACACGACGGTGATCTCCCGCCGCACGACGTCCTCGGAGGTCGCCACGACGACGGCCAGCCACGCGCCGATCGGGTAGATCAGCGCCGCCGACCCGGAGAACGCCGACAGCTGCGGTCCCGGGTCGTAGGAGAACAACATCCCGAGCACGCCGAGGAACACCAGCATCGGCGCGAGGAACCGTTGTCCCCGAAGGACATCCGCCGCGAGGTACCGGACGAGCGAGATCACCGCACGCTCCGCACCGAACAGCCGAGCCGCAACGCCTCGGCCAGCACCTCATCGCTCCGGTCCGGCGCCACCACGACCCGCGCCGACGACCCCCGCGACAACACCGAGCGCACGCCTTCCAACGCCTCCAGGGCTTCCAGCCCGACGACCCGGCTCAGCTCGATCGTCACGTGCCCGCCCGCGAGGTCGACCCGAGTGGCCGACGCGAGGTGCCCCTCGTGGTCGGACACCAGCGCCGTGCGTCCCTCCAACATCGACACCAGCTCTGCGGCGGCGGCCGGATCGAGGCCGGTCCACGGCTCGTCGAGCACCAACAGGTCGGTGGCCAGGAACGCCTGCGCCAGCGCGACCTTCTGCGCGTTGCCCTTGGACAGCTCCGACATCGGCGCCGTCAGTGAACCCGCGAAACCCAGTCGTTCCAGCACATCGCCCGCCGCGGTCCGGCGAATCCGCCCCAGGTGCGCCAGGTACGACGACGCGGACATCTTCACGTCCGACGGGAACCGTTCCGGCACGTAGCCGACGGACGCCGGCCGCTTCACCCGCCCGGACGTCGGCTTCAGCACCCCGGCGGCGATCTTGAGCAACGTGGACTTGCCGGTGCCGTTGGCGCCGGTCAGCACGGTCAGGCCGGAGACCTCCAGCGTGAGGTCGCGCAGCACCCACTGCCCGCGCCCGTACCGCTTCGAAACCTGGTCGAGGAGCACCACGCCAAGATAACCATTCATGACACCACTTCCGCTCGCTTTGGCGTGCATCTGGTTCGGCATGGTCCTGGCGATCTCCGTCGAGGCACCGCTCAAGTTCCGCGCGCCCGGCATCACGCTGCCCCTCGGCCTGGGCATCGGCCGGCTCGTGTTCCGCGCACTCAACGCCGCGGAGATCGTGCTCGCGGCGGCCACCGCGATCACGCTCGCACCGGCCCCGCGCCCGCTCGCCGCCACTGTGCTGATGACCGCCCTCGCCGCGACGCTGGCAGTCCAGGTCGTCGTGCTGCGTCCCCGGCTGGAGGCGAGGGCCCAGCTCATCATCGACGGAGGGACGCCTCCCCGCTCCCGCGTCCACCTCGCCTACATCGTGCTCGAATGCGGGAAACTGCTGATGCTGGGCGCCTTCGGAATCATTCTCATGTTCGTTTGAGAAAACTCCGCGTGACATCACATGCATGTCCGATAAATATAGTCGCCTCACTTTTCACACGATCGAGTGAACCGTGGCGACAAACCGTCACCCGAGCAACAAAGATGAGTTTGCTCAAGCTCAGTTCGACCGAATGCGGGTGACACCCCTGAAAAGCGCTGCGCAATTCTCCTTCGATCTGCTCGCGGGCGCGTTGACCGGACGAGATGCGGCACGCGCCACGGGCACGCTGCACGTCCTGGGAAATCCCGGCGGCAGAATTCACCTGCGCGAAGGCGGAATCGTCTGCGTGGAAAGCCCCGGTTCGCCCGGGCCGGACGCGTTGTTGTCGCGCACCAGGCGGATCAGCGAATCCGCCCTCGGCGAGACCGAGCTGCACGTCGTCGCCATGATGGCCACGCAGGACGCCGCGTTCACGATCGTCGCGGGGGACGTCGAGGACTGCCTCTTCACCCCGCAGACACTCGACGTCCCGGTCGCGATGGCGACCGCGATCGACCCCGTCCGCCTGCTGCAGGAGACCTCGCGGCGGATCACCTCACTGCTCGCGCTGAAGCACCCGCTCTCGCCCCACCGCGACCGTCTCAGCCCGTCGCACGACGCCGACCTGAGCGAACTCGTCCCCGCACGGGCGGAGATCCTCTCGCACGCCACCGGCAGGCAGACCGCGCGCGACATCGCGTTCGCGTCGGGGCGCAGCGTCTTCCCGGTGACGGTCGAGGCCTGCCGGATGGTCTCCGACGGCCTGCTGACGGTGGTCGCGAACCCCGCGGCCGTCGCGGCGGACCCGCAGCCGGCCGTGCCGCTGCCCCGGTCGTTGCGCCGCCAGCTGCTGCCGAAGCTCTTCAAACAACCAGAGAGGAAAGCTCCCTGATTTTCGACCAGCCAGGCCCCGTTCCCACCACCGCCCGAAAAGAAAAGTGAAGTGACGAAGCCCGAGATGAGCAACAGACCGATGTCCGACCAGATGGCCGCAATGGTCAGGCACCTGCGACAGGAGGTGCAGGGCTGCGTGGCCGCCGGAATCGTCGACATGGCCACCGGCATGCTGCTTTCGTTCGAGACGACCGAGAGTCACCCGTCCGAGGTGCTCGACCTGCTCGCCGGCGCGACGCTGGACCTGTTCCAGGGCCGCACGGTGACCATGATCGAGGACGTTTTCAAGGAGCGGCGCGGCATCGCGAGCTCCGAGCACTACTTCCAGGAAATCCTGGTCAACAGCAGCAACCTCACGCACCTGTTCATCCGCAACAACCACCACGAGGACGTCGTCGCCGTCGTCGTGTGCCCGAAGTCGGTCAACATCGGCATGCTCTTCGCCTCGGCCAGGCGGGTCGTCAGGGACCACGGCGGCGCGTAGCCTCGCCGCCTTTCCGCGGGTAGCCCGGTACACCCCCTCCGCCCCGGCCGGGCTACCCCTCGACGCCGGCCGACATCGATCTTGACGAGTCCGCCCGGCGCAGGTGGGCCGGGGTGCAACGCAACGTCACGTGACTTAGGGCAACCTGCCTTGAACCGGCTAACAGGACACGCGTACTGTTTGGGGTCGAGGGGCAGTGGTCGACCCGGTGAGGAAGACTCTCCCCGTACCCCGAACTGACCACCGCGCTGTCACCAGATGGAGTTGCACGTGACTGCACCAGCTAGCAAGGACAGCTTCGGCGCCCGCGGCACGCTCAACGTCGGCGACGCCTCGTACGAGGTGTTCCGGCTGAGCGCCGTGGAGGGCGCCGAGCGTCTTCCGTTCAGCCTGAAGATCCTGCTGGAGAACCTGCTGCGGACCGAGGACGGCGCGAACATCACCGCCGACCACGTGCGCGCTCTCGCCAACTGGGACCCTGCCGCAGAGCCCAACACCGAGATCCAGTTCACGCCGGCGCGCGTCGTGATGCAGGACTTCACCGGTGTGCCGTGCGTCGTCGACCTCGCCACCATGCGCGAGGCCGTCACCCAGCTCGGCGGCGACGCCGAGAAGGTGAACCCGCTCGCCCCCGCCGAGCTCGTGATCGACCACTCGGTCATCGCCGACGTCTTCGGCCGCCCGGACGCGTTCGAGCTCAACGTCGACCTGGAGTACGAGCGCAACAAGGAGCGCTACCAGTTCCTGCGCTGGGGCCAGACGGCGTTCGACGAGTTCAAGGTCGTCCCGCCCGGCACCGGCATCGTGCACCAGGTCAACATCGAGCACCTCGCGCGCGTCGTCATGGTCCGCAACGGCCAGGCCTACCCGGACACGCTGGTCGGCACCGACTCGCACACCACGATGGTCAACGGCATCGGCGTGCTGGGCTGGGGCGTCGGCGGCATCGAGGCCGAGGCCGCGATGCTCGGCCAGCCGGTCTCGATGCTGATCCCGCGCGTCGTCGGCTTCAAGCTCTCCGGTGAGCTGCCCGCGGGCGCCACCGCCACCGACCTGGTGCTCACGATCACCGAGATGCTGCGCAAGCAGGGCGTCGTCGGCAAGTTCGTCGAGTTCTACGGCGAGGGCGTCGGCGCCGTGCCGCTCGCGAACCGCGCCACGATCGGCAACATGTCGCCGGAGTTCGGCTCCACGGTCGGCATCTTCCCGATCGACGGCGAGACCATCGACTACCTGCGCCTGACCGGCCGTTCCGAGGAGCAGATCGCGCTCGTCGAGGCCTACGCCAAGGAGCAGGGCCTCTGGCACGACCCGTCCCGCGAGGCCGTGTACTCCGAGACGCTGGAGCTCGACCTGGCGACGGTCGTCCCGTCCATCGCCGGCCCGAAGCGCCCGCAGGACCGCATCGAGCTGACGAACGCGAAGGCCTCCTTCCGCGCGTCGCTCAAGGACTACGTCGCGCACGTCGAGGACGAGAAGTCCGACGTCGACGAGGCGATCGACGAGACGTTCCCCGCCTCCGACCCGATCGCCGTGCACGAGGGCGAGAACGGCAAGGGCGCACCGCGCATCCAGACCGCCGCCGAGGGCGCGCAGGGCCGTCCCTCGAACCCGGTCAAGGTCACCGTCGACGGCAACGAGTTCGAGCTGGACCACGGCGCCGTCGCGATCGCCGCGATCACGTCCTGCACCAACACCTCGAACCCGTCCGTGATGCTCGGCGCGGCCCTGCTCGCGAAGAAGGCCGTCGAGCGCGGCCTGGAGCGCAAGCCGTGGGTCAAGACGACCCTGGCGCCGGGCTCGAAGGTCGTCATGGACTACTACGAGCGCGCGGGCCTCATGCCGTACCTGGAGAAGCTCGGCTTCCACCTGGTCGGCTACGGCTGCACCACCTGCATCGGCAACTCGGGCCCGCTGCAGGAGGAGATCTCGGCCGGCGTGCAGTCCGGTGACCTCGCCGTCGTCTCGGTGCTGTCGGGCAACCGCAACTTCGAGGGCCGGATCAACCCGGACATCAAGATGAACTACCTCGCGTCGCCGCCGCTCGTCGTGGCGTACGCGCTGGCCGGTTCGATGGACAAGGACATCACCACCGAGCCGCTCGGCCACGACTCCGACGGCAAGCCGGTCTACCTGAGCGAGATCTGGCCGTCGCCGCAGGAGATCGCCGAGGTCATCTCGACCTCCATCTCGCCGGAGGGCTTCACCAAGGGCTACACGGACGTCTTCGCGGGCGACCAGCGCTGGCAGTCCCTGCCCACGCCGACCGGCAACACCTTCGAGTGGGACGCCGAGTCCACCTACGTCCGCAAGCCCCCGTACTTCGAGGGCATGGAGATGGAACCGAAGCCGGTCACCGAGATCTCGGGTGCCCGCGTCCTCGCGCTGCTCGGCGACTCGGTCACCACCGACCACATCTCCCCCGCCGGCTCGATCAAGGCCGACTCGCCCGCGGGCAAGTACCTGACCGAGCACGGCGTGGAGCGCAAGGACTTCAACTCCTACGGCTCCCGCCGCGGCAACCACGAGGTGATGATCCGCGGCACCTTCGCGAACATCCGCCTGCGCAACCTCCTGCTCGACGACGTCCAGGGCGGCTTCACCCGCAACTTCCTGGAGGACGACGCCCCGCAGACCACCATCTACGACGCCTCCGTCGCCTACGCCGAAGCCGGCGTCCCGCTGGTCGTCCTCGCCGGCAAGGAGTACGGCTCCGGCTCGTCGCGCGACTGGGCCGCCAAGGGCACCTCGCTGCTCGGCGTCCGCGCCGTCATCGCCGAGTCCTTCGAGCGCATCCACCGCTCGAACCTGATCGGCATGGGCGTGCTGCCACTGCAGTTCCCCGCCGGCGAGAACGCCGCGTCCCTGGGCCTCGACGGCACCGAGACGTTCGACTTCACCGGCATCACCGAGCTCAACAACGGCACCACCCCCTCGACCGTCCACGTCGTCGCCACCAAGACCGACGGCACCAAGGTCGAGTTCGACGCGGTCGTCCGCATCGACACCCCCGGTGAAGCCGACTACTACCGCAACGGCGGCATCATGCAGTACGTCCTGCGCAAGATGGTCCGCAGCTAGCCAGAACGACCGAAAGGGCCGCCCACCGGTTCCGGTGGGCGGCCCTTCGCCTTGCGGTTCAGCTGATCAACGTGTCCAGCGCGATGTCCACGGAGAATGGCACAGTGGTCTTCAACCGGTCGTGGAAGATGCCGGTCAACGCGTAGCTGGTCGTCGCCGGATCGAGTTCGTAGACGTAGACGACCGGCTGCCCGCCGTCGTTCTCCACCCGCCAGAAATGCTTGATCCCGCCCTGTGCGTACCGCTTCGGCTTCGTCTCGCGGTCACGGATCTCTGAAGACTTCGACACAACCTCGACGACCAGGAGCACGTCCTCGGGTTCGTAGTACGTGCGGTCCAGGTCTGCCGCAGCTGCCTTGTCCACCACCGAGACGTCAGGACACGGCCGTTGCCGCTCCCCCCAGCAGGACATCCATCTCCCGCGTGGCGGTCAGCTCATCAGGGCACTGGCTGCCCAGCTGGTTACCCAACCGCTCCACCACGCGGCGGTGGAACTCGGTCTGCGGACTCGTGATGATGAGCTCTCCATCGATCAACTCGATGCGCTTCAACGCGTCCAATTCGCTATGAGGCCCGTCAGGGCTGATGCGATCCAGGTCGGCCGCTGTCCAGCCGTCCGGCGGCACATACGGCCACTGGAGATTGGCGGTCATGTCCTTCCAGCCTCCCCGAGTCCGGCGCCGCAGATCGCACCCTCCCAGCGCGCATCCGACCACGTTAACGCTATCTGACTACGTCGAACGGCGGGTGATGAGCACTGGGCGGTCCAGGCCGACTCGCCCGCGGGCAAGTACCTGACCGAGCACGGCGTGAAGCGCAAGGACTTCACAGGGGCGGCTTCATCCGCAGCTTCCTGGAGGACGGCGCCCCGCAGACCACCATCTACGACGCCTCCGTCGCCTACATGGTCCGCAGCGGGCATCGAGAGAACCTGCTCGACCCGGCGCTTTCCTGACGTCTCGGAGGAACACGCAACTGGCCAAATCGTGGACAGTTCGTGCCAACGGAGGCAGTGCGCGGCCCGTTTGCCGTCCCTGTGAGTCATCCCTGGCGGCGATCGACGGCGTCAGCGGGTTCCTGACCCGCCGCGGCAGCGTCCGCAACCGGATCATCGTCATCTCCACGACGGGCGCCGACGCCTGCACGAACGACCCGGCCGGCGCGCGGAAGTCCATCGACGACCGCTTGGCCGCGGCGGGGCTGGACCTCGACATCAGGGTCGTCGGCTTCCAGGTCCCGCAGGACCGGAAGGAGGCGCTGGCGAAGTTCGCCTCCGACACCACGTTCGCCGACTCCGCCGACGACCTGAAGGTCGTCCTCGACCGGCTCGTCGTCCCGAACTCGCCCGACGCGGCCTCGCTCAGCGTCAAGGCGGCACCAGCGGAGCCGGAACCGAGCTACGCGTTCCTGACCACCACCCGTCTGGGCGTCGTGCGCGGGACCAAGGTGGTCGCGGAGACAGCCGTTGACAGCGCGGACCCGCGCAGCCTCGGGTACACAGCGGACGGGCACTTCGTGTTCGCCGTGACCTCGACGGGCATCACCACCATCGACGTCCGGACCGGGGCCACCGGGTCGGTGCCGTGCGGAAGCTGCCGAAACGCGGTGACCGCGGGCGGCAGCGTGATCAGCTGGCTGGCCGGCAACGTCGTGACCACGCTCGACCTCGCCGACCAGAACGCCCGGCCGGTGTCGGGGACCACCGTCCTGCCCGACCGCAAGGTCGACGAGGCCGGCCTGGTCCTGCCGCTGCGGATCCTCGCCGGCGAGGACGGGACCAGCCTCGTCGCCGCGCCCGACGGCGTGTCCGCCTACGGTGGGCCGGAAAACCTGTACCTCGTGCGTCCAGGCGGCCAGGTGGTCCCGCTCGGCGCCGTCCAGGGCAACGTCGCCGTCTACCGGGCGGCCTTCTCCCCGGACGGACGCTCTCTGGTTTACGTCACCGCAGGCCATGCGGGAGCCTGTCAGGAGCGATCGTCGGTCGTCCTGATCAACCTCGCCACGGGCGCCCAGAGCGAGACGCCCGTGGCCGGTGATCCCAACGACGACGGATCCGGTGTGGCCGCCGTCTGGTACGACAAGGACGGGACCCTGAACATGATCTACTCGTCGTGGCTCTGCGCGTCGAGCGGTGGCCCGCGGACGTCGGTGACCATCCCGGAAAGCCACTGGCAGCTCGGGAACACCGGGTGGACCAGGCGAGACGACCCCGGCTACACCCGCCAGGTCGTCCCCGGCTTCCGCGCGGCCCTCGTCCACCCCGCCCCGGACGACCCCACCTGGCAGCTGTTCTCCGAGGTCGGCGGCACCCGCACCGAGATCTCGGACGACGCGGTGGCCGTCGCCGTGCCGAACTGAGGTCGCGCAGCCAGGTCTGGTCCACTTCGGACCAGGTGGCCATGATCCATAAACCACTGTTATGTCCGAACCCGAACCACCGGTAACAGTGAACGTTCACCTCGCGATGCCAAGTCACCTTGACCACCGCGGGAGACCTCATGAGCTTGACCGTGCTCGGCGACCTGAACTGGTTCGCCGTCATCGTGGCCACGATCGCGTACTTCGCCTTGGGTGCCTTGTGGTACGCGGAGTTCGCCTTCGGCAGGGCCTGGCAACGGGCTGCCGGGTGGGACCTGAACCCACCGGAGAACACGAGCGCGGGCATCTACACCGTGCCGCTGGCCACCTGCTTCCTCGCCACGCTCGCGACCGCGATGATCGGTGCCGCGTCGGACACCGACAACATCATGGAAGGCATCCTGCTCGGACTTCTCGTGGGTGTCGGCATCGCGCTTCCGGTGATGTTCGTGACCGGCACGTACGACATGACCAAGCCCGCGCCGAAGACGTTCGCCGCCATCGGCGCGGGCTACCACATCGTCGGGCTGGTGCTGGCGGGCGCGATCCTCGGCCTCTGGACCTAGCGGCGCCGGAACAGGTGGTGCGTGACACCGCTCGGGCTGGGCACCACGTCGAGGTGGAAGCGGTCGCGCAGCTCGTCCGGTGACTCCCGGAACCGCAGCCCGGTTCCCAGTTTCAGCGGGGACACCGCCACGTGCAGCGCGTCGACCAGGCCGGCGTCGAGGAACTCCCCGCGTGAAGCAGTCGTCGAGACAGCGGCTGCCACCGGTTCGGTGCGGCCGGGCCGGCTCGCCGGCGGCGAGCCCGTCGCTCGAGGCGCAGAAGTTCTGCGCCTTCAGCAGTTGCGCCAGGTCAGCTTCGTGCGGCCTTGTGCAGTTCACGCAGCGCGCGCACGGACGAAACGGCGTACTCGCGGTCCACGGCCTGCACGGCCATCACCGAGATGTACTCGTCCTCCGGCAGCTCCAGACGCGCCCACGCGGCGCCGTCCGGGAAGCTCACCGCGAGCACGTCCTTCCACTCGAAGTGGTGGGACGTCACGACGTTGCGCACGTCGACCCCCGAGGCGTCCGCGGTGACGCGCGGGCGGGTCAGCAGCAGCACCCCGCCCGCCAGCAGGAAGCCCAGGAGGATCATGGCGACCTGGTCGGAGGCGCGGAAGACCACGCCGGTCGGGGTCTTGCCCAGCAGCAGCCCGACCACGGTGAACACGGCGATCAGGAAGATCGCGCACGCCCACGCGACACGGCGGATCTTCTTGGGGCGGAAGACGACGGTCGTCACTCGAAGCCCCGCTCGGTCCACGGCTGACGCAGGCCGCGCAGCACCAGCGCCGTGTCGATCGCGGCCACCGTCGCCTCGTAGCCCTTGTCCTCCACCGAGTCCGGCAGGCCGGCACGGGCCAGCGCCTGCTCCTCGGTGTCGCACGTCAGCACGCCGTTGCCGACCGGCGTCGACTCGTCCAGCGCGACGCGGGTCAGGCCGTCGGTCACCGAGTCGCACACGTACTCGAAGTGCGGGGTGCCACCGCGGATCACCACGCCCAGCGCCACGACGGCGTCGTGGTGGCGTGCGAGTTCCTGCACCACAACGGGAAGCTCGATCGCCCCCGCCACGCGCACGACGGTCGTGTCGGCGCAGCCCGCGTCGGCGGCGGCCTTCAGCGCGCGCTCGACGAGCTGGTCGGTGATCTTGGTGTGCCAGCGCGTGGCCGCGATCGCCACGCTCAGGCCCTTGCCGTCGAGCTGGGTCTGCTCTGGACGGCCCTCGCCGCTCATTCCTGGTCCTCCGTAGCGGAAACAACGGCCTCGTACTGCTCCAGCTGGTGCAGCTCGTGGCCCATCCGGTCGCGCTTGGTGCGCAGGTACCGCAGGTTCTCCGGGTTCGGGGAGATCGGCAGCGGCACCCGGTCGAGCACCCTCAGACCGTATCCGGCCTCCAGACCGACGCGCTTGGCCGGGTTGTTCGTGAGCAGCCGCATGGACTTGATGCCGAGGTCGCCGAGGATCTGCGCGCCCGTGCCGTAGTCACGCGCGTCCGCGGGAACGCCCAGCGCGAGGTTCGCGTCCACGGTGTCCGCGCCCTCGTCCTGCAGCTGGTAGGCCTGCAGCTTGTGCATCAGGCCGATGCCGCGGCCCTCGTGCCCGCGCATGTACAGCACGACGCCACGTCCCTGTGCCGCAACGGCTTCCAGCGCCGCGTCGAGCTGAGGGCCGCAGTCGCAGCGCAACGAGCCGAACACGTCACCGGTCAGGCACTCGGAGTGCACGCGCACCAGCACGTCCTCGCCGTCGCCGATCTCGCCGTAAACGAGCGCCACGTGCTCGATGCCGTCGAGCAGGCTGTCGTAACCGACGGCGGTGAACACGCCGTGCGCGGTCGGGATGCGTGCCTCGGCAACGCGTTCAACCTGCGTCTCGACCCGGCGGCGGTACGCGATCAGGTCCGCGATCGTGATCAGCGCGAGGTCGTGGTCGGCGGCGAACACCTCCAGCTCCTCGCGGTGCGCCATCTCCTCCTCGAGCTTCTGCGACACGATCTCGCAGAGCACGCCCGCGGGCGAGAGACCGGCGAGCCGGGCCAGGTCGACGGAGGCCTCGGTGTGCCCCGGACGGCGCAGCACGCCGCCTTCCTTGGCGCGCAACGGCACGACGTGGCCGGGCCGGGTGAAGTCGCTCGCCTTCGAGGTCGGGTCGGCGAGCAGCCGGATGGTGCGGGCGCGGTCGGCGGCCGAGATGCCGGTGCCGATGCCCTCGCGCGCGTCCACCGTGACCGTGTACGCGGTGCCGCGCTGGTCCTGGTTCGTGTGGTACATCGGCGGCAGGTCGAGGCGGTCGCAGGTGGACTCCGGCAGCGCCACGCACACGTACCCGGACGTGTAGCGGACCATGAACGCGAGCAGCTCCGGCGTCGCCTTCTCGGCGGCGAAGATCAGGTCGCCCTCGTTCTCGCGGTCCTCGTCGTCGACCACGACGACCGGCCGACCGGCCGCGATGTCCTTGATCGCCCGCTCGATGTCGGGGAAGTCGGTGCTCACTGGGCCTCCTTGTCGTCCCGCAGGTGCGGGGTGGCCAGCCGTTCGACGTACTTCGCCAGCACGTCGACCTCGAGGTTCACCACGTCACCGGGCAGCCGGTGCCCGAGCGTGGTGAGCTCCAGCGTGGTCGGGATCAGGCTCACGGTGAACTCGTCCTCGGACACCGTGACGACCGTCAGCGACACGCCGTCGACCGTGATTGAACCCTTTTCCACGACGTAGCGGGCGAGTTTCGGCGGAAGTCCGATGTGGACGATCTCCCAGTGCTCGGCCTTCTCCCGCGCCAGCACCGTTCCCGTGCCGTCGACGTGCCCCTGCACGATGTGGCCACCGAGGCGCTGGCCGACCGCGGCCGCGCGCTCCAGGTTGACCCGGTCGCCCTCCGCCACCTTCGCGAGGCTGCTGCGCACCAGCGTCTCGCGCATCACGTCGGCGGTGAAGGTGTTGTTCTCGACCTCCACGACGGTGAGGCAGACGCCGTTCACCGCGATGGAGTCGCCGTGCTTGGCGTCGCTGGTCACGATGGGCCCGGAGATGCGGATCCGTGCCGCGTCCGGCAGGTCCTCCGTGGCGACCACGTGGCCGAGTTCCTCGACGATCCCGGTGAACACCGCTCCTCCTAAGTTTGCGGAACCGCGCTGATCCGCAAGTCCGGTCCGCTCATGGTGACGTCTTGCACGGTCAGCCGGACAGCGTCCGTGATGGTTGACACGCCCGCGTCCAGCACCGCCGCGGGGCCGTCCCCGAGCAGCACCGGCGCGACGTAGGCGAGCACCCGGTCGATCCTGCCCGCGCGCAGGAACGCACCGGCGACAGTCGCACCGCCTTCCAGCAGCACGTCGACGATCCCGCGTTCGGCGAGCGCGGCGAGCACCTCGTCCGGGTCGTGCGTGCGCAGGTGCAGTGCCCTGTCCCGGAGCTTGGCCCCGTCCGGCAGGTCGCTCAGGCCCACGACCACCGGCAACGGCTGGCGGGGCAACGGCATTCCGTCGTCGTCCCTGGCCGTGAGCGCCGGGTCGTCCTTCTTGACCGTGTTCGTGCCGACGACGATGGCGTCCAGCTTCGTGCGCAGGTCGTGCACCTCCTTGCGGGAGGCTTCCGAGCTGATCCACCGGCTGGTGCCGTCCCGGGCCGCGATCCGGCCGTCCAACGACGCCGCGTATTTCCACGTGACGTGTGGACGTCCCGTGCGCGCGTAGTGCAACCACGCGCGCAATGGTCCGTTGCCGACCTCGTCTTCGAGTAGACCGCTCTCGACCGTGATGCCGGCTTCCTGGAGCCGTTGCGCGCCGCCTGCCGCGTCCGGGTTCGGATCGCTCACGGCGTGGATGACGTGCCTGATGCCGGCTTCCCTGAGCGCTTCGGTGCACGGAGGCGTGCGGCCGAAGTGCGAGCACGGTTCGAGCGTCACGACCGCCGTGCCGCCCTGGGCCTTCGTGCCGGCTTCCTTGAGCGCCATCACCTCGGCGTGCGGGCCGCCCGGTGGCTGGGTGCCGCCGAACCCGACCGCCTTGCCGTGCCGGTCCAGGATGACACATCCGACCGGAGGGTTCGGACTGGTGGTGCCCCTCACCCGTTCGCTCTCCGCGATGGCGAGCACCATCGCGTCCTCGGGTGTCACCTCGCCCCGGCTGCCTGAGCGCGCAACGCCTCGACGGCCTTGCCGGGGTCGGCGGCGTCGTACACGGCGGACCCGGCCACGAAGCAGTCCACACCGGCCTGCGCGGCCTGCTCGATGGTGTCGGCGTTGATGCCGCCGTCGATCTCCACGAGCAGCTTGAGGTGCCCGGTGTCGACGAGGCGGCGGGCGGTCCTGACCTTCTCCAGCACGTCCGCCATGAACTTCTGCCCGCCGAAGCCCGGCTCGACCGACATCACCAGCAGCGTGTCGTAGTGCTTGAGGACCTCGACGTACGGCTCCAGCGGCGTGCCGGGCTTGATGCTCAGCCCCGCCTTGCTGCCCGCGGCCCTGAGGTCCCCGGCGAGCTTGACCGGGTCGTTCGCCGCCTCGACGTGCACCGTCACGTTGTAGGCGCCCGCCTCGGCGTACCCGATGGCCCAGCGGTCCGGGTCGTCGATCATGAGATGGCAGTCGATCGGGATGTCGGTGACCTTGAGCAGCGACTTCACCACCGGCAGCCCGAGCGTCAGGTTCGGCACGAAGTGGTTGTCCATGACGTCGACGTGGATCCAGTCCGACGTCGGCACCGCGGCGAGCTCGTCGGCGAGCCGCGCGAAGTCGGCGGACAGGATGCTGGGGGCGATCATCGGCGTGTGGACCACAAGGGTGAAGTCTAGGTGTCCAGCAGGTCGAGCAGCCTGCCGGGAGCCTCGTCAGTGACCACCACGACACCCGCCCCGGTGAGGGTCTTCAGGTGGGTCTCCCACATCGGGTGACGGCGCTTGTCCGCACTCGCCTGCGGCATGACGACGACCTTGCAGCCCTCGACGCCCATGGCCTCGTTCAGGGCCGTCAGCGCCTGGTTGTCACCGATGCCCAGGGCCAGCTTGGCCACGGAGTTCGCGCTGGCGGGCGCGAAGATGAACGCGTCCGGCGTCGGGTGCGGCTTCGGCCGGCTCGGCAACCGCGGCTGCCACCGGATCCCGAGGTCGGTGAGGGCCTGCAGCCGGTCCAGCTCGCCCGCCTCCTCGAACCACGGCACGACCGCCGGGGTGAGGGTGATGGCGAGCCGCCAGCCGCGCCGCGCCGCGGGTTCGGCGAGCTCCGTGCGGAACCAGGTCTCCACGCCGCCGCAGCCCGACGCGACCAGTCCCAGCAGTCCTCGTGTCATTGCGCCGATGGTAGGCGGCGGGTCCGGCGTGGACGATCATCGGCGAGGCGGGGGTGCAGACGCCCCGCACTCACCACCCGATCAGGGCCGCCAGAGCCACGACGGGGACCCGCGCCACTCCCACGAACACCCTCTGCCACCACCTGGGCGCGGGCGGCCGGCGCGCACGTTCCCGTGGACGTCGCGAATCCGGGTGACGTGACCGTCCTGCACGTCACCGGCTGTGTTGCCGCCGGTTCTGTCGCGCCCACCCGCCCGTCCTCAGCCGCGCAGGACTGTCAGACCCCGCCACTACCGTCGTTCACGAGCGCTCGAGCAGGGCGTCGCAGCACCGCGCAGAACATCGCGTCGGTGCCGTGCAGATGAGGCCAGAGCTGGACGTGCGGCCCTTCCCCGAGGTCCGGAACTCCCGGGAAGAGCTCCCGCGTGTCCAGCACTTCCGCCCCGGTCCGCCGCGCGACGTCCGTCACGACCCCGACGGTTTCGGAGAGATGAGGTGAGCACACGACATAACCGACAACGCCGCCAGGACGCACCAGTCGCAACGCCTCGGTGAGCAGCTCGCGCTGCAGCTTCGTGAGCGTGCCGACGTCGGCGGGCTGGCGCCGCCACCGCGCCTCCGGGCGCCTGCGCAGTGCACCGAGACCGGTGCAGGGCGCGTCGACCAGCACTCGGTCGAACGCCCCTTCGACGAAGTCGGTCTCGCGGCCGTCGGCCACGTGCACGGTCACCGGCAGGCCTGAGGTGATCTTGCGCACGAGCTCGGCGCGGTGGGGTGCCTTCTCGACGGCGATCAGCTCGCCACCTTCGAGGCCGACGAGTGCGGCGAGCAGCGCGGCCTTGCCGCCGGGGCCCGCGCAGAGGTCCAGCCAGCGGTCGTCAGTGCCCTCCAGGGTTGCGCGGGTGAGGGCCAGTGCGCACAACTGGCTGCCCTCGTCCTGGACGTTGGCGAGGCGTTCCCGGACGGGCTCGAGATCGCCCGGGTCGCCCGCCCCGGCGTCCAGGTGCACGCCGTAGGGCGAGTAAGGCGCCACGTCACCACCGGTGATGGCGGCGAGCTCGTCGGCGCTCACCTCGCCGGGCCGTGCCACCAGGTGCACGGCAGGCCGGGCGTCATCGGCCTCCAGGGCGCGCTTCAGCGGCTCGTCCCGGCTGCCGAGGGCCTCCGCGAACGCCTGCGCGATCCACCGCGGGTGCGCGTGCGCGAAGGCGAGGTTGCCGATCGGGTCGGTGTCCGGGTCGGGCGCGAGCTCGTCGACCCACGCGGCCTCGTCCTGCTCGGCGACGCGGCGCAGCACGGCGTTGACGAACCCGGCGATCCCGGACCCGAGCTCGGCCCGCACGAGGTCGACGGTGGAGGCAACCGCCGCGTGCGACGGAATCCGGGTGCGCAGCAGCTGATACGCACCCAGCCGCAACGCGTCGAGCGCCGACCCGTCCACTTCGGACAGCGGGCGGTCGGAGCACGCCTCGATGACGGCGTCGAGCAATCCCTGAGCGCGCGCCGCACCGTAGGTGAGCTCGGTGGCCAGCGCGGCATCACGGCCAGTGATGCGGCGCTCGCGCAACAGCTGCGGCAGCACGAGGTTCGCGTACGCGTCGCGCTGCCGAACCGCCCGCAACGTCTCCAACGCGGCAAGACGTGCCGGGTCCTCCACGGGCGGCCGTGAGGGCCCGGTGCGCCGCCGCGGCGGATGCGGCCTGCGCGGACGGGAAGGCTTGGAGGCTCCTCGCGAGTAGCCGGTCATGCGATGCACTCTCCTGCTGCGGCGCGGCCAACGCGCGCCGAGTTCGTCTCTGCCGCCACGCGTCCACCCGCTGTGCCACGGCCACCTGAAGCCGGCCCCGCCCCGGCTCGCATCTGCGCGACCACGGTGATACCGCGCGTCGTTGCTCGAGAGCGCGTCACGCGATGCGCTCCCCCGCCTCGATGCGCACGCCGCGGGCCCAGTCGGTGGCGGCCATGCGCTTCTTGCCCTGCGCCTGGACCTCGCCGAGCGCCACCGCGGTCGTCGCGGTGCCGACGAGCACCCGCTTGCGCTCCACGAGGATCTCCCCGGCGGGCAGCGTCACGTCGTCCACGGGCGTCACGGGGCCGAGCTTCAGCCGCTCGTCCCGGAACGACGCCCACGCGCCGGGCTCGGGTGTCACGGCGCGTGCGAGGCGGTCGACGGCCGCAGCGGGCGCGGTGAAGTCGAGGCGCGCGTCCTCGACGGTGATCTTGGGTGCGTAGGTGACGCCGTCGGCGGGCTGTTCGACGGCGCGCAGGGTGCCGTCCTCGATGCCGTCCACAGTGGACAGCAGCAGCTGCGCGCCGGACTCGGACAGCCGGGCGAGCAGGTCGCCGGAGGTGTCGCGGTCGCGGACCTTCTCGGTCACCACGCCGAAGACCGGGCCGGCGTCGAGCTCGCGCACGATGCGGAACGTCGAGGCGCCCGTGATGTCGTCGCCGTTGCGCACGGCGGCCTGCACCGGCGCGGCGCCGCGCCAGGCGGGCAGCACGGAGAAGTGGAGGTTGACCCAGCCGAACTTCGGCACGTCGAGCGTGCGCTGCGGCAGCAGGTTGCCGTAGGCGACGACCGGGCACAGGTCCGGTTCGAGGGCGCGCAGGCGGTCGAGGAACTCGGGGTCGCCGGCCTTCGCGGGCGTCAGCACCTCGATGCCGTGTTCGTCGGCGAGCGCGGCGACGGGTGAGCGCTCCAGCTTGCGGCCGCGGCCGGAGGGTGCGTCGGGGCGGGTGACCACGGCGACGACGTCGTGGCGCGGGGAGTCGATGAAGGCGCGCAGCGAGGGAAGTGCGACCTCGGGCGTACCGGCGAACACGAGTCGCATGGTCAGCTGGACCTGCCGAAGAGTGGGTGCGGGCTCTGCTTCAAGGTGGGGACCGTACCGTCGAACCACTCGGCCTGCCGGATCTCCCTCATGGCGAGCTTGCGGGTCTCGGCGTCGAGGCGGTCGAGGAACAGCACGCCGTCGAGGTGGTCCGTCTCGTGCTGGATGCAGCGGGCCAGCGTCTCGGTGCCCTCGACCTCGACCGGCTCACCGTGCATGTTCCAGCCCTTGGCCACGACGTGCAGGTGGCGCTTGCAGTCCCACGACATGCCGGGGATGGACAGGCAGCCCTCGGGACCGTCCTGCATCTCCTCGCCCACCACGTCCCACGTCGGGTTGACGAGGTGTCCCGCGAAGCCGTCGCAGTGGTAGGTGAACACGCGCAGCCCCACACCGAGCTGCGGCGCGGCCAGTCCCGCTCCACCCGCGTTCTGCATCGAGTCCCACAGGTCCTTGACCAGGGTGCGCAGTTCTTTGTCGAAGTCGGTGACCTCGACGGCGGGGGTGCGCAGCACCGGGTCGCCGAACAGGCGGATGGGTTGGACGGTCACGCAGTGCTCCTCGTGGTGGACTGGTTGCCAGTCTACGAGGAGCGCGGTCAGTGCTCGGACGCGCTGCCGAGGAAGATCACGCCCACCAGCGCCACGAGGAAGTGGCCGGCGAACCGCAGCGCCGTCAGCACCGGGCGGAACAACGCGTGGAAGTTGAGCTGGGCCACCGAGGCAGTACCGGCAGTTGTCGTCGTCATGCCACAAACTGTGCCGTTCGCGCAGGTCAGCCCACATCGGCTCGCGGTATCGAGTCTCCATCAGCCCGAGGTGGGACGATCGGGCGCGCCACTCGGCCGAAAGGCGGACACCCGCACGTCACAAAGGCCGATGCGACGGTGTGGTGACGCACATCGTGGCACCGCTGGGCACCCGGTAGGCGCGCTGTTCGCCGCAGCGGGCGCCGTGCAGGAACGTCGCGGTCTCACCGGTGTCGTCGAAGCGGACGGTGAGCACCATGCCGGCCTCGTCGTCGAACCGGATCCGGGCCGGCGCGAGCAGTGCCGTGAATTCGTTGCGGAGCCGGTGGTGCGCCTGCGGTGTCGGCCACACGCGCGGGTTGTCCTCGTCATGGCGCCTCCGTGACGGGGCAGATGCCGTCAGGGCGATCTGGGGAGGGAGCACGTTGAC
Organism: Lentzea sp. NPDC004782; assembly: GCF_040609115.1. Lineage (NCBI taxonomy): Bacteria > Bacillati > Actinomycetota > Actinomycetes > Pseudonocardiales > Pseudonocardiaceae > Lentzea > Lentzea sp. NPDC004782. The sequence continues at coordinate 142,026 of NZ_JBEXJN010000010.1, forward strand.
CAGGCGGTCCAGCCTCACCATGGGCCCACCGAAGCCACCGGACCAGCGCAGGACCTGCCCGGAAAACGAGCGGGTGGGGTGCGGAAGCCCGCACCCCACCCGGCGACTCGTCGTGCTCGCGCTCAGCCCACGCACACCACGCGGGCGGCGCCTCCGCCGCGCCGCGTCGGCTCGGCCACGGCACGCCAGCGGCCGTCCGGGGCCCGCTCGACACCGGTGGCGGCACCGATCTCGGCGTTCTGGCTGAACTTGTGGCCGATGGCCTGCAGGCCCGCGGTGGTCGCGGCGGCGATGAACTCCGCCTCGGCCGGGGTCGTGGCCGAGTTGCGCTGGGAGGCGCGCGGCGCGGCCACGGCGTCGAGCAGCGACATGCCGCGGTCCAGGCGCCCGGTCAGGATCTGGGTGACCGTGGTGATGATCGTGGCACCGCCGGGTGAGCCGACGGCCAGCTTGACCTCGCCGTGGTCCAGCACGATGGTCGGGGCCATCGACGAGCGCGGGCGCTTGCCGGGGCCGGGCAGGTTCGGGTGCGGGACGCCGGCGGTCGGGGGCACGAACTCGAAGTCGGTGAGCTCGTTGTTGAGCAGGAAGCCGCGTCCGGGCACGACGATGCCGCTGCCGCCTTCGGACTCGATGGTCAGCGTGTACGCGACGACGTTGCCCCAGCGGTCGGCGACCGTCAGGTGCGTGGTGCGCTCGGCGTCCTCGCGCAGGTTCGAGGGACCCGCGGTGGCCTCGCAGGGCTTGGGGTTGTCCGGATCGGCGGCGGGTTGCGGGGCGGGCAGGACGGCGTCGGGCTTGATCAGGCACGCGCGGGTGTCGGCGAACTCCTGCGACAGCAGGCCGTCGGTCGGCACGCGGGTGAAGGCCGGGTCGCCCACCCAGCGCAGGCGGTCGGCGAACGAGAGCTTCGTCGACTCGATGAACCGGTGCAGGTACTCGACGCCGGAGACCTCGGAGAGGTCGGTCGACTCCAGGATGTTCAGCGCCTCGCCGACGGTCGTGCCGCCCGACGACGGCGCCGCCATGCCGTAGACGTCGAGGCCGCGGTAGCGCGAATGCGTGGGCTCCCGGCGTTCGACCTGGTAGCGGGCGAGGTCGGAGATCTCCATGGCGCCGGGGCGGACGTTGCGGGTCGAACCCGGCACGACCGGCGGCTGCTGGACGGTCTTGACGAGGTCGCGGCCGACCGGTCCGCCGTAGAGGGAGGCGAGGTCTGTGCGGGCCAGCTCGCGGTAGGTGTCAGCCAGCTGCGGGTTGCGGAACGTGCTGCCGACGGCCGGCGGCTTCCCGCCGGGCAGGTACAGGTCGCGGGTCGAGGTGAAGTCGGCGAAGCGCGCGGCGTTGTTGGCGACCTGCGTGTTGAACGTCTGGTCGACGACGAAACCACGCCGTGCCAACGCTTCCGCCGGTGCCATGGCCTGCCGCAGGTTCAGCGTGCCCCACCTGCGCAGGGCCTGCTGCCACGTCTTGGGTGTGCCGGGCACGCCGACGGACAGACCGCTGGTCACCGCCTCGGCGAACGGCAGCGGTTTGCCGTTCTCCACGAACAGCTGGTCGGTCGCGGAACGCGGCGCGGTCTCCCGTCCGTCCAGAGTGGACACGCGCCCGGTGCGGGCGTCGTAGTAGACGAAGAAGCCGCCTCCGCCGATACCCGCCGAGAACGGGTCGGTCACGCCGAGTGCGGCGGCGGTGGCGACGGCGGCGTCGACGGCGTTGCCCCCTCTGCGGAGCACGTCGATGCCGATCTGGGACGCGTCGGGGTCGACGCTGGTGACGGCACCGCCCCAGCCGACCTGCTCGGGCACGCGCACAGGTGTTTCCGCCGCGCCTGCCTGAGCGGGGGCGACCAGCACTACGGACAGCGTCAGGGCGGCGACCGTTCGCAACATGCGGAAACTTCTACTCCGTTGCCACCGGATGGCAAGGCCCCTTGAGGAAGGCCTAAGGTGCGGAGGTGATCGATCTTGACCGGTTGCGAACGGATTTCGCGAACACCCCGCTCGACGAGGCCGACCGCGAGGAGGCGCTGCACCTGCTCCTGCGCGACCGCCGCGAGAGCGACGCGGACCTGCTGCGCCACCTGCTGGCCGAGGAGACGGCCGCCCACCGCGAGGGCTGGGGCCTGAGCGAGACGATGGTCCTCGCCGCGCTGCTGCTCGCCGAGTGCGGCCGCGAAGAGGACGTCTGGACGCTGTGGGAGGCCAAGAACGCCTCCTTCGACACCATGGCGGGCATCGACGGCTTCCTGTTGTTCCCCGCGGGCATCTCGGGCACCACGGCGCACGTGATCTCGAACGAGGACCACCCCGAGCGCGCCGACCTGATGACCTACATGAGCGAGTACCTCGAGTACGAGCAGCTCACCGACGACGACATCCGCGGCCACATCGCGAACCTGCGTTCGTACTACGACTCCTCGTCCGGGTAGAGCCGGGCCTGCAGCGTGATCGTGCCCAACGGCGGCAGGGCACTGAGCGTGAGGAAGCTGCGGCGCATGCGCGTGACCGCAGATGCACAGCGAGTGACCAGCCAGCGGTTGGTCTGGCCCAGACCTACAGGACCTCCAGCGGATCCAGCTTGATGCGCACCAGCTCCTGTTCCTTCCTCGCGGTCCGCACGGCCTGCGCCTCGGCGAGCACGGCGGCCAGCTGACGGCCCTCACTGCGGGCGACCCGGACCAACGCCCGTTCCCTGGTCTCGTCCTCACCCAGCGGCACGGGCCCGAGGACCTCGCCGGTCGGCGGCAACCGCAGCTCGTCGAGCAGGGCGTTCACCGCGTCCGGCGTGCCGTCGACGGTCGCCATCCGCACCGCGGGCGGGAACCCGAGCTCGGTGCGCGCGGCCAGCTCGGTGGCGGCGTGCCACACCGGGTCCCACCGCACGAGGGCCTGCACCGGCGTCAGGCCGGAGTCCGCGATGACGACCACCCGCCCGTTGCCCGGCCGCACCAGTCCCGCGGCCGTCATCCAGCGCCGGAGCGCCTCCTCGGACGCCCTGAGATCGGCACGCCCCAGCAACGCCCACCCGTCGAGCAACAGCACCGCGCCGTACCCACCTTCGGCGACGGGTTCGGCGCCCGGTGTCGCCACCACCAGGGCGGGTTTGCCGGGAACCTCGGTCAGCACCTCGTCGGCCCCGCTGGTGCGCACCGGATGCCCGGGAAACGCCCGCCCCAGCTCCTCGGCCGTGCGCCTGGCGCCGATGATCTGGCCACGCAGCCTGCGCGACCCGCAGGTCGGGCACCGGAAACCGGCCTCCGTCGCCGCGCACCACCGGCAGTACGCGGGCTTCGGCAGGCCGTCCTCGGTCCCGCCCGGCAACGCCAACGGCCCCGCGCACCGCCGGCAGCGAGCGGGCCCCCGGCACTGACCGCACGCGAGGGCGGGCACGTAACCGCGCCGCGGCACCTGGATCAGCACCGGCGAGTCGGTCAGGGCGAACCGGGCCGCGTCGAAGGCGATGGACGGCAGGCGCGCCGTGCGAGCGGCGGGGTCCTTGACCTCCTGCCACTCGTTGTCGCCCACCGAGACCACCCGCGGCGCCACCGACCGCAACGTCTCGCGGGAGGCCACGATCTCGTGCGCCCAGCCCGTCTCGACGAGCAGCTGGGCCTCGGCCGTGCGGGCGAAGCCGCCGATCAGCAGCGCGGCCCCGGACATGTGCGCGCGCTGGACCAGCACGTCGCGCACGTTCGGGTACGGCGAACGCTGCTCGACGTGCAGGTCGTCCCCGTCGTCCCACACGACCAGCAGACCGGGGTTCTCGACCGGCGCGAACGCCGTGGCGCGAGTGCCGACGACGACCCTGGCGACGCCCCTGCGGACCGCCAGCCACCGTTTGTAGCGCTCGGAGGGCCCCAGATCGGCCGAGAGCGTCACCACGCCTTCGATGAGCTTGCCGCACGCCTCGGACACACGGGCGAGGTCGCGGTGGTCCGGCACGACGATGACGACGCCGCGGCCGGTGGAGGCGACCGCGGCCGCCGCCTCGGCCAGGCGGGCGGGCCAGTCCTCGGACGGCAGGGCCTGCCAGACCGCGTGGGCCGGGCGGCCGGTGCGGAGGGCTTCCAGGTACTTGGGGCCGCGGGGATAGCGGGACCAGGCGTCGGCGGGGACCGGGGGAAGCTGGGACCGGATCGGTGACGTGGGGGACGCGGAGTCCGCAGACGATGTCGCCACGACGTCCTCGAACGCGTCGGCCGGGGCATCGAGCCCGTCGTCCGCGGGAGCAGCGCACCCGCCCCCCACCGGGTCCGTCCCGACCCAGGCCGGGACCTGCGGCAGCGGCGCCGGTTCGCCTGACGCGGCGGCCTCCGCGCGGGCGTGGCGGGGCGGGATCGCGAGCCTGAGGACGTCGATCATGCTGCCCGCGTACCGGTCGGCGACGGCGCGGGCCAGGGCGGCGATCTCCGGCGAGAGCACCGGTTCCGGCGACACGACCTTCTCGATGAAGGCGAGCTTCTTGCCGTAGTCGGAGGTCTCGGCGCGCTCCAGGAGGTAGCCGTCGACGAGCTGGCCCGCGAACCGGACGCGGACACGGGAGCCCGGCACGGCCGCCGTGTCCAGTTCGGACGGAACCGCGTAGTCGAAGGGGCGGTCGAGGTGGGCCAGCGGCACGTCCACCACGATCCGGGCGACCGGCAGCACAGCCGCGGGCACTCGTTCGCCCCGTCTCGCCCCGGTCTTCGCGCTCATGCTCCTGGTGTATCAGACACCTCTGACAGTCACGCGCCGCACCTCACCGAACAGGTGATCATCCGGAGATCGATTCCTGGCCGTTCTCGATGTGCCCGCACAGACGGCGGCGGAACCGCGGCTCCTCCTCCACCGTCACGGTCAGGTCGTACCAGCCGGAGTTCATCGCGGTCAGCCACGGGATGACGTACCGATGGCCTGGTCTCACCACGTACCGCCGCCGCCCGAGCACGAACGTCAGCCGGGACGAGCCCGTGTTCTCGAAGGTGAGTGTCAGCACACGGCTGTAGCCGCGCACCGACGACGACACGTGCGCGCTGTCAGAAGAAGACCCGGCGAACTCACGGCGGAACCCGTTGGGCCCGAGCAGAACGAGATCATGATCACCCGCGATCTCGGCCGACGCCGACGAGGAGACGTCGAAGTGCTGCGGCACCGCGAACTGGCCCGAGTACGGGTACAGCGCGAAGTGCACGGACGCCGAACCGGAGTTCGTCATCTCCAGCCGCGACCCGCGCAACGACGCGTCAGGCTGGTACGGCAGGGCTCGCGCGCGCCTGCGACCGGCTTCCTGCTCGGGCATCTTCTGCGACGACGGCGGCACGGGACGCCATCGGGGCGTCGCGGGCGGCACCGGCGCGGGCTCCCCCACCTCGGGCCACGTGCGACGGCGGTCGAAGTCGAACGCAGAGGTCAGGTCACCGGAAACGGTCCGGCGCCACGCGGAGATCTCCTCCGACCGCACACCGGTCCACTTCTCCAGGAACTGCGTGATCGACGTGTGGTCGAACACCTGCGAACACACGTATCCGCCAACGGACCACGGCGAGACGACAGTCATCGGCACGCGCATACCGAGCCCCAACGGACGGTCACCCACGTACTCGTCCGTGACGGACAACGGCGGGCGCGGCGGCGGCACGTGGTCGTAGAAGCCGTCGTTCTCGTCGTAGGTGATGAACAGGACCGTGGACTCCCACACCTCCTGGTTGGACGCCAACGCGTCCAGCACCTGGTAGGTGATCGAGGCGGAGGCGGCGGGCGACGACGCGCCGGGGTGCTCGGAGTCCGCGGAGGACGGAACCAGGTACGACACCGCCGGAAGGCGCCCGGACGCGACGTCGGCCCGGAACGCCTCGCCGAGCCCGCCCGGCCGGACGCGGTGCAGTCCCCTGTCGTACAACGACTTCTCGGCCGGGGTCAGCTTCGTCAGGTCGATCGCGCCGATCAGCGCGGGGTCACCGGTGGCGTACAGCTTGTCCAGCGACCTGAACCCGGCCGGCAGCACCTTGCGCGCGATTTCCTTGAACCGCGCGAAGAACTCCAGGTTGTTGTCCTGGAAGTTGTCCCACTCCTGGTACACCCGCCACGACCTCCCCGCCGCCTCAAGGCGTTCCGGGTAGGTCTTCCACGTGTAGCCGGTGTGCTTGTCCTCGTTGTAGGCGGCGTTCCCGGTCGCCCGGCCACCGGAGGGCTCGAACCCGGTGTAGCCGGACACCCAGTAGTTCCGGTTCGGCGAGGTGGAGGACGGCACCGAGCAGTGGTAGGCGTCGCACAGCGTGAAGGTGTCGGCCAGCTCGTAGTGGAACGGGATGTCCTGCCGCGTGTAGAACGCCATGGTGGCCGCGGTCTTGGCCGGCACCCAGTTGTCGTTCCACCCGCCGCGCAACGCCGCGTGCCCGCCGTTCCAGCTGTGGTCGAGGTCGCCGATGTACTGGACGTCCCGCCCGGACGCGGCCTCGCGCACCGGGAACGGCAGCACGCCGGACTGGTCGAACACGCCGCGCAACGCGTTGCGGTCGGAGAACCCGCGCACGCCGCGAAGGGTGCCGTAGTAGTGGTCGAACGACCGGTTTTCCTGCATCAACAGCACGACGTGCTTGATCGCGCGCAACCCACCCGCACGGGGTTCACGGGCCAATGCGGCGTACACCGACGGCGGCAGCAACGCACCCGCACCGGCCGCCGCGGCAGCAGCCATGAACCCGCGACGAGACAGCGACATGGAACGAGTTTCTAGTCTCAGCAGGTGACGCGGAACCGTCGCGAGTATGAACAAAGACTTCGTCCGCCCGACGTATCAGGGTGCGTCCCGAGAGCTCCGCTGGATGCGCGGGCATGTCGTCCGCCTGGTCCGGCCCCTCGAAGTCACCGGTCAGGCGGCGCGCCTCGCCGGTACGCGCCGGCGCTCCCTCCTGGCGCTGCCGACCGCAACGGCCCGCCTCCCTTCGGGGAAGCGGGCCGTTGTGGCGAGCGGATCAGGCGCCTGCGGCGTTGCGCAGGGCCTCGGCGCGGTCCGTGGACTCCCACGGCAGGTCGACGTCGGTGCGGCCGAAGTGGCCGTACGCGGCGGTTGGGGCGTAGATCGGGCGGAGCAGGTCGAGGTCGCGGATGATCGCGGCCGGCCGGAGGTCGAAGACCTCGTTGATGGCCTGCTGGATCTTCTGCGGGTCGACGGTCTCGGTGCCGAAGGTCTCGACGAAGAGGCCGACCGGGGCCGCCTTGCCGATGGCGTAGGCGACCTGGACCTCGACGCGGGTGGCGAGGCCCGCCGCGACGGTGTTCTTCGCGACCCAGCGCATGGCGTAGGCGGCGGAGCGGTCGACCTTCGACGGGTCCTTGCCGGAGAAGGCACCGCCGCCGTGGCGGGCCATGCCGCCGTAGGTGTCGACGATGATCTTGCGGCCGGTCAGGCCCGCGTCGCCCATCGGGCCGCCGATGACGAAGCGGCCGGTCGGGTTGGTCAGCAGGCGCACGTCCGTGGTGTCGAGGCCCAGCTCGTCGATCTCGGGCTGCACGACGTGCTGGCGGATGTCGACGCCGAGGAGCTTCTCCAGGTCGATGCCGTCGGCGTGCTGCGTGGAGACGACGACGGTGTCGAGGCGCACGGGCTGGTCGCCCGCGTACTCGATGGTGACCTGGGTCTTGCCGTCCGGGCGCAGGTACGGGACGGTGCCGTCCTTGCGGACCGCGGTCAGGCGGCGCGAGAGGCGGTGCGCCAGCGCGATCGGCAGCGGCATGAGCTCGGGCGTGTCGGTGCACGCGTAACCGAACATGAGGCCCTGGTCGCCGGCGCCCTGCTTGTCGATCTCGTCGGCCGCGCCCTCGACGCGGTTCTCGAACGCCGTGTCGACGCCCTGCGCGATGTCCGGGGACTGGGAGCCGATGGCGACGTTCACGCCGCACGAGTGGCCGTCGAAGCCCTTCGCGGACGAGTCGTAGCCGATCTCCAGGATCTTCTCGCGGACGATCGTGGGGATGTCGGCGTAGGCCTCCGTGGTGACCTCACCCGCGACGTGGACCTGCCCCGTGGTGACCAGCGTCTCCACCGCGACGCGGGAGCGCGGGTCCTTCGCCAGCAGCGCGTCGAGGATCGAGTCGCTGATCGCGTCGCAGATCTTGTCGGGGTGTCCCTCGGTCACCGACTCACTGGTGAACAGCCTGCTGCTGTGCTGGCTCACGGACACTCCTTATTCGCTGTCATGACGTCTGGAAGAGCTTACTGAGGTTCACCGGAACGGGCGGTAACTGCGTCCCACACCGCGGACGCCAGTTGCGCTTTCGACCCGTGCGGTATAGCCGTCTCGGCGCCGTCGGCGGAGAGCAGCCACCCGGAGTTGTCCTCCTGCTCGAATACGAGGCCGGCGCCCACCCGGTTCACCACCAGGAGGTCGCAGCCCTTGCGCTGCAGTTTCGCCCGGCCGTAGTCGAGCACCGACGTCGTCTCGTCGCCCGTCTCGGCCGCGAACCCGACGATCAGCTGACCCTCCCGACGTGCGGAAACGAGCTCCGCGAGGATGTCGGGGTTCTTCGTCAGCGAGATCGGGTCGGGGTCCGCCGAAGTCTTCTTGATCTTGTGCCCGGCGAGCGCGACGGGCCGGAAGTCAGCCACCGCGGCGGCCATCACGACCACGTCCGCGTCCGCCGCGACCTTGTGCATGGCGTCGCGCAGCTCCATCGCGGAGCCGACCCGGACCAGGTCGACCCCGGCGGGCGTGGCGAGGTCCGCGGTGTTGCCCGCGACCAACGTCACCCTCGCACCGCGCTGGGCCGCGACCCGCGCCAGTGCGTAGCCCTGCTTGCCGGACGAGCGGTTGCCGAGGAACCGGACCGGGTCGAGGGGTTCGCGCGTACCGCCGGCGGAGATCGCGACGTGCACGCCTTCCAGTGTCCGCTGCAACGCGTCCGGGCGCACCAGCAGCAACCGGGCGAGCTCGACGATCTCGGCGGGGTCGGGCAACCGGCCCTTGCCGGTGTCCTTGCCGGTCAGGCGGCCGCTCGCGGGCTCGGCGACGACGACCCCGCGGGAGCGCAGCAGCGCCACGTTGTGCTGGGTGGCCGGGTGCTCCCACATCTCGGTGTGCATCGCCGGGACCAGCAGGACCGGACAGCGCGCGGTCAGCAGGGTGTTCGTCAGCAGGTCGTCCGCGATGCCGTGGGCGGCCTTCGCGATGATGTTCGCCGTCGCCGGGGCCACGACCACGAGGTCGGCGTTCTGCCCGAGCTTGACGTGCGGGACCTCGTGCACGTCGTCGAACGGGTCGGCGGTCACGACCTGGCCGGACAGCGCCTCGAACGTGGCCGCACCCACGAACTTGAGCGCGCCCTCCGTGGGAACGACCCGCACGGAATGACCGGATTCGGTCAGGCGCCGCAAAACCTCACAGGCCTTGTACGCGGCGATGCCCCCGCCGACGCCCAGGATGATCCTGGGCTTCGCGGGGGCATCAGCGTCGCTAGACGCGGAATTCACTCGCCCTCGGTGTGCTCGAGGAGACCCGCGTGGATCTCACGAAGAGCGATCGAGAGGGGCTTCTCACGCGGGCCCGGCTCGACGAGCGGGCCGACGTACTCGAGCAGGCCCTCGCCGAGCTGCGCGTAGTAGTCGTTGATCTGGCGGGCACGCTTCGCGGCGTAGATCACCAACGCGTACTTCGAGCTCACCTGCTCCAGCAGGTCGTCGATCGGCGGGTTGGTGATGCCCTCCGGGGAACCGGTCAGATGACCGAGCTCGGTGTGGGTGATCACTCGTCAAACTCCTGAGATTCGTGGTCCGACCATCAAGGATAGCAACTCGGCGGCGGCCGCCCGCACGTCGGCGTTCACGACGACCTCGTCGAACTCCTTCTCGGCCGCCAGCTCCTCGCGGGCGATGGCCAGTCGGCGCTCGACGACCTCCGGGTGCTCGGTGCCCCGGCCGGTCAGCCGGTCCACCAGGTGTTCCCACGACGGGGGCGCCAGCATGACCAGCTGGGCGTCCGGCATTGCCACGCGGACCTGCCGCGCTCCCTGCAGTTCGATCTCCAGCAGAGCGGGCCTGCCTGCGGCCAGTGCGTCCTCGACAGGCTTGCGGGGGGTTCCGTAGCGGTTGCCGGCGAACTCGGCGTGTTCGAGGAACTCGCCGGCATCGGCCATCTGCTGGAACTTGTCGCGGTCGACGAAGTGGTAGTGCACCCCGTCGACCTCCCCCGGCCTCGGCTTCCTGGTGGTCGCCGAGACGGAGAAGTACACATCGGGCTGCTGCTTGCGCAGCTCCGCCAGGACGCTGGACTTGCCGACGCCCGACGGCCCGGACAGGACGGTGAGACGGGAGCGGGCAGAACCCGCCCCCGTCCCGGTGTCACTCACTCTCCGCTGAACTCGGAGAGCAGGGCCTTGCGCTGACGGTCACCGAGACCGCGCAGGCGACGGCTGGGAGCGATCTCGAGGCGCTCCATGATCTGCTGCGCGCGCACCTTGCCGACGCCCGGCAGGGCCTCGAGCAGCGCGGACACCTTCATCTTGCCCAGGACCTCGTCGCTCTCGGCGGCCTTGAGCACGTCCGTCAGGGTCGTGCCGCCGCGCTTGAGGCGCTCCTTGAGCTCAGCCCGAGCGCGACGAGCGGCAGCAGCCTTCTCCAGCGCTGCGGCTCGCTGCTCCTCGGTAAGCTGGGGAAGAGCCACGATTTCCTCCGTGGTGTGGATTCTTTTCGGATCGGTGCCGCGACCGTACCGACCGCAATTGCCTGGGGACAACGTGACCCAGTCAGGTAAATCTCCAGCGGCCATGAGTGATGCGGCGGGTGGTAGTAGTACCAACACCCTCCGGCGGCCTGATCACTGCCCTCCGGCAACTCGTCGCCCACGTTACGTGTGCTATGAGGCCGGTGACCAGCGGGGCAGCCGGTGGCGTGGACCCTACCAACACATGTTTCCCCAGGTGAGCGCGCCACACCCCAAAAGACGTGGCGCGCCCCTCCTCAGAGGCTCTCCTGAACCCTCCGCACGGCCCTGACCAGCGACGATACGTCCGGCCCATGCTTGAGAACATCTCGTGAAGAAGTCGGAAAGACGTTGCGCATGTCGGGCCCGAAGAGCCGTTTTAGATCAGTGACCGAGCCGCCCTGAGCCCCGAAACCGGGGGCCAGGATCGGCCCGTTGAACCCCGCGAGGTCCACATCCGTTTCCCCGATCGTGGCACCCACGACGAGCCCCACATCGCCGCACGGAGAAATGCCGGAATTCCGAGCGGTGGCGAAATCGATGATCGTCTGCGCCACGGTTCGCCCGTCCGGAGCAACGGAGCGCTGGACCTCGGCACCCTCCGGGTTGGACGTCAGCGCCAGCACGAACACGCCGCGGCCGGTCGCCCGCGCCGTGTCCAGGGCGGGCTGCAGGGACCCGAAACCGAGGAACGGCGACAGGGTCACCGCGTCACCGGCCAGCGGTGAGCCGTCGCCCAGGTAGGCCTCGGCGTAGGCGGCCATGGTGGAGCCGATGTCACCGCGCTTGGCGTCCACGAGCACCAGCGTGCCCGAGTCGCGCAGCTCCGCGATCACCCGCTCCAGCACGGCGACGCCACGTGACCCGTAGGCCTCGAAGAACGCCGCCTGGGGCTTCACCATCGCGACCTTGCCGCCGAACGCCTCCACGGCCGTCAGAGCGAACCGTTCGAGGCCCTCCGCGGTGCGGGAGAGGCCCCAGGCGTCGAGCAGGCTCGGGTGCGGGTCGATCCCGGCGCACAGAGGCCCGTACGCCTCGACGGCTTTCGCGAGCCGCTCCCCGAACGTCACGCGCCCTCCCTCAGCGTGGCCTGGAGCGCCTGCAGCGGCTGCACGCCGATGTCACCGCGGATGAGCGCCTCGATGCCGTGCACGGCCGCCGCGGCACCCTGGATCGTGGTGACGCACGGGATGTCCTTGGCCACCGCGGCGGTGCGGATCTCGTAGCCGTCCACGCGCGGGCCGCTGTTGCCGTACGGCGTGTTGAAGATCATGTCGATCTCGCCGGCCAGGATCATGTCGACGACGTTGCCCTCGCCCTCGAAGTGCTTGCGCACCTCGGTGCACGGGATCCCGTTGCGCTTGAGCACCTCCGCCGTGCCCGCGGTGGCGAGGATCTGGAACCCGAGGTCGGCCAGGCGCTTGACCGGGAAGATCATCGCGCGCTTGTCGCGGTTCGCGAACGACACGAACACCTTGCCCGAGGTCGGCAGCGAACCGTACGAGGCCGTCTGCGACTTCGCGAACGCCTTGCCGAACGACGAGTCGATGCCCATGACCTCGCCGGTGGACTTCATCTCCGGGCCCAGCAACGAGTCCACGCCGTGGCCCTCGGGCGTGCGGAAGCGGTGGAACTGCATGACCGCCTCCTTCACCGCGACCGGCGCGTGCTCGGGCAGCCGGGCACCGTCACCGGTGGCCGGCAGGAGGCCCTCCTCGCGCAGCTCCGCGATGGTGGCGCCGAGCATGACCCGCGACGCGGCCTTGGCCATGGAGACAGCGGTCGCCTTGGACACGAACGGCACCGTGCGCGACGCACGCGGGTTCGCCTCCAGGACGTACAGCACGTCGTCCTTGAGCGCGTACTGGACGTTCAGCAGGCCCTTCACGCCGATGCCGCGCGCGATCGCCTCGGTGGAGCGGCGGACGTTCTCGATGTCCGACGCGCCGAGCGTGATCGGCGGCAGCGCGCAGGACGAGTCACCGGAGTGCACGCCGGCTTCCTCGATGTGCTCCATGACGCCGCCGATGAACACCTCGTGGCCGTCGCACAGCGCGTCCACGTCGATCTCGATGGCGTCGTCGAGGAACCGGTCGACCAGCACCGGGTGCTCGGGCGTCACCTCGGTCGCGCGGGCGATGTAGCCCGACAGCGACTCCTCGTCGTAGACGATCTCCATGCCCCGGCCGCCCAGGACGTACGACGGCCGCACGAGGACCGGGTAGCCGATCTCGTCGGCGATCTCCTTGGCCTCGTCGAACGAGGTGGCGGTGCCGAACTTCGGCGCGGGCAGACCGGCCTCGGTGAGCACCTTGCCGAACTGGCCGCGGTCCTCGGCGAGGTGGATCGCCTCGGGCGTCGTGCCCACGACCGGCACGCCGGCGTCGGCCAGGCGCTGCGCCAGGCCCAGCGGCGTCTGGCCGCCGAGCTGCACGATCACGCCGGCGACCTCGCCGGAGCGCTGCTCGGAGTGCACGACCTCCAGGACGTCCTCGAACGTCAGCGGCTCGAAGTACAGGCGGTCGGAGGTGTCGTAGTCGGTCGACACGGTCTCCGGGTTGCAGTTGACCATGACGGTCTCGTACCCGGCCTCCCGCAGCGCCATGGCCGCGTGCACGCACGAGTAGTCGAACTCGATGCCCTGCCCGATGCGGTTCGGTCCGGAGCCCAGGATCAGCACCTTCGGCTTCTCCCGCTGCTCGCTCACCTCCGACTCGGCGTTCGGGTCGAGCTCGTAGGCGGAGTAGTGGTACGGCGTCTCGGACTTGAACTCCGCCGCGCACGTGTCGACGGTCTTGTAGACCGGCCGCACACCCAGGCGGTGCCGCAGCGCGCGCACGCCGTCCTCACCCGCGAGCTCCGGGCGCAGCACGGAGATCTGCCGGTCCGACAGGCCCGCGCGCTTCGCCTTGCGCAGCAACGGTTCGTCGAGCACGGGAGCGTCCAGCAGCTCCGTGCGCAACTGACCGAGCCACGCGATCTGCTCGATGAACCACGGGTCGATCCCCGAGGCCTTGTGGACGTCCTCAATGGACGCACCGAGCCGCAGAGCGCGCTCGACCGTGTAGAGGCGGCCGTCATGACCGCGATTCAGTTGTGCCAGGACGGATTCCAGAGTAGTGCCCTGCGGATCCGGCTGCGTCCAGAAACCGACCGCTTTCGTTTCCAGCGAACGCAGCGCCTTGCCCAGCGCCTCGACGAAGTTGCGGCCGATGGACATGGCCTCGCCGACCGACTTCATCGTCGTCGTCAGCGTGGGGTCCGCGCCGGGGAACTTCTCGAACGCGAACCGCGGCGCCTTCACGACCACGTAGTCGAGCGTCGGCTCGAACGACGCCGGGGTCTCGCCGGTGATGTCGTTGGTGATCTCGTCGAGCGTGTAGCCGATCGCGAGCTTCGCGGCGATCTTGGCGATCGGGAACCCGGTCGCCTTCGACGCCAGCGCGGAAGACCGCGACACCCGCGGGTTCATCTCGATGACGACCATGCGGCCGTTCTCGGGGTGGATGGCGAACTGGATGTTGCAGCCGCCGGTGTCCACGCCGACCTCGCGGATGACCTGGATGCCGACGTCGCGCATGTGCTGGTACTCGCGGTCGGTCAGCGTCATCGCCGGCGCCACCGTCACCGAGTCGCCGGTGTGCACGCCCATCGGGTCGATGTTCTCGATCGAGCAGATGACGACCACGTTGTCGTTGCGGTCGCGCATCAGCTCAAGCTCGTACTCCTTCCACCCGAGCACGCTCTCCTCGATCAGCACCTCGGTGACCGGGGACTCCTCCAGGCCGATCGACGCGAGCCGCTCCAGCTCGTCGGGCGTGTGCGCCATGCCGGAACCCAGGCCGCCCATGGTGAACGACGGCCGGATGACGACCGGCAGGCCCAGCTCGGCGACGGTCGCGCGGACCTCGTCCATCGTCTTGCACACGGCCGAACGCGGGACCTCGGCGCCGATCTTGCGCACGATGTCCTTGAACATCTGCCGGTCCTCGCCACGCTGGATCGCGTCGACGTTCGCGCCGATCAGCTCGACGTCGTACTTCTCCAGCACACCGCGCTCGTGCAGCGCGATGGCCGTGTTCAGCGCGGTCTGGCCGCCCAGCGTCGCCAGCACGGCGTCGGGGCGTTCCTGCGCGATGACCTTCTCCACGAACTCGGCCGTGATCGGCTCGATGTAGGTGGCGTCCGCGAACTCGGGGTCGGTCATGATCGTGGCCGGGTTGGAGTTCACCAGGCTGACCCTGATGCCCTCCTCCCGCAGCACCCGGCACGCCTGGGTGCCGGAGTAGTCGAACTCGCACGCCTGACCGATCACGATCGGGCCGGACCCGATGACCAGGATGTGCTTGAGATCAGTCCTCTTCGGCATCAGCGGGCCTCATTCATCAGCGTCACGAACTCGTCGAACAGGGGCGCGGCGTCGTGGGGACCGGCCGCGGCCTCGGGGTGGTACTGCACGGAGAACGCCGGGGCGTCGAGCAGCCGGACGCCCTCGACGGTGCCGTCGTTGGGGCAGTAGTGCGACAGCACCGCGCGGCCGAACTCCGAGGTGAACTCCTCCCCCGGCGTGCCCTCCAGCGCGAACCCGTGGTTCTGCGCGGTGATCGCGACCTTGCCGGTGGCCACGTCGATCACCGGGATGTTGATGCCGCGGTGGCCGTAGCGCATCTTGTAGGTCCCGCGACCCACCGCGCGGCCCAGGATCTGGTTGCCGAAGCAGATGCCGAACAGCGGCAGCTTGCGCGACAGCGCTTCCTTGGTCAGGGCGATGGCGTGGTCCTGCGTCGCCGGGTCACCAGGACCGTTGGACAGGAACAACCCGTCCGGGCTCGTCGCGAGGATGTCCTCGAACGAGGAGGTCAACGGCAGCACGTGCACCTCGATGCCGCGCGCCGCCATCATCCGCGGGGTGTTCGACTTGATGCCCAGGTCGAGCGCCGCGACGGTGAACTTCTTCTCACCGATCGCCTCGACCACGTACGGCTTGTCCGTCGTCACGTCGACCGCGAGGTTCGCGCCGACCATCTGCGCGGACGCCTTGACCTGCTCGATCATCGACGCGTCGTCGGTGAGCTCCGAGCCGGAGAACACGCCGGCCCGCATCGCGCCCTGCTCGCGGATGTGGCGGGTCAGCGTGCGCGTGTCGAGGCCGGAGATGCCCACGACGCCCTGGTTCGCCAGCTCCTCGTCCAGACCGCGCCTGGACCGCCAGTTCGACGGTGTCCGCGCGGGGTCGCGCACCACGTACCCGGCGACCCAGATCTTCGACGACTCGTCGTCCTCGTCGTTCCAGCCGGTGTTGCCGATCTGCGGCGCCGTCTGCACCACGATCTGGCGGTGGTACGACGGGTCGGTCAGGGTTTCCTGGTACCCCGTCATGGCCGTGGAGAACACGACCTCGCCGAGCGAGACGCCGGTCGCTCCGTACGCCTCACCGCGGAAGACGCGACCGTCCTCCAGCACCAATGCCGCGTTCGTCACGCCTTGCCTCCGTGTTCAATTGCCTTCCGGCTGAGTGCCGCAACCAATTCGTCGTAAACCTCTTTGTCGTCACCGCGGAAACCGGTGTCGAACAGGTGGCCCTGGTTCTCCCACTGGACCACCAGCAGTCCCTCTTCGCTGAACATGACCTTCCCGGCGAGCCCGCGGTCGGTGCGGGCGTCGCGGATGGACCCGGCGGGGATGAAGATCGGCGTCGCGCCGACGCGGTCGATGGCGACGCCTTCCGGCACGAGGCTCAACGTGGCCTCGGCGCGGTGGCCGATGTCGCCGACCTGGATGCGGTCCTGCCAGTTGCCCGCGTTGGTCGTTCCGACGTAGACGCCCGTGGTCGCGAGCTGCGGCTCACCGAGCGTCGCGGGGGTCGCGGGGAACGCGGGCAGATCGGCCTGCTTGCGCTGGCGTCGCTTCCAGCCGTGCCACATGCCGTAGACGCACAACGCGAAGAACAGGAACACCACCACAACGAGCAGCACGCGGGTCATTCCGCAATCCTTCCCGCGAGAGCCGTGACGCGCCCACGCAAGATGGTCGCCGTCACCGCGCCGGGCAGTTCCATGCCCTCGAACGGGGTGTTGCCCGCGATGCTCGCGAGCTGCGCGCCGTTCACCGTCCACGTCGCGTCCGGGTCGACCAGCACGAGGTTCGCGGGCTCGCCGGCGGAGATCGGACGGCCCTGGTCGGTCAGCCCGGCGATCTCGGCGGGCTTCTCGCTCATCACCCGTGCGACACCGCGCCAGTCCAGCAGGCCGGTCTTCACCATCGTCTCGACGACGATGCTCAGCGCGGTCTGCAGACCCAGCATGCCCGGCCGGGCCGCCGACCACTCGCAGTCCTTGTCCTGGACGGCGTGCGGGGCGTGGTCCGTGGCGACGCAGTCGATCGTGCCGTCGGCCAGCGCCTGGCGCAGCGCGTCGACGTCGCTCTGGGTGCGCAACGGCGGGTTGACCTTGTTGACCGGGTCGTAGGTGCTCAGCCGGTCGTCGGTCAGGATCAGGTGGTGCGGGGTGACCTCGGCGGACACCTTCGTGCCGCGTGCCTTGGCCCACTTCAGCACGTCGGCCGTGCCGGTGGTGCTGACGTGGCAGACGTGCAGCTTCGCGCCGACCTGCTGCGCGAGGATGCAGTCGCGGGCGACGATCGACTCCTCGGCCGCGGCCGGCCAGCCCTGCAGGCCGAGCCTCGAGGCGTTCTCGCCCTCGTGCGCCTGGGCACCGATCGTGAGCCGGGGCTCCTCGGCGTGCTGGGCGATCACGGCGCCGAGAGCCTTCGAGTACTCCAGGGCGCGGCGCATGATCAACGGGTCGTGCACGCAGTGGCCGTCGTCGGAGAAGACGCGCACGTTGGCCTTGGAGCCCGCCATCGTGCCGAGCTCGGCGAGCTTCTCGCCCTTGAGCCCGACGGTGACGGCGCCGACCGGGTGGACGTCGACCAGGCCGACCTCACGGCCGCGGCGGGCGACGTGCTCGACGATGACGGCGTTGTCGGCGACCGGGTCGGTGTTGGCCATGGCGAAGACCGCCGTGTAGCCACCGAGAGCGGCCGCACGCGAACCGGTTTCGATGGTCTCGGTGTCCTCGCGGCCGGGTTCGCGCAGGTGGGTGTGCAGGTCGACGAAGCCCGGCAGCAGCACCGCGCCGTTGCCCTCGATCACTTCGGCGTTGTCGTCCGTGCCCTCTGCGATCACGCCGTCGCGGATCAGCAGATCGATCGGTTCCCCCTCGCCGTAGGGCCTAACTCCCTTGAGCAGCAAGGGTTTCACGCGGTTTCCTCCTCATGGGCAAGCAGGTGGTACAGCACGGCCATGCGCACGTGGACACCGTTGCGGACCTGCTCGGTGATGGCGGCCTGCGGGCTGTCGGCGACGACGGAGGCGATCTCCATGCCGCGCAGCATCGGGCCGGGGTGCAGCACGACGGCGTGCTCTGGCAGCAGCTTCAGGCGGCGCTCGTTGAGGCCGTAGGCGATCGAGTACTCGCGGGAGCTGGGGAAGAACCCGCCGGTCATGCGCTCGGCCTGGACGCGCAGCATCATCACCGCGTCCTGGCCGGCGAGTTCCGCATCGATCTCGTGCGACACCGAGACCGGCCACTTCTCCACGCCCACCGGCAGCAGCGTCGGCGGGGCGATCAACGTGACCTCGGCACCGAGCGTGGTGAGCAGGTGCACGTTCGACCGCGCCACGCGGCTGTGCAGCACGTCTCCCACGATCGCGACGCGGCGGCCGTCCAGGCTGCCGAGGCGGTCGCGCAGCGTGGCGGCGTCGAGCAGTGCCTGGGTCGGGTGCTCGTGCATGCCGTCGCCCGCGTTCACCACGGACGTGCTGGTGTGCTTGAGCCAGCCCGCGAGCCGGTGCGCCGCGCCCGAAGCCGGGTGCCGCACGATCACGCAGTCCGCGCCCGCGGCCTGCAGGGTCAGCGCGGTGTCGCGCAGCGACTCGCCCTTGCTGACGCTGGAACCGGAGCTGCTGACGTTGATCACGTCGGCGGACATCCACTTGCCCGCGATCTCGAACGAGACGCGGGTGCGGGTGCTGTTCTCGTAGAACATGGTGATCACGGTGCGTCCGCGCAGCGTCGGCAGCTTGCGGACCTCGCGGCCGAGCAGCGCCTGCTTCAGCCGGTCCGCGGTGTCGAGGATCGCGGTGGCCTGGTCGCGGCCGAGACCGTCGGTGGAGAGCAGGTGCTTCACTTCAGCACCACTCCGTCACGCCCGTCGAACTCCTCCAGGAGCACGACGACGTCCTCGGTCTTGGCCGTCGGCAGGTTCTTGCCGACGTAGTCCGCGCGGATCGGCAGCTCCCGGTGCCCGCGGTCGACCAGCACGGCGAGCTGCACCGAGCGGGGACGGCCGTGGTCGCGCAGGGCGTCGAGCGCGGCGCGGATGGTGCGGCCGGAGAACAGCACGTCGTCCACGAGCACGACGAGCTTGTCGTCGATGCCGCCCTCGGGCAGCTTCGTCGTCTCCAGCGGCCTGGTCGGGCCGCGGCGGAGGTCGTCGCGGTAGAGCGTGATGTCCAGAGTGCCTTCGAGCACCTGGCGGCCGGAAAATTCGGCGATCCTAGCGGCCAGACGGCGTGCGAGGGGGGCTCCCCTGCTGGGAATACCCATCAAGACGACGTCGGGTGCGCTCGGTGCATCGAGAGCGGTCTTCTCGATGATCTGATGGGCCATTCGGGCGACAGTGCGCGCGACATCACCGGCCGACAGGATCTCGCGATCCCCGGCCGGATCCGTCGCGCCACGTTGACGTGACGCCACGGCTGGACCTCCTTCCCCGCCTCACTGGACGGGTCCTTAAAGGACGTCGGACACCCGGCTACAGCCGGGCTGACCTGCACCGTATCACCTACGGACGGTCAGCCGTCCGAGTGGTGTCGCACGCGTGGCGCGCGTCTCGTCCTGAGATCAGCTTGACCTGTCGACCACGGCGAGTAATCATTACTCTGCGTATCGATCTAAGCCTCCCCGCAGCACGCCCGTACTGCTGACGGGGCGAATGAACGGAGAACCGCCACATGGGCGACTACGCCAAGGCGCTGGGGGCCAAGCTCCGCGCTATCCGCCAGCAGCAGGGCCTGTCCCTGCACGGCGTCGAGCAGAAGTCCGGCGGTCGCTGGAAGGCCGTGGTCGTCGGCTCCTACGAGCGCGGTGACCGCGCGGTGACCGTGCAGAAGCTGGCCGAGCTGGCCGACTTCTACGGGGTTCCCGTCGCCGAGCTCCTGCCCGAGGGCCGCGTGCCGTCGGGTGCCGAGCCGGCCACCAAGATCGTGATCAACCTGGAACGGCTCCAGCAGCTGCCGGTCGAGAAGGTCGGCCCGCTGGCCCGCTACGCCGCGACCATCCAGTCGCAGCGCGGTGACTACAACGGCAAGGTCCTCTCCATCCGCACCGAGGACCTGCGCTCTCTCGCGATCATCTACGACATGACGCCGGGCGAGCTCACCGAGCAGCTCATCGACTGGGGTGTGCTGCCTCCCGAGGCCCGGCCCGCGAAGGAAGACTGAGCGCTCACGCTTTCGGAGCAGTGGCCCTCTCACGTCCTGTTAGTCGCCCTGAGGACGTCGAGGGGGCCACTGCTGCATTCAGGGGATCCAGCGTCGAGGGCCGCACGGCCCCGGCGGCCGCCGAATCCCTCAGCAGCTCATTCAGGTCACGCGGTTGCACCCGTTCGGCGGTGTCGGCCGCCGAGACGATCCGATCCAGCCGGAAACCACGACCGGCTCGCCGGGAGCGGCACCAGCCGATGAGGTACCAGCGGCCGTCGGTGGTGAGCAGTCCGGCGGGTTCCACGACACGCTCGGTCTCCTGCCCGGCCGCGTCGGTGTAGGTCAGGCGCAGTGCCGTGTTCGCGGCCAGCGCCTGGTGGACCGCCGTCCGGACCCGCGCGTCGGTTCGCGACGGCAGCGCGACGATGCGGCCCGCGAGCTCACCGGCCGCGGCCGTCGCGGGGCCGTTCAGCACCGCCGCGATCTTCTGGAACGCCGTGCGGGCGGCGTTCGAGCCGTCGGCCCCCGCGAGCGCGGCGGCCAGCACCGAGGCCTCCTCCGGGGTGAAGTGCAGCGGTGGCAGGGTCATCGCCGGGTCGATCGACCAGCCTCCGCCACGTCCCGGCGTGGTCCGCACCGGGACACCGGCCTCCATCAACGCCTGCAGGTCGCGCTGCACGGTCCGTGTGCTGACTTCGAGCCGTGCGGCGAGAGTCGCGACCGTCAACGACCTCGGCGCCGCCGCGCGCAATTCCTCCACCAGCGCGTACAGCCGGGCAGTGCGGTTCACACCCCCGATCCTGCCAAGAACTCCCGCTCACGACGCCGTTCCCGCTCGGCGATGGTCAACGGGAACAGCGTGAAGCCGTGCGGCGCGCCCGCGACGACGCTCAGTCGCACCGGCGCCCGCCATCGTTCGGCCAGGGCCACCGAGTCGTCGAGCAGCGGATCCTCGTTTCCGACCACGATCCGGGCGGGCGGCAGGCCGGTCAGGTCGGCGAACAGCGGCGAGATCGCCGGGTCACGGCGTCGCTCGGCGGTCATACCCGGCGTGAACAGCTCGTAGGTGCGTTGCAGCCGTGCGGTCTTGGGCGCCGACAGGTCGTACGCGCCGAACACGAGGTTCGCCGCCCGGAAGACGCCGGGCACGCGCAGCAACGTCAGGACGCTCAGGTGCGCGCCCGCCGACTCACCGCCGATCAGCAGCCTGGTCGTGCCGAACTCGGCCTCGGCGTGCTCGGCCAGCCACCGCGCGACCGCCTCGCAGTCGTCCGGTCCGGCGGGGAACGGGTGCTCGGGAGCGAGCCGGTACTCGACGCTCACGACGGCCAGCCGTGCCTCCAGCGCCAGCCGCCACAGCCGCTCGTCCTGCCCGTCCGCCGACCCGAACGACCAGCCGCCACCGTGGATGTGCAGGTAGACGCCGCCGACGTGGTCCGGCGCGAACACCCTGACCCCGACGCCCGCGACCGTCCGGTCCCCGCCCTGCGGCAGCCTCACCGGTGGGGTGTCCCCGCCGAGCCGGTTGCGCCGCAGGACCTCCAGCGGCGCGACCGGCATCTCGAACGTGCCGGTGAACTCCGCGGTTTCGGCGAGGCAGTCCTCATCGATGATCTCCATGTCGCGGACCGTCGCAGGAGGCCGCGACACCGTCCTGTCACCCTTTCTCAGGAAACCAGCGCGGCGAGCTGCTCCTTGTCCTGGATGACGTGGATCGCGGCGACCTTGTCGTCGCGCACGGTGAAGGCCATGACCGACAACGGCTCGCCGCCGACCCACGTGACGAAGCCGGCCAGACCGCCGACCAGCACCGGGCGGATCTCGGCCACCGCCACGAGGTTGCGGAACGTGCTGGCCCTCCCGGCCACCGTCCGCGCCCCGACAACTTCGAGGGCCCCGGCGCGCAGCACGATGTCCGGGTGCAGCACGGACACCAGCTGCTCCAGGTCTCCCTCACGCGAAGCCTTGAGGAACGCGTTCACCACGGCGCGCTGCTGCGGCAGGTCGACGTTCGACTGTGGACGCTCCTGCACACGTTTGCGCGCACGGGACGCGAGCTGCCGCGTCGCCGTGGGAGTCTTCTCGATCAACGGCGCGATGTCGTCGAACGGCACCGCGAACATGTCGTGCAGCACGAACGCCAGGCGCTCGTCCGGCTTCAGCGTGTCCAGCACGATCAGCATCGCCAGCCCGACCTCGTCCTTGGCGACGGCCTGGTGCTCCGGCTCCTCCGCCGGGTCGATCACCGCGTCCGGCATCTCGAACGCGTGCTCACGCCTGTCCCGCAAAATGTTCAGGCACACCCGGCCGACCACGGTGGTGAGCCAGGCCGCCGGGTTGTCGATCTCGCTCGTGTCGGCCTTCTCGACCCTGATCCACGCGTCCTGCAGCGCGTCGTCGGCCTCGGCGAACGAGCCCAGCATCCGGTGCGCGATCGCCCTCAGCCGCGGACGTTCCTGCTCGAACTGCGCGATCACGGCATCCCCCTGTGTCCTGAACCACACGCTGTCACGTTCCCGAGCGCTGCCGGGTCAACCGGGCAACAGCTCATTCGGGAGGGTAATCATGAAGATTCTCGTGACCGGCGGCACCGGCACCCTTGGCAAGCAGGTCGTCCCCCGGCTCCGCGCGGCGGGCGCCGACGTCGTGGTGCTGAGCCGGCACGGCGACATCGCCTGCGACCTGCTGACCGAGGTGCCGCAGTTCGAGGCCGACGTGGTCGTGCACCTGGCCGGTGGCCAGAAGGGCGACGACGTCGCGACCCGAAACCTGCTCGCCGGGTGCAAGGGCGTGCGGCACTTCGTCTACATCTCGGTGATCGGCGCGGACACGGTGCCGCTGGCCTGGTTGCGCACCAAGCTCGCCTGCGAGGAGGCGATCGCGGCGTCGGGCATCCCGTTCACGATCCTGCGGGCCGCCCAGTTCCACGACCTGACGCTCACGATGGTCCGCGGGCTCGCGAAGCTGCCGATCGTGCCGGTGCCGGGCCTGCGGCTGCAGCCGGTGGACGTCCGCGACGTCGCCGCGCGGATCGTCGAGCTGGCGCTGGGCGCGCCCGCGGGCAGGGTCGCGGACCTCGCCGGACCAGCGGTCTACGAGATGCGGGAACTGGTGCGCGACTACCTGACGACCGCGGGCAGGCGCCGGCTGACGGTGCCGGTTCGGTTGCCGGGCAAGGCGGGCCAGGCCTACCGGGGCGGGCAGAACCTCGCGCTGGACGGCGACCGCGGCACGCACACGTGGGAGGAGTTCCTGGCGGCTGATGCCATGCTGGCGAGGTGACCGACTCAGGACTTCTCGCCGATCGCACCCCGCTGCCGTCCGAACTGGACTCCCGGCTGCGCGACCACCTCACGTTCCTGATCGAGGTGGACCGGCTGAAGACGATCCTGCGCGCGTCCCCGCTCGCCGCGGCGGACCGGCGGGAGAACGACGCCGAGCACTCGTGGCATCTGGCGCTCATGGTCATGACGCTCGCGGAGTACGCCGACGAACCGATCGACGTCGGCCACACGATCAAGCTCGTGGTCGTCCACGACCTCGTCGAGATCTACGCGGGCGACACGCCGATCTACGACACCGAGCTGGCCAAGAGCCAGCGGGAACGCGAAGAGGCCGCCGCGGACCGGTTGTTCGGCATCCTGCCCGCGGATTCAGGCCGGGCTTTGCGGGCGCTGTGGGACGAGTTCGAGGAGCGGAAGACGCCGGAAGCCCGGTTCGCGAAGGCCATGGACCGGTTCCAGCCGTTGCTGCTCAACTGGATGGCCGAGGGCGGAACCTGGCGCACGCCCGGCGTCACCGCCGACGACGTGCGCAGCCGCAAGAAGGTCATCGGCGAGGGCTCGACGGCCCTCTTCGAGGCGGCCATGCAGCTGATCGGCGAGGGCGAACGCCGGGGCTGGGCGCGCCCGAGTTGAAAAACGATGAAGGGAACCTTCCTCCACCTGACGTGGAGGAAGGTTCCCTTCATCGAGCTCAGAGCACGGCGCGCAGCTGGTCCGCGATGACCGCGATCCGGCCGAGCACACCGTTCACGAAGCGCGGCGAGTCGTCCGTGGACAGGCCCTTGGCCAGCTCCACGGCCTCGTCGATGGCCACCGCGTCCGGCACGTCGGCCGCCCACAGCAGCTCGTACAGACCGATCCGCAGCACCGCGCGGTCGACCGCCGGCATGCGCTGCAGGGTCCAGCCCTCGGCGTGTTCCGAGATGAGGTCGTCGATGCGCGCGCGGTTCGCGGTGACGCCCTCGACGAGCGTCACCGTGTAGTCGTTCACCGGCGGCACGTCCGGGGACCCGACCCGCGAAGCCAGCAGCGTCACGGGGTCGCTGCCGAGCAGATCGGCTTCGTAGAGGAAGTCGACCGCGCGTTTGCGGGCCTTGCTGCGAGCGCCCATTACTTGTCGCTGACGCGGCCGAGGTACCGGCCGTCACGGGTGTCGACC
Source organism: Lentzea sp. NPDC004782 (assembly GCF_040609115.1). Taxonomy (NCBI): domain Bacteria; kingdom Bacillati; phylum Actinomycetota; class Actinomycetes; order Pseudonocardiales; family Pseudonocardiaceae; genus Lentzea; species Lentzea sp. NPDC004782. The sequence continues at coordinate 166,634 of NZ_JBEXJN010000010.1, forward strand.
TTGATCTTCTCGCCGGTCGTCACGAACAGCGGGACCTGGATCTCGGCGCCGGTCTCCAGCCGCGCGGGCTTGGTGCCACCGGTGGAGCGGTCGCCCTGCAGGCCGGGGTCGGTGTGCTCGATCACGAGCTCGACCGAGGTCGGGAGCTCGACGAACAGCGGCACGCCCTCGTGCGTGGCGACGACGGCCTCCTGGTTCTCCAGCATGTAGTTCGCGGCGTCACCGACGGTCTCGGACGGAACCGGGATCTGGTCGTAGGTGTCACCGTCCATGAAGATGAAGTCGGTGCCTTCCTTGTACAGGTAGGTCATGCCGCGCTTGTCCACGGTGGCGGTCTCGACCTTGGTGCCCGCGTTGAAGGTCTTGTCGACGACCTTCCCGGTCAGCACGTGCTTGAGGGTCGTGCGCACGAAGGCGCCACCCTTGCCGGGCTTGACGTGCTGGAACGCGGTGACGGTCCACAGCTGGCCGTCGAGGTTCAGCACCAGGCCGTTCTTCAGGTCGTTCGTGGTGGCCACGGTGGAATTTCTCCTGTGATTGGACGGGGTGTCAGACGACCACGAGTTCCTTCGTGGTCAGGGTGAGGAGCTCCGGCCCGCTTTCGCGCACCACGAGGGTGTCCTCGATGCGGACTCCGCCCCGCCCCGACAAGTACACGCCGGGCTCGACGGTGACCGCCATACCGGCCGAAAGTGTACCGTCACCCACCTTCGACAACGCCGGTGCCTCGTGGATCTCCAGCCCGACCCCGTGCCCGAGGCCGTGCACGAACTCGCTGCCGTGCCCGGCCTTCTCGATCACCTCGCGCGACGCGTGGTCGACCTCGCTCACGCTCACCCCCGGCTTCAGCGCGGTGCGCCCGGCCGCCTGCGACCGCGCGACCAGGTCGTACAGGTCGCGCTGCCAGTCGGCGGGCTTGCCGAGCACCAGCGTGCGGGTCATGTCGGAGTGGTAGCCGTCGACGAGGGCACCGAAGTCGAGCTTGATGAAGTCGCCCTGGTGCAGCGTCGCGTCGGTCGGCGCGTGGTGCGGCACCGCCGAGTTCGCGCCGAACGCGACGATGGAGGAGAACGACGGCCCTTCCGCACCGTGGTCGAGCATGCGGCTCTCGAGCTCGCGCGCGACCTCGCGTTCGGTGCGGCCGGGGCGCAGTCCGCCGTGCCCGATCAACGCCGCCAGCGCGCGGTCCGCCGCAGCGCAGGCCATCCGCAGCGCCTCGATCTCGACCTCGTCCTTGACCAGCCGCAGCTTCTCGACCAGGCCGCTCGCCTTCTCCAGCTCCGCCTTCTCCGCGGCCGCGGTGAGGGCTTCGAGGCCGTCGACCGTGACGTGGTGGCTCTCGAACCCGAGCCTGCCCTTCGCCCTGGCGGCCAGCGCGAGGTCGCACGGCCGGTCGATCAGCCGCTCCAGGTCCGGCACCTGCCTGGCCGACTGCGTCAGATAACGCCCGTCCGTGCAGAACACCGTCTTGTCGTCGCTCACGGCGTCGATGAGCACCGCGGCGTTCGATCCGGTGAACCCCGTCAGGTACCGGACGTTCAGGAGGTTCGTGACGAGCAGCGCGTCCAGGTTCGTGGCCTGGAGCTCCTGGCGCAGTGCGGTGCGGCGTGCGGCGTACGACGACATGACTCGCAGCGTACGGCCAGTCCTAAGCTGTCCGCATGCGTCCTTGGTTCGTCCGTGCGTTGTGGATGGGGTTGCTCCACGGAGCCGTGCAGACCGGTGTGTCGGCGGTGGCGGTCCGCAGTCCCGAGGCGACCTCGGTCGGTCCCATCGCGATCGGTCTGCTGATCGCCGCCGCGGTGCTGTGGGGCGCGGTCGACACGCTGCGCGACCTGCCGTCACGCGGCATGCAGTGGTTCATCGCCGCGCTGATAGCGGGGCCGTTCGCCGGGGCGCTGGGCGTCATCGGGTCGGCGCTGCTGGTCGACCAGACCGGGCAGGAAGCGCTGTGGGTGGCGTTGACGGGCGGGGCGGCCTTCACGGCGCTGCTGATCCTGGCGCCGGCCGGGGTCGGCATGCTGCTCGGTGGGTTGCTCGCGCAGAAGGACTCGGCGCGCCGCTAGTCCCCCGCACGGATGGTGAGCCGGTAGACGGCCGAGGTCGAGAAGCCGCTCGACTCGCCCTCGATCCGCAGCTCGTGCTCGCCCTCGGCCAGCGGCGGCAGCCACGCCCACAGCCCGCACGCCTTGGCCGCGACGCGCCCGGCGCGTTCCCCGATCACGTTGCCCGGCGCGACGTCGAACGTGACCCCGACCGGGTCGACCCGCCGCAGCTCCACGATCTGGCCGTCGAGCGTCACCGAACCCTTCGCCGTGGCCATGAACTTCTCGCAGTCGGCCGCGTCGGCGGCGTACAGGTTGACCGCGGGCCCGGCGAGCGGCCGGCCGGGCGGCACCTCGCACTTGCGGTCCGCCTTGCCGCCGAACGTCCCGGCGAAGAACCAGAGGTCCTTCGGCTGGCTCTGGGCGCAGAACTGCCCGGTCGGGTCGGCGACCGGGTTGCGCTCCCGCGGCGTCGACAACGCCCACGTCCACCACCGTGCCTGCAGGTCCGCGTCCGACGGCCGTTCCGCGGGCTTCTGCGAGGTCGGGGGTGTGCTGGTGGACGGGGCGGCATCGCACCCGGCCAGCAGGAGCGCGACGGCGGCGATCAGCAGTCTCGGCACGCGCGGCATCCTCGCAGACGAACCGGTCACGGGACCGGGAAATCCGCCACCAGTTCGACCTCGAAGCCGTCCTCGTTCTCCAGGAACGCCGCGTAGTGGTTCTCGCCGCCGGCGAACGGGTGCCGGTCGGCGAACATCAGCCGCCAGCCGTTGCGCTGGGCAACGCCCGTGAGGCGGTCCACGTCCTCGCGGGTACCGGCGTGCAGGGCGAGGTGGTTCAGGCCCGCTTTCATCCGATCGTGTGGACCTGTCAGCGCCGGGGACTGCTCCACCACGACGTAGGTCGCGCCCAGCTTCCAGCTCACGCCCGCGCTCCAGCGCTGGTGCTCGGTCCAGCCGAGGTCCGCGAAGAGTCGGCCGAACGAGGCTTCGGCGCGGGCCAGGTCCGGCACCCACAGCTCGACGTGGTGCAGCGCTCCGCGGTCAGGCACGGCCCTTGAGCGCCAGCCAGCGCAGCGCCAGCAGGTAGCCCTCCACGCCGAGCCCGACGATCACGCCGTTCGCGATCGCCGAGATGTAGCTGTGGTGCCGGAACTCCTCGCGCTGGTGGATGTTCGAGATGTGCACCTCGACCAGGGGTGCCGTGAGCTGCGAGCACGCGTCGCGCACCGCGATCGAGTAGTGCGTCCACGCGGCGCCGTTCAGCACCACGGGAACCGAGGCGTCGGCGGCCTCGTGCAGCCACCCGACCATCTCGCCCTCGTGGGCGGTCTGGCGGACCTCGACGTCGAAGCCGAGCTCCTTGCCCTCGGCCACGCACATCTCGACCAGGTCGGCGTACGTGGTGCTGCCGTAGACCGCGGGCTCGCGGGTGCCGAGCCGATCCAGGTTCGGCCCGTTGAGCACGAGAACCCTCACAGCAGCACCTTCCCCGAACCGGTGGACGGCTCCGCGGCGACGGCGGAGTAGGCGGCGGCGATCAGCGCCGGGTCGGGGCCTTCGAGACGGCCCGGCTTGGCGAGGCCGTCCAGCACGACGAACCGCAGCACGCCCGCCTTGTTCTTCTTGTCGACCTTCATGCCCTCCATCAGCTGCGGGAGGGCGTCCGGGTCGTAGGAGGTCGGCAGGCCGAGCAGCTCCAGCACGCGCTTGTGACGGTCGGCGGTCTCGTCGTCGAGGCGGCCGGCCAGGCGGGCCAGCTCGGCGGCGAAGACCAGGCCCACGCTGATCGCGGCACCGTGGCGCCAGCGGTAGCGCTCGCGGCGTTCGATGGCGTGACCGAGGGTGTGGCCGTAGTTGAGGATCTCGCGCAGCGACGACTCGCGCAGGTCGCTCGTCACCACGTCGGCCTTGATCTGGATCTTGCGGCGGACCAGCTCGGCGAGCACCTCGCCGGTGGGGTCCAGCGCCCAGGCCGGGTCGGCCTCGATCAGGTCGAGGATCACCGGGTCGGCGATGAAGCCGCCCTTCACGATCTCGGCCATGCCGGCGACGAGCTCGTTGCGCGGCAGGGTTTCCAGCGTCGCGAGGTCGACGAAGATGGCGTCGGGCTCGTAGAAGGTGCCGACGAGGTTCTTGCCCGCGTCGGTGTTGATGCCGGTCTTGCCGCCGACCGCCGCGTCGACCATGCCGAGCAGCGTGGTCGGGATGTTCACCAGGCGCACGCCGCGCATCCACGTGGACGCGACGAAGCCCGCCAGGTCCGTCACCGCGCCGCCACCCAGGCCCACGACGGCGTCCTGGCGCGACAGACCGATCTTGCCCAGCACGTCCCAGCAGAAGCCCGCGACGGCGAGGTCCTTGCCGTCCTCGGCGTCGGGGACCTCGACGCGGTGCGCGTCGGCACCGACGGCCTTGAGCTCGTCGACCAGCACCTGCGCGGTCGCGGCGAGCGTCGGCTGGTGCACGATCGCGATCTTGGCCGTGCCCTTGAGGAACTCGACGATGTCACCGAGCAGGCCGCGGCCGATCACCACGTCGTAGGGCTTCTCGGCGGCGACCCGGATGCGGACGGGCTCGGTCATTCGCTGGCTCCCTTGATCACCGCGTCGGTCACCTGCTCCGGGTCGAGGGCGTCGGTCAGCACCTCGATCGTCGCGACCTCGCGGTACAGCGGCAGGCGCGCGTCCAGCAACGCCTTGAACGTGGCGCGCGGGTTGACACCGGAGAACATCGGGCGCGCGGTCGACAGCCCGGTGCGGCGCACGCCCTCGGCCATGCCGACGTTCAAGAACACGACCGTGTGGTTCTTGAGCAGCTCGCGGGTCCGCTGCGACAGGATCGCACCGCCGCCGAGAGCCAGCACGCCGTCGTGCTCCGCGAGCGCCTTGGCGACCGCTTCCTCTTCCATCGCGCGGAAAGCCGGCTCGCCGTCCTCGGTGAAGATGTCCCCGATCGCTCTGCCGGTGGCCTCGACGATGTCGGCGTCGGTGTCGCGGAACACGAGGCCCAGCCGCTTGGCCAGCAGCTCGCTGACCGTGGTCTTGCCGGCCCCGGGAGGACCGGTCACGACGAACTTCGGGCTCACATGCCCTCCCAGCGGGCTTCCAGCGCCTTCAGGTACGCGTGGGCGTTGCGGCGCGTCTCGTCGAGCGAGTCGCCGCCGAACTTCTCCAGCGCGGCCTCGGCGAGCACCAGGGCGACGACCGACTCCAGCACGACACCGGCGCGAGGCACGGCGCAGACGTCGGAACGCTGGTGGATCGCGACCGCGGGCTCACCGGTGCGGACGTCCACAGTGGACAGTGCGCGCGGCACGGTCGAGATGGGCTTCATCGCCACGCGGGCACGGAGGACCTCGCCGTTGGTGATGCCGCCTTCAAGACCACCGGCCCGGTTCGACCGGCGCGTGACGCCGACCGGGCCGCTGCCGCGGTCGATCTCGTCGTGCGCCTGGGAACCCCACCGGCGCGCCGACGTGAACCCGTCGCCGATCTCCACGCCCTTCATGGCCTGCACGCCCATCAGCGCTGCGGCCAGGCGGGCGTCGAGGCGGCGGTCCCAGTGCACGTGCGAGCCGAGGCCCGGCGGCAACCCGTAGGCGAGCACCTCGATGACGCCGCCGACCGTGTCACCGGCGTCCTTCACGGCCTCGACCTCGGCGACCATCGCGTCGGTGCCGCGCTGGTCGAAGCAGCGCACCGGCGAGGAGTCGATCGCGGCCAGGTCGTCCGGCGTGGGCAGGGCGCTGTCCTCGGGCGTCTCCGCCCTGCCGATCGACACGACGTGGCTGAGGATCTGCACGCCCAGCAGCTGCTGCAGGAACTGCCGCGCCACCGTGCCCAGCGCCGTGCGGGCCGCGGTCTCCCGTGCGGACGCGCGTTCGAGCACGGGACGGGCCTCGTCGAAGCCGAACTTCTGCATGCCGGGCAGGTCGGCGTGACCGGGCCGGGGCCGCGTGAGGGCCTCGTTGCGGCCGGTCGGCTTGAGCAGGCTCGGGTCGACCGGGTCCGCGGACATGACGGTCTGCCACTTCGGCCACTCGGAGTTGCCGATGGTGACCGCGATCGGGCCGCCCTGGGTCTTGCCGTGGCGCACGCCGCCGAGGATCTCGACGTCGTCCTGCTCGAACCCCATGCGCGGGCTTCGCCCGAAACCCAGCCTGCGTCGCCCCAGCTGGGTGACGAGGTCGTCGGTCGTCACCTCGACACCGGCGGGCATGCCCTCCAGGACGGCGACGAGAGCGGGTCCGTGTGACTCTCCAGCGGTGATCCAGCGCAGCACGTCCACAATCCTTTCACAGCGTCGTCAACGCCCAGGTGGCGGCCAGCAACCCCGGCCCGTGCGGGACCGCTCTGCCGCGTTTCGCCGCGGCGAGGGCGAGCGTGACCGTACTGGACAGGATCGCCGCAGGTAGGAGCAACGGCAGCGAGAGGGTGGCGCCGAGACCGGCGGCGAGCTTCACGTCACCACCGCCCATCATCGTGGGACGCCACGCCCGGATGGCGAGATGAGCGCCGCCGAAGACCGCCGCTCCGAACGCGGCTTCTCCCAGCCGATGGGACTGCAGGAGCAGCAGCCCGGCGCCCAGAGGGAGGGTCAGCGCGTCCGGCAACCGGTGGTGCCGCAGGTCGATCAGCGCGAGCACGATGCCGAACCAGGCCAGCAGGTACGACGAGGGTGGTGCGTCGAGGACGGCGGCGACCGTCCACAGCGAACTCAGGACGGACGCGAGCAGGACCGTGGTCATGGCACCACGGTCCTGCTCGGTACGACCGGGGCACAAATCGCGACCGGTCGTGAACGGTCCGTTCACGCACGGGCTCACGATGCCCCGGTTCGGGCTGGGAAAACGCCCGAACCGGTGGCGCGGCGGGCTCGCGCAGGGGTACCCCCGGCCGGGGATCCCCTCGCAACCCAACCTAGCGGGCACCACCGACAAGATCGGGAACGCGCGCACCGAGCACGCGGGGAGCTTCCGTGCACTCCTGGCGCACGCAAGGGCCCCGCGTGCCGTCCAGCAAGCCCAGCACGGCACACGCAGACAACCACCACACCAGCCGCCCACCAGTGCACGCGGGGAGCTTTCGTGCACTCCTGGCGCACGCAAGGGCCCCGCGTGCGGTCCGGCGGTGTCAGCGGGACCAGTCGAAGAGGGCGTCGTTCGCGGCCACGTCCACGTCGAGCGCGAGGTCGCCCAGCGACTCGGCGGCGGCGTCGAGAGCGATGATCGGGCAGATGGGGGCGAACCCCGCCGCCTCCACCTCGGCCGGGTCCCAGGTCACGATCCGCTGACCGGCCAGCACCTGCTCGCCCTTGACCACGTGCAGCTCGAAGCCCTCGCCCTTGCGCTTCACGGTGTCGATGCCCAGGTGGACCAGGACCGCGGCGCCGTCCGAAGTGGCCACCACGAACGCGTGCGGGTGCAGCGTCACCACGGTGCCGTCGACGGGCGAGACGACGTCCGCGCGGGAACGAGCGGGCTCGACGGCCACGCCGGGGCCGACCATCGCCTGCGAGAAGACCGGGTCCGGCACGGCGGAGAGCGCGACCACGCGGCCGGCCACGGGGCTGCCGACGCGGAGGCTCACAGGAGGTCCTCGATGTCCGACGCGATGGTGTCCGCCTCGGGGCCGACGACGACCTGGACGACGTTGCCGGAGCGCATGACTCCGTGTGCCCCCAACGCTTTCAGGGCCTTCTCGTCGACCACTGAGCCGTCCTCCAGCTCACACCGCAGGCGGGTGATGCACGGTTCGATCTCGACGATGTTGGACGCGCCGCCCAGCGCGTCGATGATCTTCTGCGCCTTGTCGTCAGCCACGTTCGTACCTCTCGTTCCCGTAACAGCGGTTGACACCCGCTCGGTGCGCGGAGCATTCTCCCGCACCAACTGGTCTAGACCGGAAAGTACCACTGCGAGGAGGTGAGCGAATGCACGAGATCGTGGACGGGCCCAAGCCCAAGCACGCGCAGCTCCGCGAGATCCTGCGCCGGCTCGCCGAGCACGACCTCGCGCCCGGCTCGCCCATTCCGTCCGAACGCGACCTCGCCGAGCGGTACGGGGTGTCCCGCATCACCGTGCGGGCCGCCGTCGGCCAACTGGTCGCCGAAGGGCTGCTCACCAGGGCCAAGGGGCGCGGGACGTTCACCGCGCGGCGGCGCTACGACCTGCAGCTCTTCCTCGCCTCGTTCACCTCGGAGATGAAGGCTCGCGGGCTGGAGCCCAGCACCGAGGTGATCAGCTGCGGGCAGGGCACGCCCGGTTCGAAGGCCTCGCTGGGGCTCGACGCCGACGAGTACGCCTACCGCGTGGTGCGGCTGCGCAGGGCCGACGGGGCGCCGCTGGCGCTGGAGGCCGGCTGGTACAGCCCGCACCTGTTGCCGGAGCTCGACCGGTGCGACCTGACCGGGTCGCTCTACGAGCTCTTCGCGGCGAAGTACGGGGTGCAGCTCGACGAGGCGAGGCAGACCGTGTGGGCCGAGACCGCAGACGCCGAGACGGCGAAGGCGCTCGACGTCCGCAAGGGCAGTCCGCTGCTCGTGTTCAGAAGGGTCGCCAGCTCTCAGGGGCGGCCGTGTGAAGACGTGACTTCCTGGTACCGGGGCGATCTCTACCAGGTGACCATGCAACTGGACCGGACCGTCCCGGGGACCGGACCGAACTCCGCCAAGGGAGGTACCCGATGAGCACCAACGCCGCACAGACCGGTGGGCGTGAGATCAAGGGCCTCGCCACGTTGCAACGCTTCGGTCGCAGCCTCATGCTGCCGATCGCCGTGCTGCCCGCGGCAGGTCTCCTGCTCCGCTTCGGTCAAGACGACCTGCTGGGCAAGGACGGTCTCGGCTGGAACGCCGTCGCCGCGGTGATCGGCGCGGCGGGCGACGCGCTGTTCAGCAACCTCGCCTTGCTGTTCGCGGTCGGCATCGCCGTCGGGTTCGCCCGGCGCGGTGACGGTTCGACCGCGCTCGCCGCCGTCGTCGGCTACACCGTACTGACGAGCATCTTCAAGGCCCTGTCGCCGCTGGTCCTGGACCAGCCCACCGGGGCGGGCGCCAAGCCGGTCCTGATCGACTACCGGGTGCTCGGCGGTATTGTCGTCGGCATCCTGACCGCGTTGTTGTGGCAGCGATTCCACCGCATCAAGCTGCCTCCGTACCTCGCGTTCTTCGGTGGCCGCCGCTTCGTGCCGATCGTCGTCGCCGGTGTCATGATCGTCGTCGGCGTGGTGCTGGGCCTGGTCTACCCGTGGTTCAACGCGGGCATCACCGCGCTCGGGCAGTGGGTCACCGGCAGCACGGTCATCGGCGCGTTCATCTACGGCACGATCAACCGCCTGCTGATCCCGCTCGGCCTGCACCACATCATCAACAACGTCGTGTGGTTCCAGTTCGGCGAATTCAACGGCAAGACCGGCGACATCCCGCGCTTCCTCGCGCACGACCCGTCCGCCGGAACGTTCCAGACCGGCTTCTTCCCGATCCTGATGTTCGCCCTGCCGGCCGCCGCGCTCGCGATCGTGCACACCGCGCGGCCGAACCAGCGCAAGATCATCGGTGGCATCATGGGTTCCGCCGCGCTCACCGCGTTCATCACCGGTGTGACGGAGCCGCTCGAGTTCGCGTTCATGTTCGTGGCGTGGCCGCTGTACGTGATCCACGCGGTGCTGACCGGCACCTCGCTCGCGATCTCGAACGCGCTGGGCGCCCACGACGGGTTCTCGTTCTCGGCCGGTGCGATCGACTTCATCCTGAACTGGAACATCGCGACCAAGCCGTGGCTGCTGATCATCCTCGGCCTGATCTACGCGGTGGTCTACTACTTCCTGTTCCGCTGGGTCATCACCAAGTGGAACCTGAAGACGCCGGGCCGCGAGGACGACGAGTCGCCGGAGGCGGACGAGAGCATCGTCGGCTCGGCGAGCGAGAAGCCCGCCACGTCCGAGAAGTAACCAGCACAACCAGTTCTACCGAGAGGAACCATCATGGCCGAGCGACGGGTCACCGTGGCCAGCAAGGTCGGACTGCACGCCCGGCCTGCCGCACTGCTGGCGAAGGCCGCCGCCGACCAGTCGGTGACGGTCACCATCCGCAAGGACGGCGGCGAAGCCGTGGACGCGGCGAGTGTGCTGGGTCTGATGACCCTCGGCGCCATGCACGGTGACGAGGTGGTGCTCAGCGCCGACGGGGACGGAGCGGACGACGCTCTCGACGCCATCGCCGAACTGATCGCCACCGACCACGACGAGTGAGTCAGGTCGTGAGCGGGCGCCGGGGCGTCCGCTCACGGCCCACCCGAAGTGCAGGACGACACCCGCGGTCACGACGCCGGCCAAGATCGACGGCGTGGCCTGCGGGTACGTCACCATCAGCCACACCCCGCCCGCGGCGAGCGCGGGCGGCACGACCAGCCCCGCGGTCCACCCGCGCAGCACCAGGAACGCGAGCGTCGAGACCAGCAGCGCCGCGCCGAGCGTGTCGCTGAACCGGTGCCAGCCGAGCGACACCGTCTCCGCCGCCACCGCGCCCGCGCCGATCGCGCCCGGCACCGCGACCCACACCGCGAACCGCCGCGGCACGGCCATGATCACCGCGATCACCGACGCCACCGCGGCCGTCGTGTGTCCACTGGGGAAGCTGTTGTGCACCAGCACGGCGTCCTCGTCCAGCTCGGGCCGGACCAGCACGTGGAGCTTCAGCACCTGCGCGAGCAACACCGAACCGCCGAGCACCAGCAACGGCGGCAACGACTTCTTCCGCGCGACCAGGACCACCAGGACGGCGGCGACGAGGATCGCCATGTCCACGTTGGACGCCCAGGAACGCTGCAGTGACAGCTCGGGCAACGCGGCGTTCTCCGCCTTCTGCCCGAACGACGTCCACACCAGCGCGAAGTACGTGAAGAGGAACCCCACCAAGCTTCCGGCCATGCTGCCGAGACTCCGCGTGCCGCTCGACGGGAGCGTCCACGCCATGTCATGGTTCCGCTACAGAAACGGCACAGGTGCCCTCCCCCGCCGATAATGGATCTCGTGGCGATGGTGTTGCTGGTCGAGGACGACCCGTCCGTGCGCGAAGGTCTCGGTCTGGCGCTGCGCCGCCAGGGTCATGACGTCCGGGCCGCGGGAACGGGCGAGGAAGGTGTGGAACGGCTGCGCGAGTCCCGTCCCGACATCGTCGTGCTGGACATCATGCTGCCGGGCATCGACGGCTTCGAGACGTGCCGCCGCATGCGCGCGCAGGCCGAGGTGCCGATCATCATGCTGACCGCGCGCGGCGACGACTTCGACGTGGTCGCGGGCCTGGAGGCGGGCGCGGACGACTACGTGGTGAAGCCCGTCGAGCCGCGCGTGCTGGAGGCCCGCATCCGCGCCGTGCTGCGCCGGACCGTCTCCGAACCGTCCACGGTGGAACGCCACGGCTCGCTCGTGATCGACCGCGCCGGCCTGCAGGTGCTCAAGGACGACGTGCAGGTCGCGCTGACCCCGACCGAGCTGAAGCTGTTGCTGGAGCTGTCCCGCACACCGGGCCGCGTGCTGACCCGCCAGCAGATCCTCGAAGCGGTCTGGGAGCACGACTACCTCGGCGACTCCCGGCTCGTCGACGCCTGCGTGCAACGGCTGCGCGCCAAGATCGAGGACGTGCCGTCCGAACCCCGTTACGTCCACACGGTGCGCGGCTTCGGCTATCGCTTCGGCCCGCGATGAGGTCGCTGCTGCGCGGCCTGCGCCCCCGGTTGATGGCCGCGTTCGGGCTGCTGACCCTGCTGGGCGCGGTGGCCGCGGCCGGTGCCTCCTACGCGACGGCCCGCAACCTGCTGCTGGAGGACGCGCAGGACGGCTTCATGAACCCGCTGGTCAAGGACGTCCGCGACTACGCGCCCAAGCTGACCGTGCCGCCGGCGCAGCAGGACCTCGACAAGTTCGCGTCCTACCTGCGCGGTACCGCCTTCGTCAGCTACGAAGGGCTTCGCGCCCACAGCGGACCGGACCTCTCCAGCACCATCCCCGCGGAGATGCGCACGGCGTTGAAGTCGAGCAGGACCGTCATCTGGCAGCGCCGCACGGACCTGGCCGAGCCGTACGTGGTCATCGGCATCCCGCTGCTGCGTGCCGACGGTTCCAGCACCGGTGTCGAGGTGTGGGCGATGTCGTCGCTGGGCGGCCCGCAACGCGCCATCGACAGCTTCGCGAAGGCCGCCTGGGTGGGCGTGAGCCTGGTGCTGCCGCTGGCCCTCGGGCTGGCGCTGTTCACCGCGCGCGGCGTCCTGCGCCCGGTGCGCCGCCTGGGCGCCGCGGCCCGCGCCCTCGGTTCCGGACGGCTGGACACCCGTGTCGACGAACGCGGTTCCGACGAGCTCTCCGACCTGGCCCGCACGTTCAACCGCGCCGCCGAGCAGCTGGAGGCATCCCAGGCGGCCTCCAGACGGTTCGTGGCCGACGTGTCGCACGAGCTCCGCACGCCGCTGACGGCCATGAACGCCGTGACCGCCGTGCTGGACGAGGACGCGGGGTCCCTGCCGCCCGACACCGCCGTGGCGGCCCGGCTGGTCTCGACCGAGACGCGCAAGCTCACCCGTCTCGTCAACGACCTCATGGAGATCTCGCGCTTCGACGAGGGCCGCAACGTCCTGGAGCTCGACGAGTGGGACATCGGCACCGCCGTCCGCGACTGCCTGGCCGCCCGCGGCTGGGCCACCTCGGTGCAGGCCTGTCTGCCGGACGGCATCACGGGCCGGGTGGACCGCCGCCGCCTCGACGTGATCGTCGCCAACCTCGTCGGCAACGCCCTCAAGCACGGCGGCGCGCCCGTGCGGATCACCGTGCGTCCTGGTGTCATCGAGGTGTCCGACCACGGCCCCGGCATCCCACCGGACGCCCTGCCCCACATCTTCGACCGCTTCTACAAGGCAGACACGGCCCGCTCCCGTTCCGAGGGCAGCGGACTGGGATTGGCGATCGCATGGGAGAACGCACGCCTGCACGGCGGCACCATCGAAGCGGCCAACGACCCCGCGGGCGGCGCGGTCTTCACCTTGCGCTTGCCCTGGTGACCCTGTCCGCGTGCGGCGTGCGCCCCACCCCGGTGCTCAGCGGTGCGGAGGCCCCGACCGTCTCCTCGCACGAGGTGACCATCTACCTGCTCACGGCCGGGCACGACCAGCTGGTGCGGCGAACGCGTGCCCACTCCGGCGACGTTGACACCGCCACCGCCGTCAACCTGCTGGTCGCGGGCCCCACCGACGAGGAGGGGAAGCTGGGCCTGGTGACCGAGGTGCCTGTCTCGTCGTCGCGGGTGTACGCGGTGTCGAACGTGCTCGTGCTGCCCGAGGACATGGCGCCGCTGACGAAGATGGCGCAGTTCCAGCTGTACTGCACGGCGGTCGCGAGCCGGGCCAAGCTGGAAGGCGTGCCGGCCACCGGCGTCAACTGCCCTTAGCCGCGGTGGCGGGCAGGTCGGCCGCGGCGTCGAAGCCGAGCTTGCGGTTGAGCGCGGCGGCGGCCCTGGCGACCGTGCGACGCGGCAGCACGCGTGCCACCAGGGTGATCAGCCGGTGCGCGGTGCGACCGGGATAGGAGGTGACGCGGCCGCGCGCGAAGTCGTCGAGCGTGCGGGCGGCGACCGACTCCGGTGAATCGGTCACACGGGCGTCCATCGTGGCCGTCGTGCCGTCGAAGAACCCGGTGGCGGTCGCTCCGGGATGCGCGGCCATGATCCGCACGCCGGTGCCCCGCAGCTCCTCCGCGAGGGCTTCGGTGAACGAGAGGACGAACGCCTTCGTGGCGCCGTAGCTGGCCATGTAGGGCGTCGGCTGGAACGCCGCCGTGGACGCCACGTTGATGATGCCTCCCGCTCCCCTGGCCACCATGTCGCGGCCGAACAGGTTCGTCAGCTCCATCAGCCCGGTGACGTTGACGGCGACCGACTGGCTGTTCGGCGCGAAGGGGCGTTCGAAGAACGGGCCTACCGCGCCGGAGCCCGCGTTGTTGACCAGCAGGTCGATCGTCAGGCCGCGGTCGGCGACGGCGTCGGCCACGGCTCGGGGACCCGCGGCGTCCGCGAGGTCAGCGCCGATGGTCTCGGCCTTCACGCCGTGTGCGGCGCGGATCTCAGCCGCCAGCTCGTCCAGCGACGCGGTGCTGCGCGCGACGAGCACCAGGTCGGCGCCCCGGCGGGCCAGTTCCAGCGCGCAGGCGCGACCGATGCCTTTGGACGCACCGGTGACCAGTGCGGTGGTGCCTGCGAACGAGTGCACGGCACACTCCAATCGTTCGAGTCTCGAAGTATCTTGGCCGCAGCATAACAAGTTCGAGTCTCGAAGCAAGCGGATAGAATGCGGCCATGGGCGAACAGGATCAGGCCGCGGCCGTGGAGGCCGTGCGCGAGGTGGTCATGCGCACCGAGGCGGCGATCTCCGCCCCGCTCGCGGAGCTGGGCCTGACCACGGCGACCGCTCAGGCGTTGTGGGTGCTGGACCCCCACGAGGAGCCGCCGTCGATGAAGGTCGTGGCCGGCCGCCTGTACTGCAACGCGCCCAACCTGTCCTTCGTCGCGGACCAGCTCGCCGCACGGGGACTGGTCGAACGCGTGCCCGACCCGCACGACCGGCGGTCACGCGCGCTCGTCCTCACCGACAAGGGCAGGCAGGTGCGCTCGGAGGTGCTGCGGATCGTGGTGGAGTGCAGCCCGCTTTCGGTACTCGGACCGGACGACCTGGCCGCACTGCTGTCCATTCTGGACAAAGCGCGGTCAGGACCGTGAGGCGAGTTCCGCGGCCAGAGCAGAGCGCATGACGTCCTGCGGCGCGGGCTTGCCGGTGAACTGCTCCACCTGACCGAAAGCCTGGTGCAGCAACATGTCCAGCCCGGTCGCCAGCCGCGCCCCGGAAGCCTCGACCGCGACGGCCACCGGCGTGGGCCACGGGTGGTAGATCACGTCCAGCACGTACGGCGCACGGGCCAGCGCGGACGCCAGCGGCACCGTGGCCTCGGCGGGGACCGTCGACACCACCACGTCCGACGCGGCGGCCAGCGCGTCTAGGTCCACAGAGGACAGTGTGAGAACCTCGGCCGCGAGTCCCACTCGACCGGCCGTGGCCACGGCCTCGGCCGCACGCGCGGGATCCCGCACCACCAGGGAAACCGAGGAGAGGCCGAGCGAGGCGAACCCGGCGAGCACCGCGGTGGCCGTCCCACCGGCACCGATCACCACACCGGTGGAGCCGCCCGGGAAACCCTTCTCCCGCAACGCCCCCACCACACCGTCCACGTCGGTGCAGTCGGCGTGCCACCCGGAATCGGTGCGCACCAACGTGTTCGCCGCACCCACGGCCGACGCCCGGTCGGTGACCGACGACGCCACCGCCAAAGCCGCCCGCTTGGTCGGCATGGTGCAGGACAACCCGGCCCACTCCGGCCCCAGCGAGGCGACCAGGGAAGCCACGCCGTCCTCGGAACACTCCAGCCGCGTGTACTCCCAGTCGAGCCCCAGCGCGGCATAAGCGGCGTTGTGCAGCACAGGGGACAGCGAGTGCTCGATCGGCGAACCGATCACTGCCGCGCGACGCACTAGTAGATGCCCTCCCGCTGGGCCTTCTGGTCGTTGGCGTTGTGCTCCTCGAACGTCGTCGCGAAGCACGACGTGCCGTCCTTCTGGCACTTCACGAAGTACAGGATGTCGCCGCCCTCCGGCTTCAGCGCGGCGGCGACGGCCTGCTGCGACGGCGACCCGATCGGCGTCGGCGGGAGGCCCTGGGTCAGGTAGGTGTTGTACGGGCCCGGCTTGTCGCGGTCGGCGTCCGAGGTGCGGATGTGCGGCTGGTTGTTCTTGTAGTTGATGGTCGAGTCGAACTGCAGCGCCATGGGCTTCTTCAGGCGGTTGTAGATGACCTGGGAGACCTTGGCGAAGTCCTTCTCGATGGCTTCCTTCTCGACCAGCGAGGCCATGACCAGGATCTCGTAGGGGCGGAAGCCGGTGTTCACGGTGCCGCCGGGGATGCCGGCACCGGCCAGCTTCTGGACGGAGGCCACGATGACGCTGCGGATCAGCTCGACGGCGCTGACGCCCGGCTTGACCTGGTAGACGCCGCGCATGATGAGACCTTCGAGGCGGTACTGGGGCTCGGCGCGCTTCACGTCGGCCAGCGCCCAGTCCGGCACGCCCAGCGCGACCGGGTCGGTCTGCTCAGCGGCGGCCTTGATCTCGTCGACGGTCAGGCACTTCTTGGCGCCGTCCTTCTCCGTGCAGCTCGCGTCGGCCAGCAGGGAGTAGATGCCCTTGACGACCTTGTCGCCCACCTTGATGTCGGTGAGCTTGATGCCGCCGACGATCTGGACGGCCGGCACGCGGGTCTTCGGGTCGACCATGCGGGCCACGGCCTGCTCGCCCGACATCTTCGTCTTCATCAGGTAGAAGCCGGGCTGGGTCGACGTCACGCGGGCGTCGGTCTTGCTGGCCTCGATGAAGGCCCTCGCGGAGGCGACGACGCCGTTGTCGTAGAGGGTCGACGCGATCTTGCTGACCACGTCGCCGTCCTGGACCTCGACGATGACGTCGGTCTCGCCGCTGCCGGGGTAGTCGTCGTAGGAGCCGATGCCGCGCAGCTCGCGGTAGCCGTAGACGGCGCCGCCCATGCCGGCGGAGAGCACCAGTGCGACGACGAGCCACAGGATGGTCTTCTTGCGCTTCTTCGCCTTGTCACGGGCGCTGTTGTCGCGCTTGACCGGACGTCGCTCGTCCACGTCGGGGTCGGTGAACAACCCGAGATCGTCGCTCACACCTCGTCCTTTCGGGCGGCCACCGTACGTGCCCGTGCGTCCAGCCACGACTGCAGGATCTCGACAGCTGCAGCCTGGTCGACCACGGCACGCTGCTTCTTGCCCTTCACACCGCGCTGCGCCAGCACCCGGCTCACCACGACCGTCGTCAGCCGTTCGTCGCTGAGCCGGACCGGCACGGGCGCGACGCGTTCGGCCAGTGCCGCAGCGTACGCGGCCGCCGCCTCCGCTGCCGGACCATGCCGTCCCGCGAGGGTTTTGGGCAGGCCGACCACGATTTCGACGACGTCATGCTCGGCCACGAGACGTACGAGCTCGGTGAGGTCCGAGCCGCGCTTCTCGTCACGCTGGAGGGTAACCAGCGGAGTCGCCAGAAAAGCACCCGGATCGCTGAGAGAAATTCCCACCCGAACCGAGCCGACGTCGACGCCGAGCCTCCTGCCGAGGCCCGGATCGTCGACACCGGGGACATCAGCGCTGTTCAAGCACCTTGTCCAGTTCGTTCGTGAGAGCCGTGATGGCGTCGGGAACGCCGGCCGGGTTGGTGCCGCCGCCCTGGGCCAGGTCCGGCTTGCCGCCACCGCGGGCGGCGATGGCCGGGCCGAACACCGGGACGAGCTTGCCGGCGGCCAGCCCCAGGTCGCGGGCGGCGGCCGTGGTGGCGACCACGAAGCTCACCTTGTCGCCGTCGACCGAGAACAGGGCCACCACACCGGGCTTGGTGCCCAGGCGGTTGCGGACCTCGCCACCGAGCGTGCGCAGGTCGTTGCCCGGCACGCCCTCCAGGCCGAGGGCCACCAGCGACAGGCCGCGCACGTCCAGGGCCTTGTCGGCGAGCGACCCGGCGTTGCCGAGCAGCTGGGCGGCGCGGACCTTCTCCAGCTCCTTCTCGGCGGCCTTCAGCCGCTCGACCAGGGACTCGATCCGCTCGGGCAGACCGTCGGAACCGACCTTGAGCAGGTCGGAGAGGTTCTGCACGATGGCGCGTTCCCTGGCCAGGAACCGCATGGCCTCGATGCCGACGTAGGCCTCCAGGCGGCGCACGCCGGAACCGACCGACGACTCGCCCAGCAGCGTGATCGGGCCGATCTGCGACGAGTGCTCGACGTGCGTGCCACCGCACAGCTCACGCGACCACGGGCCACCGATCTCGACGACGCGCACGGTCTCGTCGTAGGTCTCGCCGAACAGGGCGACGGCGCCCATCTCCTGGGCACCGGACATGTCGGTGTAGACCACGGAGACCGGCAGGTCCTTGCGCACGGCCAGGTTCGAGACCTCTTCGATCTCGGAGCGAGCCTCGGCCGACAGGCCACCGGTCCAGGCGAAGTCCAGGCGCAGGTAGCCGGGCTTGTTGTACGAACCGCTCTGCAGGGCCGACGGGCCGAGCACCTGGCGCAGGGCGGCGTGCACGACGTGCGTGCCCGAGTGGCCCTGGCGGGCACCGATGCGCCACTCCGGGTCGACGCGGGCCTCGACGTGCTCGCCCTCGGCGATCTCGCCCGACTTCACGCGCACCTGGTGCACCCACAGCTTGCGGGCGACCTTCTGCACGTCGAGCACTTCCAGCTCGGCGTTGCCGGTGACGATCGTGCCGGCGTCGGACTCCTGGCCACCGGACTCGGCGTACAGCGGCGTGCGGTCGAGCACGACCTCGACGATGTCGCCTTCCTTGGCGGAGGAGATCCGCTGGCCGTTCAGCACGATGCCGCGCAGCGTGGCCTCGGAGGCGAGCTCGGTGTAGCCGGTGAACTCGGTCGGGCCCTGCTCCAGCAGCTCGCGGTACACGCTCTGGTCGCCGTGGCCGGTCTTCTTGGCGGAGGCGTCGGCCTTGGCGCGGGCGCGCTGCTCGGCCATCAGCTTGCGGAAGCCGTCCTCGTCGACGCTCAGCCCGGCCTCGGAGGCCATCTCCAGGGTGAGGTCGATCGGGAAGCCGTACGTGTCGTGCAGCTGGAAGGCCTTGTCGCCGGGCAGCGTGGCGCGGCCGTCGGCCTTGACCTCGGCGGCGGCGTTCTCGAAGATCCGCGAACCCGAGTCCAGGGTGCGAAGGAACGTGTCCTCCTCGGCCTTGAGCACCTGCTGGATGCGGGCGAACCCGCTGACCAGCTCGGGGTAGGCCTCGCCCATCGAGTCGCGGACGACCTCGGCGTAGGACTGCAGCACCGGCTCGGTCACGCCGAGCAGGCGGGAGCTGCGGATGATGCGGCGCAGCAGGCGGCGCAGCACGTAGCCGCGGGCCTCGTTGCCGGGCGTGACACCGTCGCCGACCAGCAGCACACCGCTGCGGGCGTGGTCGGCGATGACGCGGAACCGGACGTCGTCGACCTCGCTGTCGCCGTACTTGCGGCCCGACAGCTCCTCGGCCCTGTTGATGACGGCGCGGACCAGGTCGGTCTCGTAGACGTTGTCGACGCCCTGCAGCAGGTAGGCGACGCGCTCGACGCCCATGCCGGTGTCGATGTTCTTCGACGGCAGCTCGCCGAGGATCGGGTAGTCCTTCTTGGCGCCACCCTCACCGCGGATGTTCTGCATGAAGACGAGGTTCCAGATCTCCAGGTACCTGTCCTCGTCGACGACCGGGCCACCCTCCTTGCCGTACTCGGGGCCGCGGTCGTAGTAGATCTCCGAGCACGGGCCGCACGGGCCGGGCACGCCCATCGACCAGAAGTTGTCCTCGATGCCGCGGCGCTGGATGCGCTCCAGCGGCAGCCCGGCGACCT
Source organism: Lentzea sp. NPDC004782 (assembly GCF_040609115.1). Classification (NCBI taxonomy): domain Bacteria; kingdom Bacillati; phylum Actinomycetota; class Actinomycetes; order Pseudonocardiales; family Pseudonocardiaceae; genus Lentzea; species Lentzea sp. NPDC004782. The sequence goes on from NZ_JBEXJN010000010.1 coordinate 186,178, forward strand.
TCTGCCAGAGCTCGATGGCCTCGTCGTCGTCCAGGTAGACCGTCACCCAGATGCGCTCGGGGTCGAAGCCGTAGCCGCCCTCGTCCTGGGACTTGGTCACGAGCTCCCAGGCCAGCCGGATGGCGTCTTCCTTGAAGTAGTCGCCGAGCGAGAAGTTGCCGGCCATCTGGAAGAACGTGAGGTGGCGCGTCGTCTTGCCGACCTCGTCGATGTCGGGCGTGCGCACGCACTTCTGGATGCTCGTCATCCGCGGGGCGGGCGGCGGGGCCTCGCCGAGGAAGTACGGCTTGAACGGCACCATGCCGGCGTTGACGAACAACAGGTTGGGGTCGTCGAGCAGCAGCGAGGCGCTGGGGATGTACTTGTGCCCGGCCTTCTCGAAGTGCTCGCGGAAACGCTTGATGATCTCGTGGGTCTGCACGGGAAGTTCCTTGTTCTGGCTGGGAGTTGTCAGGGCGCGCTGATGAGGCGAACGACTAGTGCTTGCCGTTCGCCCTGGGCGCTCGACGCCCCGGCGTGAAGCCCGTCTGACGTTCCACGGTCTCCTGCAACTCCTGTTCCCGTTCGGCCATGCCCGCGCGCACCTCGGCTCCGAAGGAACCGATGGCGCCGGCGAGCTCACGCAGGCCTTCACCCACGTTAGCGCCGATACCGGCGGGAGTCGCCTGCTTTGTGACCTCGGCGGCCTTGCGCGCGAGGAAGACGCCTGCCGCGGCACCCAGCCCGAACCAGAAGAGGCGGCTCATTTCGCACCTCGCCCCGGACGGCGCTTGGCGTGCTTGTTCGGCTGCTCGGCGGCCCTGCGACGGGCCTTCACGGCCTTGCTCACGCCGTAGGACAGCGCGGCGGCCTTGACCAGCGGACCGCCCAGCGTGGCGGTGAAGAGGCTGGTGAGCGCGGAGACGTTGCCGGTGACGGCGCGGGCGTTGGCCGTGATGCCGTCGACGCGCTCCAGCTGCGTGTTCACGTGCGTCAGCGTCGTGTTGGCCTCGACGAACAACGGGTCGCTGTTCTCGTGCGCCTTGCGCATCGCGATCGTGGCCTCGTCGAAGAACCGCGCTGCCTTGACCGCCACGACCGCCAGCACGAGCACGAGCAGCACGAACGCACCGGCGGCGACCAGCGCTGCGATCTGCCCTGGCGACACGGATCCTCCTGGTGACCGGCGTTGTGGCTTGGTTGCGGGTGAGATTACCGGGTGGGTCCGACACCCAGATGAGGGGCCACAGCGGTTGATCTTCAGCGACCGGTGACGCCGTCGATCTGCTCCCGGAGGATGTCGGCGTGACCCGCGTGCCGTGCGGTCTCGGTGGTCATGTGGGCGAGGATCCAGCGCAACGACTTCCGCGTGCCGTCGACGGGAACGGCCATGAGCGCCTCGGGACCGCCCGCGGCCTCGATGGCCCGGTCGCTGTCCGCGATCGCCGCGCGGTACGCCTCGACCACCTCCTCCGCCGCGAGCCCGGCGGGCACCGCCATGTCCAGCTCGTCGGCCTCCGACCAGTCGTTGCCGCCGAGGTGGTGGTCGAACCAGAACCGCTCGGCCTCGGTGAGGTGCTGCACGAGCCCGAGCAGCGACGTGCCGCTGGCGACCATCGGCCTGCGGAGCTGCTCCTCGGTCAGGCCCTCCGTCTTCTTGAGCACGCAGTGGCGCTGGAACTTCAGGAACGCGTGCGCCACGTCGAGCTCGCCGGTGTCCACGCGCGGCACCGGTTCGCGCTGCGTCTCCGCCATGCCGTGAAAGTACGCAACACACGGTCAACCAATTGAAACGGACCACTCATTGACGCGAACCCGTCACTGCCTGTGAAATACCGGTCACAGAGGGCTTGACATCGGCGTCTGTGCGCAGTTGAGGTTAGGCACACCTAAGTTGACCCCGTGCAGGAGGCCCTGTGAAGCCGGTATCGCACCTGGACTCCTACCGGAGGCAGGTCACCGCGGGCGCTCCCGCGGTCCCGGAGCTGACGGACCCGTGGCACGCCCGCGTCGCCCGGCCGGACGGCTACGACCTGCACGTCATCCACCGCTGGAACCAGGCACCGCACGTGGCGGCGTTCGCGCGGCGCGCCTGGACGCTGCCCCGGTGGGAGGCCGAGCTGCGGGGGCAGCTGAGCGGTGACGACGTCCGGCCGCTGCTGATCAGCTGGCACGGGCGCCCCGTCATCCACGCCGAGGTGTACCGGGCGGCGCGCGACGTGGTCGCGGACTGCTACCAGGCGCGGCCGCACGACCTCGGGCTGACCCTCGCGGTCGGTGAGCTGGCGATGACCGACCGCGGGCTGGTGCGGTCACTGCTCCCCCGGCTCACCGACGCGCTGTTCGAGGCCGATCCGCACTGCACGCGGATCGTGATGGAGCCCGACGTGCGCAACAAGCGCGCCATCAGGTCGTTCGAGGCGGGCGGGTTCATGGCCGCCGACGAGATCATGCTGCCGAACAAGCTCGCCTTGCTGATGGTCTGCCCTCGTTAGAACGCGGTGATGTCCCGCGGTGCACGTTCCTTGCGGCTAAGCGCGCGCACGATGTCGATGGCCTTGTGGCGGTTGAGCGACAGGCGGGTCAGCAGGTCGATCACGGTCTCGTTGACGGAGCGCGGGAACTCCGGGGTGTCGGCGCCGACGCTCACCGCGAGGTCGTCGGAGTGCACGACGAGCTCCATCAGGCGGGTCACCAGGTAGTCGTCGAGCGGCACGGCCCACGGGCCCCAGTGCGGCATGCGGACCGGGCGGTTGTCCAAGCCGGGCAACGTCTTCTCCAGCTCGGCCAGCACCCGCTCGAACTGGCCGCACAACGCGGCGTGGCCTTCCTCCGCGATCTTCTCGCCGCCGGCGCGGATGCGGGTGTGGAGCTCGGAGTCGATCTCCAGGTCCGTCCAGTTCGACCGCGCGTAGTGCTCCATCAGGCCGACGACCGGCTCGTCACCGACCGGCGCGGTGGTCATCGACGGCAGCGGCAGCACCTGGTAGCCGAGGTGGCCGGCGAGGCCGCTGACGCCGAACTCGGGCAGTGCGCTCGGCTTGTCCCAGTGGTCGGCGACCTGCTGGTGGCGCAGGAGGTCCAGGGCGATGCGGGCGGTGGTCAGGAAGTCGTCTCTGATCGTCACTTCGCCGAAGCTACAAGATTTCCGTTCGGGCACCGAGCGACTTACTCGCCCCTGATCACCCGGCGCAGCCGCGGCAACCGCTCCGCCACCGCGCGTTCCGCACCGCGGCCGGTCGGCTCGTAGTAGTCCCGCCCCACCAGGTCGTCCGGCGCGTACTGCTGTGTCAGCACGCCCTCCGGAACGTCGTGCGGATACCGGTAACCCTGCGCGTTCCCGAGCTTCGCCGCCCCGGCGTAGTGACCATCACGCAGATGCGGTGGCACAGCACCGATAGCGCCCTTCCGCACGTCCGCGATGGCGGCACCGATGGCGGTCGTCACCGCGTTGGACTTCGGCGCGGTGGCGAGGTGGATCGTGGCCTGCGCCAGGTTCAGGGCGCACTCGGGCAACCCGATCAGCTGCACGGCCTGCGCGGCGGCGACACACGTCTGGAGTGCCGTGGGGTCCGCCATGCCGACGTCCTCGCTGGCGTGGATCACCAGGCGGCGCGCGATGAACCTCGGGTCCTCCCCCGCCTCGATCATCCGCGCCAGGTAGTGCAGGGCCGCGTCGACGTCGGAGCCGCGGATCGACTTGATGAACGCCGACGTCACGTCGTAGTGCTGGTCGCCGTCGCGGTCGTACCGCACCGCCGCCTTGTCCACAGTGGACTCCAGCAGCGCCAGGGTGATCACGCCGGAGTTCGACGCCACCGCCGAGTCCGCCGCGGCCTCCAGCGCGGTCAGCGAACGGCGGGCGTCACCGCCGGCCAGCCGCACGAGGTGGTCCTCCGCGTCCGGCTCCACCACCACCGAGCCGTCGAGACCACGGGGGTCCGAGACCGCCCGGCGGATCACCGCGCGCACGTCGTCGTCGGTCAACGACTTGAGCTGCAACACCAGCGACCGCGACAGCAGCGGCGAGACGACGGAGAAGAACGGGTTCTCGGTGGTGGCCGCGACCAGCAGCACGATCCGGTCCTCGACCGCGCCCAGCAGCGCGTCCTGCTGCGTCTTCGAGAACCGGTGCACCTCGTCGATGAACAGCACGGTCGCCTCACCCGACCGCACCAGCCGGCGCCGGGCCTCGTCGATCACCGCCCGCACCTCCTTGACGCCCGCCGACAACGCCGACAGCGCCACGAACCGCCGTCCGGTCGCCTTCGACACCAGGGTCGCGAGGGTCGTCTTGCCGGTGCCGGGAGGGCCGTAGAGCATCACCGACGCCGGGGTGGCGCCCTCCACCAGGCGGCGCAGGGGCGCGCCCGGTCCGAGCAGGTGGTCCTGACCGACGACCTCGTCCAGCGCGGCCGGACGCATCCGCACGGCCAGCGGGGCGTTGGCCGCGATGCGCTCGGCCTTCTCCTCGTCGGTCGCGCCGAAGAGGCCCTCGTCGAACAGACCTTCGCTCATGCGTTCGAGCCTAGGTCATGTGCGAAAATCGCGTCTCGTGCCCATCCCCCGCGCAGTGCTCCTCGCCGGACCGTCCGGCTCCGGCAAGTCGACCTTGGCCGCCCACCTCGGCTGGCCCGTGCTGCGCCTGGACGACTTCTACCGCGACGGCGACGACCCGCTGCTGCCCCGCGACGAGCACGGGCGCGCGGACTGGGACGCGATCGGCTCCTGGAACGCGGACAAGGCACTGGCGGCGGTCATCGAGCTGTCCGAGACCGGCAAGACCGAGGCACCGGTGTACTCGATCGGGGAGGACCGCGCGGTCGGCACGCAGACGATCGAGCTGGGCGACGCGCCCGCGTTCATCGCCGAGGGCCTGTTCGCGGATCTCCTGGTGGCGGGTGCGAAGGAGGCGGGTGTGCTCAGGGACGCGGTGGTGCTCGCCCCGAGCGCGCCGGTCACCTTCATCCGCCGGTTCGCCAGGGACGTCGCCGAGGCCCGCAAGCCGGTGCCGACCCTGATCCGGCGCGGCCTGCGGCTGATGCGCGAACAGCCGCAGGTGGTGAGAAGGTGTGTCGGCGCCGGCATGCGCCGCACCACTCCAGGTAAGGCCAGGGCCGAACTGGCCGTGTGAGACCGGTGACCACGGGTATCCGGAGCGAAACCCCCCGAGGGTGAGGAGCTTCGGTGCGCAGGGACCTGGTGGTGGTCGGTGCCTCCGCGGGAGGCGTCGAGGCGTTGCGCCAGCTGGTGGCCGGGCTACCGCACGACCTGCGCGCCGCTGTGGTCGTCGTGCTGCACATGCCCGCCGGTGGTTCGTCGGCGCTGGCGTCGATCCTGTCGCGCAGCGGCGCGCTGCCCGCGGTGACGGCCGAGGACGGCGCGGAGCTGCGCAACGCGCACATCTACGTCGCACGCCCGGACCACCACGTCGTCGTGCACGACGGAGTGCTCCAACTGTCCAAGGGACCCACGGAGAACGGCTACCGGCCCGCCGTGAACGCGTTGTTCCGCTCCGCCGCGCTCGCGAGGGGCCGGGCGGTGATCGGCGTGGTCCTGTCCGGCGCGCTCGACGACGGCACCGCGGGCATGGTGACGATCAAGAGCCGCGGCGGCGTCACGGTGGTGCAGGACCCCGGGGACGCGGTCTACCCCGGCATGCCGGAGAGCGTGCTGCAGCACGTCGAGGTCGACCACGTGCTGCCCGTCGCCCAGATCGGCCCGCTGCTGGCCCGCCTCGCCGGCGGGTACGCGACCCCGAAGATCACCGAACCCGTGTCCGGCGCACTGCGCATGGAGGTGGCGGTGGCCCGCGACGACGCCGGAGCCGCGTACGGCGACATCCCCACGATCGGTTCTCCCACCATCTTCACCTGCCCCGACTGCTCGGGCTCACTGGTGGAGATGCCCGGCGAAGGAATCCGGTACCGGTGCCTGGTCGGGCACGCATGGACGGCAGACGCACTGATGGACGCGATGGGCGGCACCCTGGAGCGCGCCATGTGGACGGCGTTGCGCACGCTCGACGAGAAAGCCTCTCTCGCGCACCGCATGGTCAACGTCTCCCGCGACGCCGGACGCACCCTCGTCGTCGAGCGGTACCGCCGCCAGGAGGAGGAAGCGCTGGCGGCGGCCGAGGTCCTCCGCAAGTATCTGTTGCGGGACGCTGTGCGCGAGGAGACCGGCACATGACTGCTATCAGGATCGAGACGACAGACCTGGCCGGTGTCTTGGTCGCAGCGCCGGTGGGACGGTTGGAGCTGGTCTCGTACGCCTCGTTGCGCGACGGACTGCTCAAGCTCGCGGTGGACGAGCCGCTCGCGCTGGTCGTCCGGCTCGACGACCGGTTCGAGGTGCCGAGCAGGGCCATGCTCGCGGTGTTCACGACGGTCTGGATGAAGGTCTCGCAGTGGCCGGGCATCCCGCTGGCCCTGGTCACCGACGTCGACGACCACCTGGAAGAACTGCGGACCAGCGGTGTCTCCCGGTTCATCCCGACGACCAGAACCCTCCCGGAGGCGCTGCGGGCCGTGGAGCAGCCGCCCGAGCGCCGGTTCCGCCGGGTCGTGCTGCCCGACTCGCCAGCCGCGCCGATGATGGCCCGCGCGGCCGTCCGCGAGGCCTGCGAGCGGTGGGAGCTGCAGAAGATCTCCGACGACGCCGTGCTGGTCGTGAGCGAGCTCGTCGAGAACGCGGTCCGGCACGCCCGTTCCTCGTCGACGCTGCGCATCGAGCTGCGGCCACGCGGTCTCTCCCTCGCGGTGCGCGACGACGACCCGTCGCCACCGGTGCTGGAGCCGCCGGAGCCGGACGTGCCGGGCCATCGCGGCGTGCAGCTGGTCGACAGGATCAGCGTCGCGTGGGGCTTCGCCCCGTCATCCGGCGGCGGCAAGATCGTGTGGGCGGTCCTCGGCCTGCGTGAAGGCGAGTAGGTTCTCCCGGTGTGAGTGACGGCCAGTCCATCCACGACCAGGACTTCGAAGAGGTCCTGCAGTACCTCAAGGAGTCGCGCGGTTTCGACTTCACCGGCTACAAGCGCACCAGCCTGATGCGGCGCGTGCGGCACCGGATGAGCCAGATCGGGGTCGAGGACTACGGCGACTACATCGACCAGCTGCAGGTCAACGCCGACGAGTTCAGCGTCCTGTTCAACACGATCCTGATCAACGTCACCGCGTTCTTCCGCGACCCCGAGGCGTGGGCGCACCTGCGCGAGGAAGTGATCCCGGCGCTGCTGGCCGACCGCGGGCCCGACGACCCGATCCGGGTGTGGAGCGCGGGCTGCGCGTCCGGCGAGGAGGCCTACAGCCTCGCGATCGTGCTGGCCGAGGCGATGGGCACGGATCGGTTCCGGCAGAACGTCAAGATCTACGCCACCGACGTCGACGACGAGGCGCTCACCCACGCCCGGCACGCCAGCTACGTCGAGCGGGACATGCAGTCGATGCCGTCCGAGTTCGCAGAGAAGTACTTCGAGCACCACAACGGCCGCTACAGCTTCCGCAAGGACCTGCGCCGCTCGGTGATCTTCGGCCGCAACGACCTCGTGCAGGACGCGCCGATCTCGCGCATAGACCTCCTGGTGTGCCGCAACACGCTGATGTACTTCAACCAGGAGACGCAGGCGCGCATCCTCGGCCGGTTCCACTTCGCGCTGGTGCCCAAGGGCGTGCTGTTCCTGGGCAAGGCCGAGATGCTGCTCAGCCACAGCCGCATCTTCGACCCCGTCGACCTCAAGCGGCGCATCTTCCGCAAGACCGCGGCCGGTCCACACGCCCCGGCGAACTTCGTCTCGCACGCGATGGTCCACGATCGACGCGTGGACCTGCGCGGCATGGACGAGTTGCGCGAACACGCCTTCTCCGCGAGCCCCGTCGCCCAGATCGTGGTGACCGCGGAGGACGTCGTCGCGCTCGTCAACCGGCAGGCGGAGAACACGTTCGGGCTGTCTGCCAAGGACGTCGGCCGGCCGTTGCGCGACGTCGACATCTCCTACCGCCCGGTCGAGCTGCGCGGCTACGTCGAGCAGGCCAGGCTGGAGCGCAAGTCGTTGCGGGTCGAGGACGTCGAGTGGCTGCGCGGCCCCGGCGAGTCCCTGTGGTTCGAGGTGCACGTCAACCCGCTGGTGGGGGTCGACAACACCATCCTCGGCGTCTCGGTCGTCTTCCACGACGTCACCGCCGCGCGCCGGCTGCTGGAGGACCTCGAACACGCGAACCGCCAGCTGGAATCGGCCTACGAGGAACTCCAGTCCACGAACGAGGAGCTGGAGACCACCAACGAGGAACTGCAGTCCACGGTCGAGGAACTGGAGACCACCAACGAGGAGCTCCAGTCGACCAACGAGGAACTGGAGACGATGAACGAGGAGCTGCAGTCGACCAACGACGAGCTCCAGACCATCAACGACGCCCTGCGCGACCGCACCGGCGAGCTGGACCGGGTCAACGAGTTCCTGGAGTCGATACTGACCTCGTTGCGCGCCGGGGTGATCGTGCTCGACGTGCAGATGCGGGTGCTGGCGTGGAACCGCGGCGCCGAGGAGCTGTGGGGCGTGCGCCGCGACGAGGCCGAGGGCGAGCACCTGCTCAACCTCGACATCGGGCTGCCGGTGGCCGACCTGCGCCCGGTCGTGCGGTCGGCGCTGAGCGACGGCGCGTTCATGGAGGAGGTCAAGCTCTCCGCGGTGAACCGGCGGGGCCGCGAGGTGCTCGTGCGCGTGGTGTGCAGCTCGCTGCGCGGCACCAACGGCGCCCCCGACGGCGCCATCCTCGTGATGGAGCAGCAGCAGGACTGACCAGGCTCCCTGAACGGTGCGCTCGACGCGCTCGTTGTCGATGAAGGGCGCCTTCATCCACGTCAGGTCGATGAAGGC
>NZ_JBEXJN010000011.1:0-170259 GCF_040609115.1 Lentzea sp. NPDC004782
CCTTCATCCACCTGAGGTCGATGAAGGCGCCCTTCATCCACGACGCAAGTGCTCCTACCGGCCGGTGGCCGGCGGGGTGGTCGTCGTGCCGCGGCGCCGCGGGCGGGCCGTGCTGACCGCACCGGCGGCACTGGAGGAAGTGGCCTGAAAAGTTCTGCTTGATCAGCGTGACTTCGCTTGTTAACGTTCACAGCCGCTCGTGGCGCGGATCACAAGAAGACCGTGCTTTCGGCCCGCCCCGGGAACCGCGGCGGTCGTCAACATCGGTGTTGATCCGCTCTTGGAGCAGGCATGAGATTGTCGAGATCAGTGGTGCCCGTGGTCGTGCTGCTGGTTGCGGCGTGCGGTGCGCGCACGGCTGAGCCACAGGCGAGTTCCGCTGGTGGCGCGTTAGTGGGCGTGACGATGCCGACGACCTCGTCGGAGCGCTGGACCCACGACGGCGAGAACATCAAGCACGACCTGGAAGCGCAGGGATACCGGGTCGATCTGCAGTACGCGGAGAACGACGTCCCCGTCCAGGTGAAGCAGATCGAGGCTCAGATCTCCAAGGGCGCGAAGGTGCTGATCATCGCGTCGGTGGACGGCTCGGCGCTGACCCAGCCGCTGCAGCACGCCGCTGACGCCAGGATTCCGGTGATCGCCTACGACCGGCTGCTGCGCAACAGCCCGTACGTCGACTACTACGCGACCTTCGAGAACTTCCGGGTCGGCATCTACCAGGCCGAGTCGCTGCTGACCGGGCTGGGGCTGCGCACCGCCGACGGCAAGCCCGGTGCCGCGGCGGGTCCGTTCAACGTCGAGCTGTTCGCCGGCTCTCCGGACGACAACAACTCGACGTTCTTCTTCAACGGCGCCATGTCCGTGCTCAAGCCGTACATCGACAGCGGCGCTGTGGTGGTGCGCAGCGGTCAGGTGGACTTCCAGTCCGTGACGACCCTGCGGTGGGACGGCGAGACCGCCCGCAAGCGCATGGAGGAGCTCCTCGCCACGACCTACCGCCGTACCAAGGTGAACGGCGTGCTGTCGCCCTACGACGGGATCTCCCTCGGCATCCTCACCGCGCTGAAGAACAACGGCTACGGGCCTCCGTTCCCGATCGTGACCGGCCAGGACGCCGAGCTCGCCTCCGTGAAGTCCATCCTCGCCGGAGAGCAGTACTCGACGATCTACAAGGACACCCGCGAACTGGCCACCGCGACGGCGAGGATGGCCGACGCGGTGCTGAAGGGCCGGACGCCGCCGCAGGTGAACAACCTCAACGACTACAGCAACGGCGTCAAGGTCGTGCCGGCCTTCCTGCTGAACCCCGTGAGCGTGGACAAGGGCAACTACCACAAGGTCCTGGTGGAGTCCGGGTACTACACCGACGCCCAGCTCCGCTGACGTGTCGAATGTTCGACCAGGTGACGTCGAACGCGTGCGGACGCAATCACAGGGCGTTCTGTGAAGGACGCATCAGCATTCGATTGAACCATTTTGGTTGTTGACCTATCTGTTTTCGGCGATGACACTGCCTCTACCAGGGGAAACGTGGAGATCGTCACGAGCGGATACGGGTTTCGTCATTGTCCAGACCAACCGAGTTGAACATTCACAAGAGGTGCCCGGGGATTGTCCGGCGCTTCTGGTGGCGCACCGACCAGCGGTCGAGACTGGCGATGACGTCCGCCGGCGTCCTCATCGCGGTCGTCGCCACCGGGACGGCCGGCTTCGCCGGCGAGGTGCTGCCGCCCGAACACCCGAGTGCCGGGCCGGAAGCGGCCGTGCACCGCGGTGACTCCTTCGAGGCCGTGGTGCGAGCGGTGTCCGAGGTGGACTCCTTCGACGGTGTGGAGCCCGCCACCGGGCTCTTCTTCCGGGCCCACGTCGCGGGGCTGCTCAGCACCGGCTGCCGGCTGACGCAGTCGCGCGAGGCGGCGCAGAACCTCCTGCTCGGCAAGAACGTGCGGCTCGTGGTCCGCAAGGACGGCGTTTTCGACGGTGACCGGATGACGGTCGACGTGGTGCTGCCGGACGGCACGGACTACGCCCGCACCGTCGTGCACGACGGGTTGGCGCCCGCTGACCCGTCGGCCCGCGGTGATCTCGCCGTCGTCGACGCCGCGGCTCGCCGGGAACACCGAGGTCTGTGGGCGGTCAGCTGCGCCACCGCCGCGGCGACGTCGGCCACCGCCGCGACGACTTCCAACAGCTCCTCCTCACCGGTGCCGGCCACCACGACGACCGCCACGACCACCACGGATCCGGTCGTGCCGACATCGCCCTCGGTTCCGGTCACGACCAGCTCGCCACCTCCGGGCGACGGTTCCTGGATCGACGTTCTGCTGGGCCGGCCGTGTTTCGAGGAAGGCGCGCGGCGAACGTCCGCGAGCGGTGACGAGATGGTGTGCGAGCGCAACGGCCGGAACCGGTTGAGGTGGCGGCGTGTCCACTGAGGACCACGTCGACCTGTTCCGCGAGCAGGTCCCCGCCGCCGACCCGAAGCTCTGCCTCGCGGACGGCAGTCCACCTCGAGGCCTGACCGCCGAGGGCTGGGTGCGCACGACGGGATGGCTGCAGTTCGGTGACCAGCCGGTGAGCTCGGCGCTCATGGCGGCGTTGCTGGGGATGCTGGGGGCGATGGTCGGTGCGGTCTTGCTGCTCACCACGTTTCCAGTGGCCGCCGGTGTGCTGGTGGTCCTGGTTCCCGTGCTGTGCAGTGCCGTCTGGGGGACTGTGATCACCTGGGTGAGGCCCGCGTCCTCGGCCCGCAACATCGGCGCGAAACACGCGGAAGAGCTGGCGCCGGGCGACGTCGTCCGGCTGTACGGGTCGATCGGTCCGGTCGGTCAGGTCGTCGAGGTCACGTTCGAACTGGGCGTGCGCGTGGTTTTCCACGGCGGAGGACATCGCACCTGGGCTCGCCGTGAGGTGGTGCACGTCGCGGAGCTGCTCACGTGACCGTCTGCAAAGGACAGCCGGGGGCTGTGCGGTCGCTGTGGCTTGCCGCATCGGCGAAGTAGCCTGTGTTCTCGTGCGGACCTCCTCGTTGCTCCTGGACCGCCTGCACGCCGCGGGACTGCGCGATGTCACCGCCGTCGACCCGGTCGAGGGCGGCTTCGCGGCGCTCGCCGGTGTGGCGACCCGTCGTGGCGGGCCCGGGTTGTTCGTCAAGTCGTTCGCCGGCGTACCTGCGGACGAGGTGTTCGCCGCCGAGGCGGAAGGACTCGCGGCGCTGCGGGAGCGCGGCGGGCTCACCACGCCCGAGGTCGTGCTCGTGACCCGGGACCTGCTGGTGCTGTCGGTCCTGCGGGAACGGCCGGTGACGGAGGTCTTCTGGGAACAGCTCGCCCACGCGCTCGCACGGCTGCACACCACGACGGTGCACGACAGGTTCGGCTGGGAGCGCGACAACTGGCTCGGTCGTCGCCGGCAGGAGAACGCCTGGACCGCGGACGGGTACGAGTTCTTCGCCCGGCGCCGCCTGCTGCGGTGGCTGCCGGAGCCACGTGTCCGGGCGGCGCTGGACGAGGGTGACCGGCAGGCGCTGGAACGGTTGTGCGAGCGGCTGCCCGAGCTGCTGCCACCCCGGCCGGCCTGCCTGACGCACGGTGATCTGTGGTCGCACAACGTCCTCGCCACCGAGGGCGGTCTGCCCGCCGTGATCGACCCGGCGGTGTCCTTCACCTGGGCCGAGGTCGACCTGGCGCACCTGTGGTGCACTCCGCACCCGCCGGAGGCGAAGGGGTTCTTCGGCCTGTACGCGGAACTCACCGGCCTGGACGACGGCTGGCGGGCTCGGATGCCGTTGATCCAGCTGCGTCAGCACCTGGCCGTGATCGCCCAGTTCGACCACGACTGGGGCGCGGCGGAGGAGGTGCGGGCCGTTCTCCGGCCGTTCCGCCGCCGAGCGCGGTCGGCCGGCGGCTAACCTCTGCGGCTGTGCCGACTTCTCCCAACCGCCCGGGTCTGGCTTCCGCCCTGAGGTTCCTGACCGAGCTGGTCGCGTGGATCGCCACCCCGTGGGCGCTGTGGAGCGTCTCGCGGCCGCTGGCGATCGCCGCGGTGATCATCCTGATCGGACTGCCGACGGTGTTCGCCACGCCGGGGGACAAGCGGCAGGTGATCGTCGCCGTCCCAGGCCACGTCACGGTTGCGCTGGTGGTGCTGCAGATGGTCGCGGCGGTGGTGTCGTCGTGGTTCGCCTGGCACCCCGCGATCGCCGCGTGCGTCTCGCTGCTCGCGGCCGCCTCCGTCGTGACCGAGCTGCCGCGGTGGGCGTGGCTGGTATCAGTTCGCTCCGGCGACAGGACGCAGGAGGTATGACCGGAATGGAACGACGGTCGCGCTGGTCACCGGCGGCCAGACCGCGATCGCCGCGGTCGCGTCCCCGAAGACGACGCCGCGGGAGGTGGATGAAGGGCGCCTTCCTCCACCTGGTGTGGATGAAGGCGCCCTTCATCCACGTCACTGCCCGGCAGGTGAGGTTCCGGCGCCCCACAGGGCGATGATCTCGCTCGCCACCTCGGCGACGCCCTTGCCGTCGGTCGGCACGCGCACCACCCAGTCCGGCGTGTTCGTCTCCAGGTGGCGTGCGGCGGTGGCGCTGCGCGTCACGTGCGCCTCGTACTGGCTGCCCGTTTCACGCAGGCTCAGCCGCTGGTTCGCGATGTCGTCCGCGGCGGTCAGCAGAACCCCGGTCACGTCCACGTTCCCGCCCATCGCGTCGACGACCAGGTCGCGCTCCAGCACGCTCACGGTGTTGGTGTAGACGAGCCGCCGGTAGCCGAGCGCCGCGTAGTTCCCCCAGAGCGACGCCAAGTTCCTCCTGGTCATCTCCGTGCGGTTCGGGTCGTCGCGCGGTGCCGGGTGGGCCTGGTCGAGGAAGTCGCCCTCGATGTAGCAGTGGGAGACCTGCGCCTCCTGCAGCTGAGCCGAGATCTCCCAGGCGACGGTCGACTTGCCGACGCCGGACCGGCCGCCGATCAGCAGCACGGAGAACGGGTCGTCACGGTGCATTCAAACTCCTGCTTCGGTTGACTTGGTGTGTCGAGAATGTCAGTTCACGCGGTCGCTGGGAGCGCTTTCCCTGCGGAACGCGAGCCCCTGGCCCGTCGCCACGAGCAGGTTCGTGACCGCCAGCGCCACCCACAGGCCCGTCAGGCCCGCGTGCTCCGCGATCGGCACCGCTGCCAGGGCCAGTGCGCCGTAGCACGCGGCGAACACCACGAAGCTCGGCGTCGAGCGCTTCAGGCCGGTGAGGCCGAAGCCGAGGATCGCCTGCAGCCCGTCGCCGAGGACCACGAGCACCACCAGTACCAGCAAGGTGGTGACTGCGCTCGCCACCGCCGGGTCGGAGGTGAAGAGCGGCACCACGAACGGTCGGAACGCCATGATGACCGCACAGATCACCGTCAGGGTCGTCATCGCCGTCAGCAGGCCGGCGGAGATGCCGCGTCGCACGCCGCGCGGGTCGCCGCGGCTCGCACGGATGCTCACGATCGGCACGGACGCCTGCCCGATGGCCACCGCGGCGGTGAACATCAGGCTCACCAGCGAGGTCGCGATGTTGTGGACGGCGATGTCGGTTTCGCTCAGGCGTGCCGCCGCGAACGCGAGGACGCCGAGCACGCCGAACTTGACCAGGACCGTGCCGGCCATCGGGAGGCCCACCTCGGCGAGGCGCAGCAGCTGTCCGAAGTGGACTCGGGTGTCGATCGTCCCGGTGAGCCGGACGCCGAGGCGGCGGCGCAGCCCCAGCAGCGCGGTGGTGCTGCTGACGAGGTTCGAGATGAGCAACGCGATGCCCGCGCCGTTGAGGCCCAGGCCCGCCGCGGTGACCAGCAAGGGGGACAGCACCGCGGTGCACGCGGCGCCGGCCAGGCCGGCGTGCAGCACGACCCTGCTGTGTCCGAGGGCGACCAGGCCGGACGTCGCCATCGAGCCGAACCCGTTGATCAGCACACCTCCCGCCATCAGCAGGGGGAACGGGCCGAGCTGCGCGACGGCGGCGCCCGTGGCGTCGGCGAGCAGTGGTACGCAGGCCACGGCGGCAGCGCCCGGCACACCTGCGCACACCGCGAGCCAGGTGCCGTTGCGCACGACGCGCAGCACGCCGGCCGGGTCGGCCTTTTCGGCGGCGATGAACGGCATCACGCCGCGCACGGCACCGGAAACCGCGGCCATCGCCGGGAAGCAGACCGCCGCGGTGAGCCCGAACCCGGCCAGCGCGGCGGTGCCGAAGCGTCCCAGCGCCGCCGTGTTGACCAGCGCGCTCAACGACACCGCGATCATCGAGAGGTACAGCGGCAGGGCGACCTGGACGATCTCCCTGACGTCGGGCCAACGACCGGTGGCGGCATCGCTCGTCATGAGATCGATGATCTCGCAGGGTTCGGTCGGTCGGCCGTGCGCGGCAGCCGGCAGGTCTCGGCCACCGCGCCGGCGCCCTCGGCGGAGTGCGGCCTGGTTGCGTCTGGAGCCGTTCACCCACTCGGACGACACGGGCAACGCGGGAGGGTGCCGTTCTCGCGGGCGGCCGACCACTCGCCTTCGGTTTCCCGAAGTACCTCTCCAGGTCCGGTACCGCACCCGCGGTACCAGGCCCGGGTCGTATTCCAGCGAATTTCCGCTGACGCCCCCACCTGCACCTGTTCTGGCGGCCAGACCATTGCCTGGCCCATTCCTGGCAAATGGCTCGCGGGGTGTGGTAGAGGGCCTCCCCGCGCCCAGTTCCGCTAGGGGCCACGAGTCTCGGATTGGCTCTTTGCACCGCCTGTGTGCCGCATTATCGTCGGATCACGAGGGGCATTGAGACGACCTGGGAGGGGTTGTCACACCCACCCGCGCCGTGCGCGGGTCTTCGGGGGATTCGGTTTCGGCTGGACGCTGCGGTTGTTTCCGGCTGCGCTCTCCGAGGTGTGCACACCTCCCTCCTTGGGCTTGTTCACTGAACACAAACTAAGGAGAAACTCGTGTCAGCAGGAACGGAAAAGCTGGACCGCACGCGTCTGGAGAAGTTGGCTGCGGACCTCATGGAGGAGCAGTTCCAGCGGGTTCCGCAGATGCGTGAGTTCCACGCGGGCGAGTGGATCGACCGCGATTACTACATCCGCCACGTGATCGAGACGGTCCTGCGGATCCGCCTCAACAACGAGGTGGACACCTACGCGCTGTTCAAGGTCGGCTCGAAGGACGACACGCTCGCCGCCAACCTGGCCAAGTACCTGGCGGAGGAGTTCGGCCACGAGACCATGTTCACCCGCGACCTGAAGAAGTTCGGGCTGTCCGCGGAGGAGCTGGAGACCTACGACGTCTTCCCGACCACCAAGCAGCTCATGGGCTACCTGCGGCTGGCCGCCGACGACCGCGGCCCCGCGCCGACCACGGTGTGGGACTGGTTCGTGGAGTGGTACTCCGACCGGTACAACCAGATCATCACGAACAAGGCCACCGAGGTCTTCGGCAAGGAATTCACCCGCGGCAAGCAGGCGCACCTGGACTTCGACGAGTCGCACGACCACGACGAGCTGATGTTCCGCACGGTCTCGCGCGCGGTGGAATCGTTCGGCACGGCCGAGCAGGCGTATTCCGACCTGGTCACCTTCGTCAACCTGATCGGCGACTACTTCGCCGAGCTGTACAAGACGACGGTGGCCGACAAGGAGCTCTCCGCAGTCTGAGTCAGGTGCCCGGAGGTGGTTCGGCGTGCCAGGTGAGCCACCTCCACCGGGCCTGGTTTTCCCACAGCGCAGAAAGTTGAGTGTTCATGGCTGGTGTGCAGCCGGGTCAGGGCCGCCGAATTCTCGTGATCGAGCCCATGGGGGCGGGCCTGGGGCTCGTCCGGGTGGGGCGTGAGCTCGGGTTCGACATTGTCGTGGCCACGTTCAACGGCGACGACAGGGTCATTTCGGCGGACGATCTCGCCCTCGCCGAACTGGTGGTCCAGGTGGACACCAACGACGAGGCCGCGCTGACCGAGATCGCGGTGGACCTGCACGCGCGGCGTCCGTTCACGGCGATCCTGCCGGGGTTCGAGTTCTACGTGGACGTCGTCGCCCGGCTGGCGGACCGGCTCGGGCTGCCCGGCCTGCCCGCGGCGAGCGTGCTCGCGTTGCGGGACAAGGCGGTCATGCGCGAACGGGCGCAGGCCGCGGGACTGCGGGTGCCGCGCCACGTCCGGGCCACCAGCCGTGCCGAGCTGCTCGCGGCGGCGGAGGTGGTCGGGTTCCCCGCGGTGCTGAAGCCGACCGACTCGGCGGGCAGCGTGCACGTCAGCCGGGTGGACGGCACCGAGGAGCTGTTGCAGCGCTACGAGTTCATGACGTCCGATCCGCGCACCGACCTCGGTCGCAGACTGGACGGGAAGGTGCTGCTGGAGGAGCTGGTGGCCGGGCCGGAGGTCAGCGTCGAGGGGTACGTGACCGGCGACGAGGTGGTGATCGTCTCGGTCACGGCCAAGCTGCTCGGGCCCGAACCGTACTTCGTCGAGGTCGGCCACATCGTGCAGGCGGACCTGGACCCGGCGGTCCGCGCCGACGTCGAGTCCTATGTGGACGAACTGTGCCGGGCCCTGCGGCTCACCACGGGCCCGTTCCACTGCGAGCTGCGGCTGCGGCCGGACGGCCCGGTCCTGATCGAGATCGGCGCCCGGCTGCCCGGCGGCCACATCGCCGACCTGGTCGAGCTGGTCACCGGGGTGTCGCTGCCGCGGGTCATGCTCGCCGCCTACACCGGGCTCGACCTGGACCAGGTCGCGGCGCTGGGCACGCCGAAGGTCAAGTGCGCCGGGCTGCTCGGCTTCACGGCGACCGGGGAGCGGTTCAGCGGGGCGCACGGCCTCGACGAGCTCCGCGACTCGCCCGACGTGCTGGAGCTCCAGGTGTACGTGCGACCGGGCGACCCGCTGCCGCGGCCGGACGACTTCCGCGCCCGGCTCGGCCACGTGATCTTCCACGCCGACTCGTACGCGGCCGCTCTGGAGCGCTGGCGAGCGATCGAGAGAGAGGTGCGTTTTGTCTGAACGGCCGATCTACCTGGTGCTGAACAGGTTCGACGACGAGTTCGGCGAGTACCACCGGTTCACCGAAGGCCTGGACTGCGAGCTGGTGTACCTGACGTTGCCGGCCGGACTGGCCGTGCTCGACCAGGACGGTGCGCTGCAGACCGTCGTCGTGGAGAGCCTCGACCTCGACACGGTGCTGCCGATCGCCCGGGACCTGGTTCGGCGGCACGGCGAGTTCGCGGGCGTGGTCGGCATCTCCGAGCGGGACGTGCTCACCGCGGCCCGGCTGCGGATGGAGCTGGACACGCCGGGCTGGACACCGGAGTACGTCACCCGGTTCCTGGACAAGCCGCGGATGAAGGAACTGGTCGGCGGGGCGGGCCTGCGGGTGCCGAGGTACCTGTCGCTCGACCCGGACACCGACGCGCGGGCCGTGGTGGCGCGGCTCGGACTGCCGGTGGTGCTCAAACCGCGGGCCGGCGCGGCATCACGCGGTGTGTCGGTGCACCACGACGTCGCCGGGCTGGCCGCCGCGCTCGCCGAGGTGGACCCGTCCGGCCACGAGTGCGAGGAGTACGTCGAGGGACAGGTCCTGCACGCGGACGGTGTCCGGCGGCACGGGAAGTTCCACTACGTCAGCGTGTCCGAGTACATCGACACCTGTCTCGGCTTCACCGAAGGACGATCGCTGGGCTCGGTGCTGCTCGACGCGAGCGCCGAACGGGACCGGATCGCCGAGTTCGCCGGGCACTGCCTGGACGCGCTCGGTCAGGAGGACGGCGCTTTCCACCTGGAACTGTTCCGCACCGGCACCGGGGAGCTGGTCTTCCTGGAGGTCGGCATGCGGCCGGGCGGCGGCGAGATCGGGTTCATCCACCGCGACGTGCTCGGCATCGACCTGTTCGGCGAGGCGTTCCGCGCCGCGCTCGACCTGCCACCGCTGACCATGGCCGAGGAGTTCGCCGACCCGTCGGGCGGCGGCTTCGTGATGGTGCCCGAACGCGGGCCGCTGCCGAGCCGGGTGGTCTCGCGCAGCTCGATGGCCGGCGTGGTGCCCGAGGTGTACGCGGAGGTGCTGCCCGAGGTCGGGTCCGTCTTCGACGGCAAGGGCGGCTACTACCACATCGGTGGCCGGTTCCGGTTGCGCGGCAGGGGTTACGCGGACGTGCACCGGGCGGCGACCGAGATCATCGAGAACTACGAGCTGGTCGTGGTGCCCGAGGGGCCGGGCGCGGACCGGAGGAGGACTGGGGCATGACCGAACGGGGGGAGGACGCCGGCGCCGTACGCGTCGCGCTGGCGGAGAAGCTGACCGGGGACGAGTTCTCCTGCGTCGCCGGCAAGACCGCGTGGCTCAGAGGAACCGTGGTGCACCAGCACTTCGGTGAGATGAGCGCACCCGCGACGACCCGCGAGCTGCACGAGGCCGTCGTGGACTTCGTCGCCCACAAGGACGAGATCGACCCGCTGATGGCCACGTTCGCGGCGAGCTTCGCCGGGCCGTTCGGGCTCACCGAGCAGGAGTTCGAGACCGCGCTGTGGCAGCAGCTGCAGGACCTGCACGAGCTCGACGCCACCCGGTTCGGCTGGGACCCGGCGGTCGACTCCGACCCGGCGTCACCCCGGTTCGGGTTCAGCCTCGGCGGCCACGCGTTCTTCGTCGTCGGCCTGCACGCCAACGCGTCCAGGACCACCCGCCGGTTCCGCTACCCGACGATGGTGTTCAACTCGCACCTGCAGTTCGAACGGCTGCGGGAACGCGGTGCGTACACCCGGATCCAGTCCCAGGTGCAGGCGCGGGAGATGGCCCTGCAGGGCTCGCTGAACCCGAACCTGGCCGACTTCGGCGAGGCGTCCGAGGCCGCCCAGTACTCCGGCCGCGCGGTGGAGGACGACTGGACCTGCCCGTTCCACCCGAGGATCGCGGCCAACCTGTCCGGGGAGGCGCGGTGACCGGCTGGGTGGTGGTGACCGGGGCGTCGTCGGGCATCGGCCGGGCGATCGCCGAGGGGTTCCTCAAGGAGGGCAGGCGGGTCGTCGCCGTGGCACGGCGGGCGGACCGGTTGACCGAGCTGACCGACGTCCACGGCACGGATCAGCTGCGCGTCGAGGCGGTCGACGTGCGCGACGAGGACGCCGTGCACGGACTGCTCGCCGGTCTCGACGTCGACGTCCTGGTCAACAACGCGGGGCTGTCGCTCGGGCTCGGCCCGCTCTCCGACGGCGACCCCGGCGACTGGCGCACCATGATCGACACCAACATCGCGGGCGTGCTCGCCTGCACCAGGGCGGTGCTGCCGGGCATGCTGGCGGCCGGCTGCGGGCACATCGTCAACCTCGGCTCGCTCGCCGCCGAGCACGAGTACTTCGGCGGCAACGTCTACGCGGCGAGCAAGGCCTTCGTGCACCACCTGTCCGCGAACCTGCGCGTCGACGTCCAGGGCACCGGGATCAGGGTGACCTGCGTCGCGCCGGGCATGGTGCGCACCGAGTTCGCCCAGGTCCGGTTCAAGGGCGACGCCGAACGCGCCGACGCGCTGTACACCGGCATCCAGCCACTGTCCTCTGTGGACGTCGCGAACGCCGTGCTGTGGGCGTGCAACACCCCGCCCCACGTCAACATCAACTACGTCGAGCTGATGTCCGTCGACCAACCGTTCGGGCTGTCGCTGAGCCGCTCGAACACCAGAAGGGAATCGCCGTGAGCGCCGTCCGGTCCTACACCGACTTCGCGCAGTTGGAGGAGATCGTCGTCGGCAGCGCCGCGAACCTGCACGTGCCGCCGGTGGACATCTCGCAACGCCACTTCTTCGGACTGGAGCCCGACCACGTCGACGCGGCCGCGCCCGCCGACCTCGCCCGCGCGGTCGAAGAGGCCGACGAGGACCTGGCGACGCTGGGCCGGACGCTGGAGTCGTTCGGCGTCAAGGTGCGCAGGCCCGAGCCCGCCGACCACTCGCGCCCGCTGTCGCTGCTGGAGTGGCGGACCACAGCCGGGCACGCGCTGATGCCGAGGGACTGCCTGCTGGTGATCGGCGAGACGATCATCGAGGCGCCGATGCCGGTCCGGTCGCGCTACGCCGAGACGTTCCCGTTCCGGTCGTTGCTGCGCGAGTACTTCGAGAGCGGCGCGCTGTGGCTCGCCGCGCCGAAACCGCAGCTGCCCGACAGCACCTACCGGTTCACGCCCGAGGGTGCCGTGCTGGACGAGCTGGAGCCGCTGTTCGACGCCGCCAACATGATCCGCTGCGGGCGGGACGTGTTCGTCAACATCAGCAACACCGCGAACCGCATCGGCGCGCGCTGGCTCGCGCGGGTGCTGGGCCCCGAGTTCCGGGTGCACGAGATCTCGATCTGCGACGACCACGTCGGCACGACGATCCACCTGCTCAAGCCCGGCGTGCTGCTGGCCAACGCGGGCAGGCTCAGCCCCGACGACATCCCGGCGCCGTTGCAGGGCTGGAAGACCCTGTGGTTCGACGAGCCGGAGGACGACGGCTTCGCGCTGGACTGGGCGCGCGCGTCCACGTGGATCGGCATGAACATCCTGTCGGTCAACGAGGAGACCGTGATCGTGCCGGACAGGCAGACCGGTCTCGCGCGGCTGCTGGAGAAGGAGGGCTTCACGGTCGTGCCCGTGCCGTACCGCCACGGCCGCACCTTCGGCGGCGGTTTCCACTGCTGCAGCCTCGACGTGCGGCGCCACGGCGGGCTCGAGTCCTACCTCTGAAGCTCCTGATGCCCGCGCGTTCGCCGTCGATGAAGGGCGCCTTGCTCCACCTGAGGTGGATGAAGGAGCCCTTCATCGAGCACCGGGCACGGCGCGCACCGGGGCGAACTTTGACTAGGGGGAACGGCAGTGAAGGAAAGAGTGGACGTGATCCTCACCCGCACAGGGGGAGGTGAGATCATCGACGCGACGTTCCGCCGCGCCCGCTCGTCGGACGTGGGGGCGATGCACGAGCTGTCCAAGCCGTTCGTCGCCGCGGGCCAGCTGATCGAGCGGGACATCGAGCTCTTCGACGCCTCCGTCGAGGACTTCCACGTCGTGGAGATAGACCACGAGATCGCCGGTTGCGCGGGCATCCGCCGGTTCGGCGGCCTCGCCGAGATCTTCAACGTGGCGGTGGGCGAACGGTGGCAGGGCCTCGGCCTCGGCCGGTTCCTGCTGGCCAGCATGCTGATCGTGCTGGCGGAGGAGGGGTTTTCCGACGCGCTCGTGTTCACCAGGACCACCAGGGACTGGTTCGCGCGGCACGGTTTCGCCGTGCTGGACGCCTCCGCGCTGCCGGCCGAGCGGATCGCCATGATCGACCCCGAGCGCGAGTCGGTGCCCATGACGCGGCCGACCGTGCGCGGGGAGGACGGTGTGGACGTGGTGCCGCAGCTGGCCGGCCTGCGGGTGAAGTTCGCCGCGTCCGGGGTCGAGCTGGACTGGGACGGGCGGATCGACTCGCTGCTGCCGTTCGCGGAGAAGAACGGCATCGAGGTGGACTCGCTGTGCTGGGGCGGGGTGTGCGGCACCTGCAGCACCAAGCTGACCTGCGGCACGGTGAGCTACCACCTGCAGCCCGAAGTCACGCCACCGAACGGTGAGGTGCTGCTGTGCATCGCCCGGCCGGTGACCGACCTGGTGCTGGACCTGTGATGGCGGGCGTCGTGGTGACCGGGTTGTGGCGGTACCCGGTGAAGTCCGTAGGCGGGGAACAGGTCGAGCGGCTGCGCTTCACGGCCGACGGCGTGCAGGGCGACCGGGCGTTCGCCATCGCCACGCGGACCGGCGGCCGCGTGCTCACCGCGCGCCGGTCGCCGGAGCTGCTGGAGGCCACCGCGCGCCGGCTCGGCGACGCGGTGGAGCTGACGTTGCCCGACGGCAGCACGGTGCACAGCGACGACCCGGAGAGCGCCGACCGGCTCAGCGACTGGCTGCACCTCGACGTCGAGCTGCGCCGCCCGTCCGGGCAGGCCGTGCAGGTCGAGGAGTACCTCACGGAGTCGGCCAAGCTCGCCTCGTTCGAGCTGCCGCAGTGGGGGTTCGTCGACGAGTCGCCGGTGCACGTGCTCAGCGAGGACCTGCTGGCACAGGGCCGTGAGTGGCATCCGGACGGCGTGTGGGACGTGCGCCGGTTCCGCCCGAACGTGGTGCTGTCCGCGGGCGAGCTGCCGCAGCGGGGCCCGATCGCGGCCGGACGGGTGCTGCTGGACGTGACCGGGCCGTGCCGCCGCTGCGTGATGATCTCGATGGCGCAGCGGGGACTGGCCAAGGACCGGGAGCTCCTGCGGGCCGTGGTGACGCGGTCGGACAAGACGTTCGGCGTCTACGCGAACGTGTTGCGCACCGGTGTGGTGTGCACCGGAGACCAGGTGGCCACCCCCGAGGCCGAGCCGGGGTTCGTGGCCGTGTCCAGAGGAGAACGGGGGATCCGATGAACGAGGTCACGAGGAAGTACAACGAGTCGTGCCGCGCACCCGGTGGCGGGCTCTCGCGCGTCGTCCGGCGAGTCGAGCGCGACCCGTCGCTGCGGCACGGCGGCCACCGCTGCACGCTGAGCAGGCCGCTGTTCGTCGACTCCGCCGAGATCGCCGGCTTCGGCGCCGACCTGCGCCGGATGCTGGAGCTGCTGACGTCGCTGCCGGAACGAGTCTTCGACGGGGACCTGGACCGGTTCTGCGCCGCGCTGGGCGTCGAACCGAGCCGCGCCGCGCTGATGAGCCGGTTCGGCGGCCGCCCGCCGCAGTTCGTCGGACGGGCCGACGTGCACCGCGACGAGCAGGGCTACAAGATCCTCGAGTTCGGCATCGGCAGCGAGCTCGGCGGGTGGATCTTCGCGGGCGACCTGCCCCGCGCGATGCTGGAGGCCGACGAGTTCGCCGCGTTCGCGGCGGCCAACCGGCTGGACTTCGTGGACACCGGCCAGGAGCTGGCCGCCGCGCTGCGCGAGGCCTCCGGGGTGGCCGAGCCGGTCGTGGCGCTGGTCGAGGCGAGCGGCGCGCTGTCGACGTGGGGCGACACGTGGTTGCTGATGCAGCAGGGCATGCAGAAGCTCGGCGTCGACTTCCACGTCGGCGAGCTGCGCGACATCACCGAGCGCAACGGCCGGATCATGCTCGGGCAGGTGCCGGTGGACGTCGTCTACCGGGTGTTCGAGGCCGCCGACGTCTGCCACGAGGCGGAGGAGATCGCGCGGGTGGAGCTGATCGCCAAGGCCCACGAGGACGGCCGGGTGGTGCTGTGGACTCCGATGGAGGCCAACCTCTACGGTGAGAAAGGTTGCCTCGCACTGCTTTCCGACCCGAGCTGGGGTGGCGCGTTCACCGCGGAGGAGCGCGCGCTGATCGACCGGATGCTGCCGTGGACCAGGTCGCTGAACCGCGGGTCCACTGTGGACGTTCAGCGGCTCGTCGAGGAGTGCCGCAACCGCCGCGAGGAGCTCATCCTGAAGCCGAACTCCATGTACGGCGGCATCGGCGTGGTCGCGGGCTGGGAGGCGACGCCCGACCAGTGGTGGACCGCGCTGCGGCACGGCGTGGCCAACGGTGCCATCGTGCAGGAGCGGGTGACGGCCGTGCCCGACGTGGTGGTCAACCCGGAGACGGGGGAGGAGGAGCGCTGGCGGACGTTGTGGGGGCCGTTCTACACACCTCGCGGCTATGCGGGCGCACGGTGCTGGATGGTCCGTGAGGACGGCCCGGCGGTCATCGGCCTCGCGCAGGGCAAGGAGGTGCTCGCGGCCGGCGTTTTCCACTGCGACAACTCGACTTCCTGACATTCACAGAGGCGGCGTCACGTGACCGATTCCCCACCGGAGACGACCGAACGCCCGCGGCGCGCGGGCGTGGGCCGGGACTTCTCCTTCCAGATCTCCGCAAGCCTGTTCTCGACGCTCGGTGACGGGGCGCTGCTCGCGGCGCTGCCGCTGCTGGCCAAGTCGCTCACGTCGGACGCCCGGCTGATCGCCTGGGTGTCGGCCGCGGCGACGTTGCCGTGGCTGGTGCTGTCGGTGCTCGGCGGTGCGATCGCCGACCGGTTCGACCGCAGGCGCCTCATGATGGGCGCCCAGGTGGCGCAGGCACTCCTGGTCGGTGTGGTGGCCGTGCTCGCCACCCTGCACCTGACCGAGATCTGGATGCTGTACCTGCTCGCGTTCGGGCTCTGCTGCGCGGAGATCCTCTTCACCAACTCCAGCCAGGCGCTGGTGCCGAGCATCGTGCCGCACGAGAAGCTGGAGACCGCGAACGGACGCCTGGTCGCCACGGTCTCGGTGTCGAAGGAGTTCGCCGGTCCGCCGCTGGGCGCCGCGCTGTTCACCTTCGCGATGCCGTTGCCGTTCTGGCTCAACGTGATCACGTTCTCGCTGTCGGTCCTGCTGCTCTCCCGCATCCGGGCCAGGCCCGCGGCGGCGGTGCGGACCGAGCGGTCCTCGTTGTTCGGTGACGTCGTCGACGGCCTGCGGTGGCTGGGCAGGCACCGGTTGCCGCTCACCCTCACGGTGGTGGCCGGGGCCGGCAACTTCTGCGAGACGATGGCGTTGTCCACGCTGGTGCTGTTCGCCCACGACGTGCTGCACGTCGGCGACCGCGGGTACGGCGTCCTGCTGGCCGCCATGGCCATCGGCGGCATCGTCGGCAGCCTCGTCGCCGGCCGGGTGGTCGACCGGTTCGGCGGGCTGCGGGTCGCGGTCGCGGTGCAGATCGTCGGTCCGCTCGTGTGGCTGTCCATCGGGCTGTTCGGCCGGGACGCGATCACGGTCGTGGTGCTGTTCAGCGTGTTCTCGGTCGCGCTGGCGATGTGGAACGTGGTGTCGTACTCCACCCGGCAGCGGGTCGTGCCGGGCGAACTGCTCGGCCGGGTCAGCGGGGCCGGCCGGATGGCGTCCTACGGCGGGCTGCCGCTCGGCGCGCTGGCAGGCGGGTTCCTCGCGCAGCAGTACGGGCTGATCGCGCCGTGGATCGTCGGTGCCCTGCTGAACATGGTGGTGGTCGCGTTCGCGGTGCCGACCCTGATCCGGCACTGGGAGCGGTGACGCGGCCGCCGCGCCGCGTCACCGTCCCCGTGGTGTGACTCAGAGGAACCCGTGCCCGCTGGTCATGGCCAGGCTGCGGTCCGCGGACCGGCGGGGCACGGGTGCCTGGTGGTCCGGGCGCCGGGCGTCGTGGTCGTTCATCACCTGGTCGAACGCGGCCGCCAGCCGCACGACACCTTCGCGCGCGGTCGCCTCGTCGTGCACGAACGGCAGCCGCAGGTAGTTGTCCAGCGTGCTGTCGGCACCGAAGCGCGAGCCGGGCAGCAGCCGCACGCCGTGCTCGGGAGCCACCAGCGCGAGCCGTGAGCTGACTCGGGCGCCGAGGTCGATCCACAGGCTGAGCCCGCCGTCGGGCAGGCGGAACGACCACCGCGGCAGCAGCCTGCGCACCGCGTCGGCGAGGACGTCCCTGCCCTGGCGCAGCGACCTCCTGCGTTCGCGCAGCACGTCCGCGTACGACTCCAGCAGCCGGCAGGCGATGATCTGCGGCACGATCGAGTTGCCCGCGTCGGCGGCCGCGCGCAGCGTGACCAGGCGGGAGATCAACGGCGCGGGCGCGCGCACCCAGCCGAGCCGCAGCCCGGCCCAGACGATCTTGCTGAAGGAACCGATCATGATCACGTGCGGGGACCGGTGGGTGGTGGTCGGGCGCAGCGGACTGTCCTCGTCCAGTGCCAGATCGGACAGCGTCTCGTCGAACACGACGTGGCCGCCGGCCTTCTCGGTGCTCGCGATGACGCGGTTTCTGGTCTCCTCCGGCATGACCAGCCCGGTGGGGTTGTGGAAATCCGCCATGAAATAGCTCAATGCGGGCTTGCGCCGGCTGATGGTTGTTTGTATGAGGTCCGTGTGCCAGTCCGACCCGTCCAGCCCTATCATCAGCGTCTGCCGATTCAGACTGCGCACCGCGTCGACGGCATTCGGATAGGTGGGGCTCTCCATCAGCACCTGGTCGCGTTCTTTGGTGAGCAGCCTGATCAGCAGGCCCCAGGCGTGTTGTGCCCCGGCGGTGACCATGACCTCGCTCGGGCTGGTCGGCAGGCCGAGCGAGGTGTAGCGGTCGGCCAGCAGCCGGCGGAGCTGGGAGATGCCCTGCAGGTCGTAGCCGGCGTCCTCGACGTTGCCGCCGATGTCGTCGTGCAGTGACTGGGTCGCGTCGAAGAAGGACGTCGACGCCTGCGGCGAGGCGATCGTGAAGTCGATGGCGTCGCGGTCCTGGCCCGCCGGTATCCACGACGCGATCCGGTTGGACTGCTGGTGGTCCGCGGGGATGGTGATGAAGCTGCCGTTGCCGCGCAGGCTCTGCAGGTAGCCCTGCTCGCGCAACAGCCGGTACGCCGCGGTCACGGTGTTGCGGCTGATGCCGAGCTGCGGGGCGAGGCTGCGTTCCGCCGGCAGCCGGCTGCCCAGCGGCAGCCGGCCGTCCATTATCAGCGTCCGGAACGCGTTGGCGAGGTCGAGATATGCCGGACCCTGGGATTGCCAGCGTCCGAGCATTCTGTCCAAATGGCTCGCATTCAGAGAGTAGGTCATGGTGACGAGATCTCCCCAGTGTGAGTGCGTTGCGGGCGCATGAGATCAGTTGCGCCTCCCCCCTTGTCGGCCACGCTACCCAGTTTTCGGCTCGATGGCCGCTCTATATGTCCGTTGTTGGACTCCCGGGCCCCCTGAAATTTCCTCGCGACTCGAAATGGTCGTATTCGGACGGATCTGTCGTTCGGTCGATTGCGAAGTTCAACTGATGATTGCTGCGGCCAGTCGGCGGTATTCGGCGACCGGCAGCTCGCGACGGTCCTGGTCGGGCGCGTCGGTGGCCTCGGTGAGCACCTGCAGCGCGACGTGGTCGGCGCCTGCCTGGTGGTGTTCGGCGACCCGCCGCAGCACGGCGTCCTCGTCACCCCAGGCGACCACCGCGTCGACCAGCCGGTCGCTGCCGCCGCCGGCCAGGTCGGCGTCGGTGAAGCCCAGCCGGCGCAGGTTGGCCGCGTACCCGCGCTTGCCGAGGTAGAAGCCGAGCGCCTGCCGGGCGGTGCTCCTGGCACGGGCCGGATCGGTCTCCAGCACGACCTTGAGCTCCGGCGCGAGCAGCGGTCCCGCGCCGAGCACGGCCCTGGCCTGACGCGTGTGCTCGGCGGTGATCAGGAACGGGTGCGCGCCCGCGCTGCGCTGTGCGGCGAGGCGCAGCATGCGCGGCCCGTTCGCGGCGAGCACCCGGCCGGACGGCGGCACGCCCGCGGCGTCGAGCCGGTCGAAGTACTCGATCATCCGGCGGTAGGGCGAGAGCTCCCACTGCGACGCCTCGCGCGGTCCGTTGCCCAGCCCCAGCAGCAGCCGGTCCGGGTGGCGTGCGGTGATCTTCGCGTACGCGTCGGCGACCGCGTCCGCCGGATGCACCCAGATGTTCACGATCCCGGTCGCGACCGGGATGCGCGCGGAGTGGTCGAGCACGGCCGCCGCGGTGTCCAAGATGGACGGTCCGTTGCCCAGCCAGAGGGCGCCGAACCCGAGCGCGTCCAGCTCGGCCGCGGTGTCCGGCAGCCGGTCGCCCTCGCGCGTCCACAGCCACAACGGGGCCCAGAGCCCCACCCGGCCCAGCGGCACGGTCACGTCAGCACCTTCCTGACCGCGGCGAACACCCGGTCCACGTCGGCGTCGGTCGTGCGCCAGTTGCTGAACGCGGCGCGGATCGCCGGGCCGCCCTCGTGCACGGTCGGGGTCAGGAACGCCTCGCCGGTCTCGGCGATGGCGCGCACGACCCGCAACGTGTCACCGGGCACGGTGAAGCAGACCACGTTGAGCCGCACCGGTTCGAAGACCCGCACCCCCTGCAGTGTGGCCAGCTTGCCGGCGAGCGCGCGCGCCGAGGCGATGTTGCGGGTCACGATGTCCCGGTGTCCCTCGACGCCGTACGCGGTGAGCGAGAACCAGGCCGCCAGCGCCCGCAGCCGGCGCGAGTTGTCCGGCGTCAGGTGCAGGAAGTCGGGCTCGCCCTCCGGCACGCCGAGGTAGGCGGCCGAGTTCTGGAACACGGCCACCTGCAGGTCGCGCCGCCGGCTGAACTGCACCGCGGCGTCGTACGGGACGTTGAGCCACTTGTGCAGGTCTACACACACCGAGTCGGCTTCGGCTATCCCGTCCACCAGGTGGGCGTGGCCGGGCGACAGCGCGGCGAACCCGCCGAACGCGGCGTCGACGTGCAGCCAGAACGGGAACTCCGCGCGCATTGCCGCGATGGCCCGCAGGTCGTCGAAGTCGGTGGTGTTCACCGTGCCGGCGTTGGCGACCACGATGGCCGGCCGCCCCTGCTGCTCCTCCAGCGCCGCGCGCAGCGCCCCGAGGTCGACGGCTTCGCGGCCCGGTTGCGCCGGCAGCCGGCGCAACCGGTCGCGGCCCGCGCCCAGCATGGACAGCGCCTTGGGGATGCTGGCGTGCGGAGTGCAGCTCAGCACCTCGAAGTCGCCCAGCGCGGCCACCCCGGACTGCCCGACGCGCACCCCTCGTTGCTCGCCGAGCCATTCCCGCGCGATGGCGAGACCGGTGAAGTTCGAAGCGGTCGCACCGGCGACGAAGGCACCGGTGTGCTCGGGGCTCAGCCCGAGCAGCTCGCGCAGCCAGCCGACGGTCTCCCGTTCGAGGGCGACCGCCGACGTGTCCGCGCCCGAGGTGTTGTTCTGGTCGAACACCCCGGTGAGCCAGTCGCCGGCGAGCGCGGCGGGCGTCGTCCCTCCCGTGACGAAGCCGAGGTAGCGGGGACCGGCGCTGCCGGAGAACCCCGGTTCCCAGCGCTGGGCGAACTTCTCCAGCGCTCCGGCCAGGCCGGCGCCGCCGCCCGGCAGCGGGTCGGGTGCCGGGAACGGCGGATGGGGCGCGACCGGGCGGTCGCCGAGGCCTGCCAGCACCTGTTCTGCGAGTCCTCGGGTGTTCTCCAGCAGCTCGGGCAGCGCTGCCAGGTCGTGAGCGAGTCGTGGATGCACAGTTCGGACGCTAGCTCGCGGACCCGTGCGGGTCCTGGTCCAATCAGGTAAAACTGGACCATGTCCTTTCACTCCGCGCTGGGGGAGTGGCGACTGCGCAGCCGCCCCCTGGCCGAGTCGTTCGCCTCCGCGGTGCGGGACGCGGTGCTGTCCGGCCGCATCCCCGTGGGCAGCGCCATGCCCTCCGAACGCGCGATCGCCAGCGACCTGGCGCTGAGCCGGGGCACCGTGGTCGCCGGGCTCATGCTGCTGCGCGAGACCGGGTGGGTGCACACCCGGCACGGCAGCGGCAGCGTCGTGCGCCTGCCGTCGCACATGACCGCGCGCACCGCGCCGTGGTCGCTCGACCACGGCGGTGACGTCGAGATCGACCTGACCCGCTCGGTGACGTCCGCGCCGCACGAGGCCTACGTCGCCGCGTCCCGCCGGGCCGTCGAACGGCTGCCGGGCCTGCTGGTCGACGCCGGGACCGCCGACGCGGGCCTGCCGAGGCTGCGCGAGCTGATCGCCGACCGGTACACGAGCGAGGGACTGCCGACCACGCCGGACCAGGTCCTGGTCACCACGGGCGCGATGGCGTCGCTGATCCTGCTCGCCGAGCGGCTGCACGACCGGGGCAGACCGGTCGTGGTGGAGAGCCCGACGTTCCCCGGCGCCCTGGCCGCGCTGCACCGCCACCGGTCGCGCCTGGTGTCGCTGCCGGTCAGCGAAACGGGCTGGGACAACGCCGAACACGTGCTGCGCACCAGCGGTGCCGACCTCGCCTACCTCACCCCCGACTTCCACAACCCGACGGGCATGGTGATGTCCGACGAGCAACGCGCCGAGATCGCGCAGGCCGCGGACCGCCACCAGGTGACCGTCGTGGTGGACGAGACGCTGCGCGACCTCGACCTGCGCACGCCGCCGTCGCCCGCCCGGCACCTGAGCGGCCGGGGGATGGTGACCATCGCCTCGACCAGCAAGGTGATCTGGAGCGGGCTGCGGGTCGGCTGGCTGCGCGCCGCTCCGCGCCTGGTGCGCGAGCTGCTGCTCAACCCGTTGCACGCGACCATGTACCCGCCGCCGCTGGAACAGCTGATCGCCGTGGAGCTTCTGTCCGATTTGGACGGTGTGCTGGCCGGGCGCCGCGCCCAGCTGCGCGCCCAGCGCGACCACCTGACGGCGTTGCTCGCGGAGCGGGGCTGGACGTTCGACGTGCCGCCGGGCGGGCTCACGCTGTGGGCGCGGCCGCCGGGCGAGACGGGGCCGGTGGTCGCGAACCGGGCGCGGTCGCGGGGCGTGGCGGTGAGTCCCGGGCCGCAGTTCGCCGTCGACCGGACGCTGGCGGACTACGTGCGGCTGCCGTTCACGGCGCCGCCGGAGGTGCTCACCAAGGCGGTGGAGCGGCTGTGACTCAGTCCGCGATGCGGCGGATCACGCTGATCGGCCCGATCGAGTCGATGTCGGCGATCTTCACCGGCACGCCCTCGGTGGAGGCGTGGACGGCACGCACGTTGTCCACCGCCATCGCCACGTGGGACTGACTGGCGTAGTACACGATGATGTCGCCCGGCTCGACCTCGGCGCGGGACACGGCACGACCGGCCTTCGCCTGGTCGTAGCTGGTGCGGCCGATCCGCACGTTCGCGTGGAGGTACGCGGCCTGGATCAACGACGAGCAGTCCCACGAGTCCGGGCCGTTGGAGCCGTAGACGTACGGTTTGTTGCGCTGGGCCAGCGCGAACTCCAGCGCCTTGCCGGCGGTTCCGGGCGGGACGAGGATCGTCGACAGGTCGCCGGCGTTCTTCAGGCTGCTCTTCGTGGCGGCGCTCAGCGAGTTGTACCGGGCGCGGGCCTCGTCCAGCTGCTTCTGCAGGTCGGCGCCCTTCCGGCCGATCTCGGCCAGCAGGGCCTTCGACGCCTCCGCCGCCTCGTCGGCAGTCCTGGTGGCGGTGTCCGCGGCCGTGACGGCGTCGTCGAGCTTCTTCAGGGTTTCCGCGTTGTCGGTGGCGAGGACGTTGATGGCGGACATGCGGTTGAGGAAGTCCTGCTGCGAGTCGCTCACGAGCAGTGCGGAGAGCTGGTTGAACCGCGCGCCCTGGAACGTGGCCTCGGTGAGGAGATCCACCTGGCCGCGCAGGGACTCCTCGGCCCGCCTGGCGGCGGCGAGGTCACCTTTCGCCCTGTCCAGCTGGGTCTGCTTGGCCGTGAGGTCTTCCCGGGCCTTCAACTCGTCCTGGTTGAGCCGGGAGGCCTTCTCGGACAGCTCGTCGTACTTCGCGAGCGCGTCCGCGGCGGAAGGCTGTGCGGCGACCGGGGTTGCGGGCAGTGCGGCGGCCACGACCGCCGCCAGCAGTGCTCCGCGCACGGTGCTGCGTGAGGAATGCGACACCACGTCGCTGTTCTCCTTGTTGTCGTCGGGGATGGTCAGACGGTGACGCCGCGCTCGTTGAGCCAGGGCAACGGGTTGATCTTCTGGCCGGCCGGGTTCCAGACCTCGAAGTGCAGGTGCGGCCCGGTGGACTGACCGCGGTTGCCCATCCGGGCGATCTGCTCGCCCGCCTTGACCCGCTGGCCCGCGCGGACGCTGTAGGTGTCGACGTGGCCGTAGACGGTGATGGTGCCGTCGGCGTGCTCCACGCAAACCCAGTAACCGAAACCGGAGGCCGGCCCCGCCTCCTTCACGACACCGTCGGCGACGGAGTAGATCGGGGTGCCGATGGGGCCCGCGATGTCGATGCCGAGGTGCACGGCGTTCCAGCGGGCGCCGTAGCCGGAGGTGAACTCCCCGGCGGCGGGGCGGACGAACCTCGGGCGGCGCTTCTCGGCCTCCTGAGCCTCGCGCTGGGTGGTGAGCTGCTGGCTGCGCAGGAGTTTGGCGGCTTCCGCAGGGCCCGCGGCGGTCGTCCTGGAGACCGTGAGGATCTGCGGGACGGACACCGTGTCCCCGCCCTGGCCGGTGAACGCGGCGGCACCGTGCGCGAGCTGGACTTCCTCGCCGCCCTTCTGGCTCGTGGCGGCCGCGGCGAAAGCGCCTGCCGCGACGGCGGCGAGGACGACGCGTCCGCGCAGCGCCGACGGTGGCGGGGGCAGACGGTGGAGCGGGGTGCGCATGCCCGCCAAGATTCGGGCATCGTGTTAAGAACCCGAGTAGATGGTGTTCAGGTTTCTTCGCGGGCCAGCCGGATCGTGAACGTCGTGCCCTTGCCCACCTCGCTCGTCGCGGTGATCGTTCCCCGGTGCGCCTGGACGTAGTGCTTGGCGATCGCCAGGCCGAGGCCACGTCCGCCGGTGGCGCGGGTGCGGGAGCGGTCGGCCCGCCAGAACCGGTCGAACACGTGCGGCAGGTCCTCCGCCGCGATGCCGTGCCCGGTGTCGGAGACGGCGAGCACGACCTCGCCGCCCTGGACCCGGCCGCTGACCACGACCTGTCCGTCCGCCGGGGTGTGCTGCACGGCGTTGACCACGAGGTTGCGCACCGCCTGCCGCAGCCGCACCGGGTCCGCGACCACCCGCAGCTCCTGCCCGGCCGGCACGTCGAGGACGACCTGGTGGGCGGCGGCGACACCGGCCAGCAGGTCCGCGGCGTCCACGGGTTGCGGGCGCAGGGCCAGCTCACCCGCGTCGGCGGCGGCCAGCTCCTGCAGGTCCGCCACGAGCTGTTGCAGCACCAGGGTTTCCTGCTCCAGCAACGCCAGCAGGTCGGCGTCCAGCTCCGCGACACCCTCCTGCGCCGCCACCACCCAGCCGCGCATCGTGCTCAACGGCGTGCGCAGCTCGTGCGACAAATCGTTGACCATGTTCCTGCGCAACGTTTCCGCCCGCGCGAGGTGCTCGGACATGTCGTTGAACGCCGCCGCGACCTCGGCGATCTCCCACCGTGCCGCGACTTCCGCGCGTGCCGACAGGTCACCCGCGCGCATCCTCCTGGCCGCGTCGGTGAGCACGGTCAGCGGCCGCAGGACACGCCCCGCCAGCAGGAAGCTCACGGCGATCGCCAGCACCAGCACCAGGGCCGCGGCCAGCGCGATCTGCGCGACCCCGGCGGCGGGCAGGCCCACCACGGTCTGCCGCACCACCGGTTCGCCGACGAACAGGAACGCCGCCGGTGCCACGTACGACGCGAGAAACGCCCGCCGGGTGGAGTCCAGGCACTTCTCGTGCACCGCCGTGGCCGGGCCCGGCAACAGCCGCAGTGCGCCGTCCGCGCCGCGGAACACCGGGCGGAACGGCACCCCGCTGTCGAGGTGGCACTTCAGCAGGCGATCGTTGAGCTGCTGGAGCGCGCCTTTCTCGGCGTCGGTCTTCCGGCTCCACGCCGTGCACTCCCACACGGAGGGCCACGAGTACGAACGTCCCGCCGCGGTCGTCCTGATCTCCGCCGCGACCCCGTGGCCACGCGCGCAGGCGAGATCTTCCTCCGCCCCCGCCCGCGACGCCCGCTGTTCGTCCGCGCTGAGCTGGAACGGGCCGAGCGCGCGCGGGTCGATGCGGTCCGCCGGGCTGTCCTTCCTCAGGTCCAGGTCCACGTTGAGCGGATCGACCACGGCGGACGGCTGCCCGGCCAGCCTCGGGTCGTCGGCGTCGAACGTGCCGCCGATCAGCGTCCGATCCGTCGTGGTGAGCCGGAGGCGCAGGCCGGTCTCGCGGCTGAGGCCCTCCAGCAACGGCGCGACACCCGACCAGTTCGGGTGGCCGGCCCCGTACCCGAGCACGACGTCGTAGACGCGGGCCAGCCCCGCCTGCTCGCGTCCCTGCTCGGCCCGCAACGTCTCGGTCGTGCGCTGTGCCGACAGCCACGCCGTCGCCGCGATCGAGCACGCCGACACCAGCACCGTGCCCGCCAGCAGGAGGAACAGCAACCGGCGGGGCCTACCGGCCACGGTCGTCCGCGATCTTGTAGCCGATCCCGTAGACGGTGACCAGGTACGCCGGTTCGGCCGGATCGGCCTCGATCTTGCGCCGCAGGTTGCGCACGTGCACGTCGATCGTCCGCTCGGTGATGAACCCGTCCAGCCCGTACGCGCGTTCCAGCAGCTGCGCCCGGCTGAACGCCCGCCCCGGCTCGGCGGCCAGCACCGCGAGGATGCGGAACTCGGCCGGCGTGCAGGCGACCAGCCGGCCGGCGACCCGCACCTCGTGCCGCATCGGCTCCAGCTCCAGGTCACCGACCCGCAGCACCCGCCGCGACGCCGTGCCGTGCGCCCCGGAACGCCGCAACAACGCCCGTACCCGCGCCATCAGCTCACGGGGGTCGTAGGGCTTGGCGAGGTAGTCGTCCGCGCCGAGGTCGAACCCCAGCAGCTTGTCGTCCGCCTCCGCCCGCGCGCTGATCACCAGCACCGGCAGGTCGGCGTCCCCGGCCCGCACCGCCCGGCACACGTCCCACCCGTCCACCCCGGGCAGCATCAGGTCCAGCACCAGCAGGTCCGGGCGGCGGCCCCTGATCTCGTCGAGCGCTTTGCGCCCGTCGTCGACCAGCAGGAACGAGTGGTTCTCCCTGGCCAGAAAGCGCCCGATCAGCTCCGCCTGCCTCGGTTCGTCTTCCGCCACAAGGACATAGGCGCACATGGCGGCCATGATGCCAGGGCCGTTCTGTGTTGCAGGTCACATGATTGGGAGAACCTGGGCCGCGATCCCGGCGTCTTGCGGAGTGTGAGAGCTGTCCGGGGTGAGCCCGCCGAGCTCGACGAGGAACACCTCGTGCGTCGTGTCGCGCGGGGTGACCGCCGTGCGTTCGAGGAGCTCTACCGCCGCACCTCGCCGTGGCTCACGGTGCGGTTGCGCCGGCGGTGCTCCGACGACCAGATCGTCGCCGAGGTGCTGCAGGAGACCTACCTGGCGGTGTGGCGGGCCGCCGGCGCGTTCGCCGGTACCGCCACCGGTGGAAGCGCCGTCGGCTGGCTGTGGACCATCGCGGCCAGACGTCTCGTCGACGCGTTCCGCCGCCGCGCGCACCACGCCCAGCCGCCGGCCGCCGCCGCGCCCGCGCACACCGCACCGGCCGCCGACGAGCCGGTGCTGGACGGGGTGGTCGGGGACGAGGTCGGCGACGCGTTGCGCCGGCTGGCCCCCGAGCTGCGGCAGGTGTTGCTGGCGATGGTGCTCGACGGGCTTTCGGTGCGGGAGACCGCGGTGCTGCTCGGGGTGCCGGAGGGCACGGTCAAGACGCGCGCCCGGCGGGCGCGGATCGCGATGAGGGAGGCCCTGGCATGACCGCGCACCACCCGAGCGAACAGCTGCTGCGCCACTATGAGCGTGGCGACGACCTGGCGGCAGACCAGCTGTGGGCCGTCGAGTCGCACCTGGAGAACTGCGCCCCGTGCCGCGGACGGCTCGCGCCGGACCCGCTCGCCACGGCGGTGTGGGCCGAGCTCGCGCCGATCATCGACCGCGCCCGTCAGCTGCCGCGCACGCACGCGTGGTGGCGGTGGGTGCACGGGTGGGTCTCGCCGGTGGCCGGGCCGTGGCTCGCGATGATCCTGCTCGTGACCGCCGCGGCCGTGGCGCTGGACCGGCTCGGGTCGGTGGCGGGCGGGCGGGTGTCGCTGGTGCTGCTGATCGCGCCGGTGTTGCCGGTGCTCGGGGTGGCCGCGTCGTGGGGGCCGGCGCTCGACCCGGTGCACGAGCTCACCGTGGGCACGCCGCGGGCGGGGCTGGGGCTCGTGTTCCGCCGCACCGCGTCCGTGCTCGCGGTGGTGGTGCCGGCGCTCACGGCCGCGAGCTCGCTGACCGGGCTCGGGCTCTCGCGGTGGTTGTTGCCCTGCCTGGCGTTCACGGCCGGAACGCTCGCTCTCGGCGCGCTGGTGGGTGTCACCCGTGCCGCGATCGCGTTCGTCGCGGCCTGGGTCCTGGCGATCATCGTCCCGACGGTCGCGTTCGGCCGCACGTCCGTGGTGCTGGCGGTGACGCCCTTGTGGGCGGGCGTGTTGCTGCTGGGGATCGCGGTGATCACCTTGCGCCGGAAGGCTTTCACGCGTCTGGGGACGTGAGGTGTGGGCAAGGTCACGGTGATTCGAGAACCTCGGCAGCGCCTTCGCCGTCTAGCCGGTTGTACGTGCGGATGACTTGAGGGAGAACGGGATGCACGCGATCACAGCGGAGAACCTCGTGGTCCGGGTGGGCGGCAGACGCGGCCGCAACGCCGTCGACGGGCTGGACCTGCGCCTCGGTCAGGGCGTGCACGGCCTGCTCGGCCCCAACGGCGCGGGCAAGACGACGCTGATCCGAACCTTGGCGACGGTGCGCAAACCCAGCTCGGGAACGCTGTCGCTGCTCGGCACCGCGGTGAACGACAGCCTGCGGCCGGTGCGCAGGCGGCTGGGGTACCTGCCGCAGCACTTCGGCTACTACAAGCGGTTCAAGGTGCGGGAGTTCGTCGAGTACCTGGCGTGGTTGAAGGAGATGCCGGCGGCCGGGATCCCCGGCGCCGTCGACCGGGCGCTGGAGCGGGTCGGGCTGACCGACCGCGCCGAGGACCGCATGAAGTCGTTGTCCGGCGGCATGATCCGGCGGGTGGGCATCGCGCAGGCCATCGTCAACGAGCCGGAGATCCTGCTGCTGGACGAACCGACCGTGGGCCTGGATCCCGCGCAACGGCTGCGGTTCCGCGAACTGGTCGTCGAACTCGGGCGGCGGTCCTGCGTGCTGATCTCGACGCACCTGGTCGAGGACGTCGCGGCGGCGTGCACGGACGTGGTGCTCGTGTCGGAGGGATCTCTGGTGTTCCAGGGAACTCCGGCGGATCTGGCCACGGCGGGCACCGACGGGCACGTCGGCGACAGCCCGATCGAACGCGGCTACTCGGCGCTCATCAGCCAGAACGCGGGAGGGGCGTGGTGACCGGGCTGCGCATCGAACTGCGGCGCTCGGCCGCGCTCTGGGCCGGGGTGCTGTTCCTGGTCTCGGGCACCGGAATGCTGTGGCTGACCAGCTCCGGCGGCACGAGGTGGAGGGACAACTCGACGTCGGCGGTGCTCGAGCTCCGCGTGCCCCTGGCGTACGTGTGGGCGCTGGTGGTCGGACTGGCGGTGCTGCAGGGCATGCGGGACAGCCGGGCTCACGTGACCGAGCTGTTCTCCTCGGCTCCGCGTCCCGGCCGGGTCAGGCTGGGCGTTCTCGCGTCGGCCGTGGCGGGTGTCGTCGCGGTGGCCGCGGCTCTGCTGTGCGCGGGTCTCGTCGCGCTGGTCGCCGGCGGCGGCGGGTTCGTCTCCGCCGGGTTCGTGCCGCTCATGGCGACCGTGGTGCTCGCGTTCGGGTCGAGCGTCCTGTTCGGACTCGCGATCGGACGGCTGCTGCCGCACCCGCTCACCGTGCCGGTGGCGCTGGTGGCGGCGTTCACGGCCGCGGCCACGGCCGGACAGGCACTGCAGGCGAGCTCCCCGGACGACGAGATCTCCCGCCTGGCCCTGCTCACACCCGCCTTCGACCCGCCCAGCTCCGACCTCGTGACCACCTCGACGTCTGTCGACATAGGACAAATGGTGTGGTTCACCGGCCTTGGGGTGACGGCGTTCCTCCTGCTGGTGGCGCGGACCAACCGCGGACGGCTGGTGGCGCTGGTCCCGGCCGGGCTCGCGGTCGCGCTGGCCGTGTCGATCCTGCCGGCGAGGTTCTCCGACGTGCTGGTGACCGACTCCATCGCGAGCCGGCCGGTGTGCGACGGCCAGGTGTGCCTGAGCCGGGTGCACGAGAACCACCTGCCGGCGGTGGCCGCGGTCGGCAAGGAGGTGCTGGCGAAGCTCGCGGTGCTGCCGGACCCGCCCACCGAGGTCCGCGAGGACACCTCGGCGATGGCTCACCTCACCGCGCCGCTGCGCAACGCCAGGATCGTCTACCTGAGGGCGCAGGACAGCTCCCGGTTGCTGGCCGTGCCCCCCGACCGCCTGCGGCTCGAACTGCTCGCCGGCGCGGGCGTCCCCACCTGCTCCACGCCGAACTCGGTCAGCGCCACGGAATCCGTGGTGCGCTACCTCACCGCCGGCTACTTCAACGGCGGTCTGGCCGAGCTCGCGTCCGACCCCCACCTGTGGCGCGACGACCGGTTGCGTCCCGAACTGGAGACGGCCTGGCGGGCCCTGCGCGGCCACTCCGCGCAGGAGCAGCTGAACCGGATCGCGACGGCACGGCGGATGTTGCTGGCGTGCGAGGACTCCGAGCGCGTGCTCGACGTTCTGGTGGCGACGTGATGAGGCTTCTCACGTTGTACGCGCGGTCGCGTGGAGTTCCCGCGGCACTGGTGCTTCTGCCCGTGGTGGTGCTGGCCGCGTGGTCGGCGCTGCACTCGCCGTGGACACCGTTGAGCGTCACGCTGACGTCACTGGCCGCGGTGCTGGTGATCACGGCCGGGCTCGCGGGCCAGGACCCCGAACTGGACGCGACGACGGCGGTGCCGTGGCCGGTGTGGAGGTTCGGGCACCTGCTGCTCGCGGCCGTGCTCGCCGCGGTCGCGGTCGTGCTCGTGCAGCACCTGGGCCAGGAACGGTTCGACGCCGCGTTCGTCGTGCGGAACACGGCGGGCCTGGTCGGTCTCGCCGGTCTGACGGCGGCCGCCGCCGGAGCCCGGTTCGCCGCGGCCGCACCGGTGCTGTGGTGGGCGGTGGGCGCGATCATGCCTCCCGGACCGCGGTCGGTGGCCGGCCGGATCGTCGCGTGGCCGTTCGGCCCGTTCGACGACCGGGTGGCGACGTGGACGGCGGCCGTGCTGGTGGTCATCGGGATCGCCGCCTACTCGGCGCGCGGCGGTCGTCGCGGTGGATGAAGGGTTCCTTCCTCCACCTGGAGTCGATGAAGGAGCCCTTCATCGACAACGGGCGGGCCGCCACAAGTGCGCTACTGCTGGTCCGTTTCCGCTGGGGCCAGCAGCCAGCGGACGGGCGACAACGGGTCGTCGGCGACGAAGTAGCGGACGCGGGTGAAGTGGTTGTCCGCGGTGTTCACCAGGTCGATGTGGCCGTGGTCGAGCAGCCACTGGCGGCCCGGCGGGTCGATGAGGACGACGGCGAGCGGGATGGCGGTTCCGCACGTTTCGGTGAGGACGTCGATCGCGGAGTCCAGGACGGCTTTCGGGTTCGCGCGGGACCGGTCCACGACGAGGATCAGACCGTCGGCCTGGCCGGCGAACGGCCAGTCCTCCAGGTGGACCTGCTCGTCTGCCAACGGAAAGGCCTGCGCGAACGCCGACCTGTCGCCGATCACCGGGAAGTGCGCGGCGGGGAGGAGTGGCAGCGGGGCGTGGCAGTGACCGCAGAGGGCGGGCAGGGCGCGTTTGCCGGTGCGCAGCAGGGTGGGAAGGCGGTGCCCGCACAGGCAGGTTCGGCGCAGGACGCCCTGGGGGCCCGGGGTCAGGTCGCGGTGGAGCCGGCCGCACGGGCAGCGGAACGCCGGGTGGTGCAGGCGGCGGCACGTGGCGCACTCGACCGGGACGGACTGGGCGGTGTCGAACCAGCGCAGTGCGCGGGCTGCGGCGCGGACGGTCAGGGTGGCCAGAAGTGCGTGCGCGGCCGTGGTGGTGGCGATCAGCAGGGTCGCCGTGGCGAAGCCCAGGGCGTAACCACCGGCCAGGCTCGCGGGGAACACGATCAGAGCGCCGTCGTCGACGACGGTCGACTGGCGGCGCCAGAGGCGGGCGAAGAGCGAGTCGCGCGACGACGGGTCGGGGAGCGCCACGAGCCGGTCGTGGGCCGCGCGCACCGCGGTGCGGCCCCGGTGCCAGGCCGCGCGCGGGGCCGAGCCGGTCAGGTAGGCGGGATCGAGGCCCGGGCCGGGGTGCACCGGCGCCGGACGGGTCAGGGTGCGTGCCGCGGCGGCCAGCCCGATGAGCGTGCTCGCCAGGGACGTCACCGCGAACAGCAGCAAAGCCGGCGGTGCGAGGAAGACGAGGACGAGGAGGGTGGCCACGGGCTAGCTCCCGGCCACGCCGTACGCGCCGAACGTGGTCAGCAGCCACAGCAACGGGTCCGCCACCCGGTAGCCCGCGGACCTGGCCGACAGCGCGAAGCAGCGGTGCCGGGGCGGGAGAGCAGCGCCGCCCCAGCGGGCCAGCCACGCCGTCACCTCGTGGTGCACGTCCAGGCCGTCCGGTTCCACGTAGGCGTGGGCGTGCGGGCTGGGGCGGCGCAGCGGTGAGCCGTGCTCGACCGCGTCCTGCACCAGGTCCAGCTTGCTCAGCGCCACCGCCACCGGAAGGCGGGGTGGCCAGGCCGGGGTGACGGGTGGTGGTTCCGCGCTCCAGCCGAACAGGGTGCGCACGCCGGGCAGGTGGGCCGGGTCGACCAGATGCACCACGCCCGCTGCCGTGGGCGGGAGGTCCTCTGTGGACAGTTCGTGCAGGGCCAGAACCACCGGGGTGGCGTTCGCGCGGCGCAGGCTGATCAGCAC
Organism: Lentzea sp. NPDC004782; assembly: GCF_040609115.1. NCBI lineage: Bacteria > Bacillati > Actinomycetota > Actinomycetes > Pseudonocardiales > Pseudonocardiaceae > Lentzea > Lentzea sp. NPDC004782. The sequence continues at coordinate 32,346 of NZ_JBEXJN010000011.1, forward strand.
CGGGGACGCGTGGTCGCCGAGCAGGCGTGTCGACAGGCCCGGGACGGTGTGGGCGACTTCGCCGGTGGACAGCTGGTGGAGGAGCTCCGCGAGCCACGTGCTCTTGCCGGACCGGGGCGTGCCCGTGACGAGGATCGTGTGGCTGGGGCCCTCGGCGTACTCGCGCGGCACCCTCTGTGCGCAGGCCGGGCAGAGACGCCGGGGCCGCGGGAGACGGCCGTGCGGGCATCTGTTGTGCCGCAGTGCTTTCGCGGGGAAGGGCGGCGGACTCGCCGGGCACAGCGGTCCGCACTGCATCAGCAGGTCGCCGCCGGCGCAGCGCCGGTGGCAGTGCGGGCAGATCACCGCACGACCAGGTCGCGGGGGTCGGGATGGCACACCCACGTCGAGTCGTCCAGCGCGAACGCGCGCAGGTGGACCGGGCCGCGCAGGGTGGCGGGCACGGTGAACTCGGCTCGGCCGGTGTGCTGCCCTCCCGGCAACGTCACCAGCACGATGCCGTCGTCCGGGGTCAGCGGGCGGCGGGCCGACTGCGCGAGGACGACGACGTCGGGCAGGGGTGCCGCGCACTCCACCAGCACCTCGCGGGTGCGTGCCCGTCCGCGCAGGTGGTAGCGGAGCTGGACCGGGCAGGGCGACTCGACTGTCGCAAGTGGACCGAACTGGTCGTCGTCGGCGGTGCAGACCCCGAACCAGTGCTCGCCCGGTTCGGCGGCCGTCACGCGCAGGCCTCTGGTCAGGTAGGCGGTTCTCGTGACGCGCAACCGGTGGGCCGCCGGATCGTCAGGGCCGGTGGGCGGGGTGCCGTGCCGCCAGACGACCTGCACGGCACGGCTCCAGGCCGGCCAGTGCCACGAGAGCTGGACTCCGGCGCCGAGCCGGACCGCCTGCAGACCGGTGACCTGCTCGGGCGGGACCCGCACGACCGCGGGACGGCCGATCGCGGCGAACGCCCCGGACGTCGTCACCGGGACCAAGGTGCGGGCCCCGGCCAGGTCGGCGGCGGCCACCCTCGCCCGCCCGGTCCGGCTGGTGGCGACGAGCGGGCCCGCCGGCTCGGTCTGGTCGAGCCGGACGACGCCCGCGGGTGCCGCCTCGGGACGGGTGAGCACCCGGATGCCGACCTCGTCCCCGGCGGCCGGTGTCCACGACAGGTCGACGACGTCACCGTTGGCCACGGCGTCCAGGTCGGTGACCATCTCGGGTTCGCCGAGGCACACCGCGGCGATCTCGATGCCGTGGCTGCGCGCCTCGGGGTACTCGACCTGGACGCGATAGGTGGCCGTGGCGCCGGGCTCCACCTGTGTGTCGGTGAAGCCCGTCTCGCTCGCGGCGATCTCGGCGTCCGCACCGGCGCGCCGGACCACCGCCCGCACCGCCCCCGCAGGCAGCCGCCACCGGCCCAGCACGACGCCCGGCTCGGTGGCCAGCCGCAGGCCGGTCACCTCCGGCAGCACCGCAATCGCTTGCGCCGCCGTGGTTCCACCTGGTGAGCCCTCGCGCAGCGTCGTGACGCGGTAGACCGAGAGCTGCCCGACCGGGGCCTCCCGGTCGACGAGCGGCGGCGCGGTCGTCTCCTCCGCGAGCACGGTGGTGCCGCGGCAGACGCGGTAGCCGATGCGGCCCGCGGTCGACGCGGACGGCGACCAGCTGACGACGACCTCGGTGCCGTCCACGGCGGCGTCCGCGGTCGCGGGCGCGGCGGCCGGGCACCGCAGCAGGCCCTCGGTGACGGCCGGGTCCGCGAGCTCCCGGCCGATCGCGAGGTAACCGGCCGCGGCTTCTTCCGGTGCGTGCGCCTCGGCAGCGCGGGCGTCCGCCAGCGCGGTCCGCAACCGGTCGGTCTTCGCCCGCAGCTCGTCGCGGACGCGGGTCCACGGCTCGGGCAGCGGGCGCGAGTCCAGCACGGTCAGCGCGTCGGTCAGCCGGTGTTCCGCGAGCGCGGCGAAGTACGCCTCCGCCCACGACGTCTCGTCGCGCGAGACCCACGCCGCGTACGCGATGTCCTCGGGAGCGGCGGTCAGTCCCGCCGCCGCACACCGTTGCGGCTCGGCCACTTCCCGCACGGCCGGGTAGCCGCACACGGCGGCCGCGGTCAGGTCGGTCATCAGCTCGTACGCGAGTGCGGCGGCCAGACCACCCGGCTCGGCCGTCCACGGGCGCACGAGCGCCAGCACACCCCGTTCGGCGTCGGCCGCCTGGTTGCGGGCCACGACCCGCAGCCGTTGCCGCCGCAGCTCCACCTCGGTCGCCGTGGTGTCCACTCCGGACAGTTCGGGCGTCAGCGACAGATACTCCCACAACGAGATCTGCGCGAGGTCGGCCAGATGCTCGCGCATCGTCGCCCACCGCTTGGGCGGGACCGGCCACGGCAGTGCGACGGGCTCGCGCACGGCGGCGCCGACGGCTTCCAGCGCGGCCAGGACGTCCGGTCTGCTCCACCGGTCCCCGGCGGAGCGCACGAGCGCGGCGACCTCCTGCGGCGTCATCGCGGGTGCGCCGTGCAGGCGGTGGCGCACCACCTCGACCAGCACCTCGTGCTCGTGCTCGACCGCCTCGCGGTGCCGGGCGCGGCTCACCGGGTCGCGGAGCACCGCGACGGCCGTGGCGTGGGAGGCGTGCAGGCGTTCGCAGGCCACGGCGTACTGGCGCGACTCGGCCGTGCCCCACCGCGCCGGCTGCCCGTCGAGCGCACTGTCCACTTCGGACTGCGTGGCGTACGGGGAGAGCCGGTACACGCGGAAGTAGTTGCGGTGCGGCGACCACCCGGTCTGCACCGGCACCAGCACGTCGTCGGTGTAGGAGGCCATGTCAGCGGCGGATTCCCGGCAGGGGAGCGCTCATCTCGTCCTCGGTCATCGCCCCGGCCACCTTCGCCTCCAGCCGCAGGCTCGCGTCTCGCGCGCGGACGTGCACGTGCAGGACACCGTCGCCGCCGAGCTCGAACTCGATCTCCACCGGCTCGCCCTTCGGCACGCCGGCGGGCAGCCCGGTGATCTCGCCGTCGACCAGGGCGGTGTGGTCCGCCGGGTCGTCGGCCAGCTCGCCGAGCACGAACCCGGTGGCCGACTCGTACACCCGGATGGCCATGCGGCGCTGGCCGTCCCGGATCGTGCACACCTCGTGGTGCCGCACGACCGGGACGTCGGCGCCGGGCGGGATCAGCCACAGCACCCCGTGACCGAGGGACGGGCGGTCGGCGTCGCGCACCACCGCCACCCCGTACCCCTTCGCGGTCACGGTGTCGACCTCATCGGCGGAGTCCTGTCCCAGCGCACTTCTCGCCAGCCGGGCCGCGCCTTTGGCGACGGTGTGGTCGGCGTCGTGGGCCAGCCGCGCGGCCGGCAGCTCGGGCAGCTGCTCGGCGAGCGTGCGCGCCACGGCCGGACCGCGGGACATGCCACCGGACAGCAGCAGGTCGTCGATCTTCTCGACACCGCCGCGCCTGGCCAGTTCGAGCGCGTCGCGGGTCAGCTCGACGGTCCGGTCGAGCAGGTCCGCCGTGGCCTCCTCGTACTCCTCACGGGTCACCGTCACGGGATGCGTCGCGCCGTCCGGGCCCGGGACCAGCGCGGTGTGCCGGTCGGCGCCGGTGAGCGCGATCTTGAGCTGCTCCACCTGCCGCGTCAGCCCGCCCATCGCCATCGGGTCACCGCGCACCGCGGAGCTCGCCCGCGACAGCACCAGCGCGGTGAGCCGCCGGTCCCAGTCCGCACCGCCCAGCCGGTGGTCGCCCGCGATGGCCACCACCTTGGCGGGCACGCCCTCCTCGACCCGGATGACGGTCACGTCGAACGTGCCGCCGCCGAGGTCGTACACCATCGCCGTGCGTGCGCCGCCGTGGTGCAGCCCGTGCGCGACGGCCGCCGCGACGGGTTCGCTGACCAGGTCGAGCAGGTTGAGCCGGGCCAGCGCGGCGGCCTGGGCGGTGGCCCGGCGCTCGGCCGCGCCGAAGTAGGCGGGGACGGCGACGACCGCGTCGGCCACCGGCCCGCTCTCCGGCACCGGGGAACCGAGGTGCCGCAACGCGTCCTGGACGACCTTGATCAGGATCACCGCCGACACCTGCTGCGGGTGGTAGCGGCGCCCGGCCGCGTCCACGGTGACGTCCGACCTGCCCATCTCGCGTTTGATCAGCGACACGACCCGGCCGGGCTCCCGGTCGCGGCGGGCCGCGGCCGCGCTGCCGACCAGCGCCGTGCCGTCCTCGGCGAAGTAGACCACCGACGGCGTGGTCGGTTCGCCGTCGGCGTTGGGCAGCACGACCGCGCCCTGCCCGCGGATCGTGGCCACGCACGTGTAGGTCGTGCCGAGGTCGATGCCCAGCACCGGCCTGGCCGGCTCAGTTCGCGTCACCGGACTCCGTTCCTCCGTCCGAGGGCGGCAGCACGCCGGGACTGATGTCGAACACCTCGAGCTCCGCCGTGGGGTCGTAGGCGGGCACCGCGATCCGCTCCGCCGGCCGGCGCGGTGCGACGGGAACCGCGCTCGCGGTGCCGCCGTTGACGATCACGGTGGGCTGGTTCGCGCTGCCCAGGATCGCCTGCAGCCGTTCGAGTGCACGGCGGTCCAGCCCGTACAGGTCGGACAGCGCCTGCTCGTGGGCGACGAGCTCCTCCCGGCGCACCTCCAGCTGCTTGCGCTGGATGTCGTTGATCACGTGCTGGTTGACCAGCTCCTGTTCGAGCTGGCGGAACTGCTGCTGGCGCTGCACGTACTTGCGGTACTCCTGGTTGAGCTCGTCGGAGGCGAACCGGATCGCGCCGATCGTCGTCTCGCGGGCGTCGACCCTGAGCTCGGCCAGCGCCTGCGTGATCTGGATCTTCAGCTTGCCGCGCACGTCGGCGAGCTGGTGGATGAACTTGTCGATCTCGCCACCGCTCGTGCGTTCGGTGAAGTAGCCCTTGACCTTCTCGCCGAGCACCCGGCCGACGAACCGCTTGACGGCCGCGGACTTGCGGCCGCCGATGTCGCCCTCCGCCTCCTCGCCGAACCGCTTGACCAGGTACGGCGCGGCCTGCGGTGGGATGGACAGCGTCTGGCTCAGGTCGACCTCCAGCTCGAAGCCCTGGATGGTCACCCGCAGCGGGCCGAGCTCGTTGTCGTAGCGGTCCTCGTTGCCGGACTTCTCGCCCCACGTCAGGGTGAGTTCGCGGACCGGGATGTGCACGACCCTGGCGAACAACGGGTTGATCGCGTACTTCGACCCGCCCGGCAGGATGTCGGTCTGCAGGCCGCTGCGGCCGCCGCCCGCCAGGAACACCCACGGCAGCTGGAAGTTGTCGTGACCCGGCACCGAGGGCGCGGGAACGTTCGGGTCGTCCGGGGCGGGCGCGTCGGTGACGATGACGACCCCGACGTCCTCGCTGTCGACCGGCAGCAGCTCCAGGTCCTTCGCGCACACCGGAAACCCGCTGGGCAGCTTGTCCACTGTGTACACCTCGAACAGCTCGGGGTCGATGGCGTACTCCTCGCCGCCCCGCAGGACCTGCAGCTGCATGCCCTTCTCGCCGCCCTGGAGGAAGGCCGCGACGTTCTGGAAGCTGTCGCACTCGACGTACGCGGCCAGGTCGCGGCTCGCCGGCACGCTGTTGCCCACCCTGGCCTTGACCAGGCCGATGGTGCCGACCGGGATGCTGATGTAGTCGTACTCGATGACGTCGTACAGCCACGGCCACAACGGGAGCATCTGCCCGCCCCGCAGGACGCGCATGGTGCTCAGCACGTACTTCTCCCGCGTCATGTTCGGTTGCGGCAACACCCACTTGCGGGTGACCACGGCGAACCGGTGCAACGAGAGGTGACGCATCCTGCGCAGCACCAGCACGCCCGGGCCGATGAACAGCGCGGCCAGCACGATGAAGATCACTAAGCCTTCGATCATGGGAGTTCGCTCCGGATTCGCCGGTACACCGCGGAAACGGTGACGTTCCAGGTGTCGAACCACGAACCGGTGGCCCGGTCGTGGCGCAGGGTCGGGAAGAACGCGGCCCCGGCGCCCGCGACCCAGCTCGCGTAGTCGGCGGGAATGGCCTGCGGGTCGCCCCAGCCGAACAGCTCCGCGAGGTCGGCCACCTCGGTCCCGGTGCGGTCCGCCAGGAGACCGCGCTGGGCCAGGAAACCGTGCTTGCCGTCCGTGCCGTCGTGCCACACGCGCGCGCAGTCGCGCAACAGTTGCCCGCCGATGGACGCGACCTCGTCCGGCCCCGCCCAGCCGAGGTCCGCGCAACCCGCCGCGGCCAGCAGCGCCGCCGTGGTGCGCCGGTCCGCCAGCACCAGATCGCCGCCGGCGAGGGCGGCGGCGATCCCGGCCACCGCCGGGTCGGTGAAGTCGTTGGTGCTGACGGGTTTCCTGGCCGCGCGTTCGCGCAGCGCCCGCAGCTGCGCAGGGGTCGGCAGGGCGCCGGTGCGGGCGTCGAGGAACGCGCCCGGTTCGGTGCGGGCGCCGACCAGCACCGGGAGCACCTCGACGCCGCGCTGCCGGGCCGCGAGCCGCATGTCCCGCACCGCCGGGTCCGGCCGTTCGGACACGACCGCGACCAGAACCGCCGCGTCCGCCAGGGAATCCGGGTCGGCCGACGTGCGCACGGACAGTCCCGCGTCGACCAGGCAGGCCCGCAGCCGCGCGGTGTACCCGCGCCCGTGTCCGCCGCACAGCACGACTTCCGCGCCGATGGTGGCGAGATCGTCCAGCACGTCCTGCACGGACGGGCGGTGTTCCGGCCGTTTGTCCAGGGCTCGTGCCACCAGCTCGCGGACGGTTCCCGGCACGTCCTCGAGGCTCGGGGCGGGCTGGGTGAGAGTGCTGCCCACGCCGGGGAAGGCGGGACGGCCGGTGGCGGCGTAGTAGATCAGGCAGCCCCACGAGAACACGTCCGACGCGGGCGAGGGCTGTGCTGCCGCGTGCGGGTCCATCAGCTCGGGGGCGAGGTAGGGCAGCGTGCCGACGACGTGGTCGGTGGTGGTCAGCCGGATGAGGTCGGAGAGGTCCGCGGCGATCCCGAAGTCGATCACCATCGCGCGTTCGCCGGTCATCATCACGTTGGAGGGCTTGAGATCCCGGTGCACGATGCCGCGTTCGTGGATGTCCCGCAACGCCAGCGCGGTGTCCTCCGCCAGTGCCGGCAGGAGGTCGCCGGGCAGCCGGTCGACGTCCGCGAGGCTCTTCCCGTCGACCAGCTCGGTCACCACGTACATCTGCTCGGACTCCAGGTCCGCGTCCAGCACCCGCGGGACGTACGGGGACCTGATCGCCGTGGTGGTCCGGAACTCGCGGGTGAACCGTGCGCGGTACTTCGCGATCGCCGAGTACGCGGGGTTGATCACCTTGATCGCGACCACGCGGTCCGTGTCCGGCCACGTGGCCCGGTACACCGCGCCCATGCCACCCGCGCCGAGGCGGCCGAGCACCCGGTACGGCCCCAGCCGGCGCGGATCATCGGGCCCGAGGCTCATCCGTCACCCTCTTCCGGCCGGAGCCGATCGGTGGGGGCAGCGTAGGCCGTACGGCCCCGAACCGGCGGCCGTGCGGAGCTTCTGTCCACCAATTGGCCACTCACGGCCACCACCGGTGCACGTCGGCCAGCGCGTCCCCGATCCGGTCGGTGACGTCCTCGCCGGCCACCTGAGCGAGCCTGCTCAACGCCGCCGCCAGCACCGCCGTGCACGTGGCGCGGCTGATCCCGCCCCGCAGCACCCGCCGCAGCAGCGCGACGAACTCCGCGTCGCCCGCCACCTCGTCGGCCCGCAGCACCAACGCGCACAACAAGTCCCGGTCGCCGTAGGGCGCCGCGTCGAGTGCTTCGTGCAGCTCGGTGGCGGACAGGTGCGGGATCCGGTCGCTCAGCGCGGCCGACCGGGAGCGGGGGTCGTGCGGGTCCCCGGTGCGCAGGCGGGCGGACGTGGTGGCCAGGGTCTCGGACCAGCTGTGGGTTCTCGTGGGGCCGGGCCAGCGCAGTCCCGCCGGCAGATCCCGGTTCTCCGGCGGCACCGCGGTCGCCGCGGCCAGCGCGTCGAGCAGGGCCTGTCGTCGTGGTGCGGCGGGCAGCAGGGGAGCCAGGCGGGTCAACGCCTCCGCGCGGTCGTGCGCGTCGGTGATCTCCCTGGCCGCTTCGTGCGCTCGCCGGAGGGTCCGGCGCGGGTCCGGCAGGCGCTGGGCCAGGGCGGTGAGGCAGCGGGCTCGGGTCTGCGGGCCGGCCGTGCGGAGGGCTTCGGTCAGCTGGGGCTCGGTGAGCAGCGGGGCCAGGGCTTCGGCTCGGCTCGGGTCTTCGGTCACGGCCGCCAGGGCTGGGGCGATCGCATCCGGCAGGTGGCGGGCCAGGGCGGTGTAGACCTCGGCCTGGTGGTCCGGGACGGGGGTGGTGAGGAGGTCTGCCAGGACCTCGTCGCGGTCGGGGAGGCGGGAAGCCAGTGCGGCGATCGCGATGAGGCGGTGGGGGCCGGTGATGGCGTGGGCCACGGTCAGGGCGGCGGGCAGGTCCGGAGTGTGAGATGCCAGCGCGGCCAGGGCTTCTGCCCGTTCCTTCTCGCCGCTGATCGCGCGCACCGCGGCCAACGCGCCCGCGTGATCGCCCAGGGCGGTCAACGCGCGTGCTCGGGCGTGCGGCTGGGTGATGTGCCGCGCCAGCGTCAGCGCGGTGTGGCGTTGGTCGGCGGTCAGCCACGGCGCGAGGTCCGCGAGGGCTCCGGCGCGCTGGTGTTCGCCGGTGATGTCGGCGGTGGCGCGCAACGTCTTCGCCACCAGGTCCGGGCGGCGGCCGGGGTCCAGCGGGATCAGCTTGAGCAGCACCTCGGCGCGGGCGTACGCGGACTCGATCCGAGCGGCTTCGGCGAGGGCCAGGTCCGCTGCGCCGAGCACGGCCAGCACGTGTGCCCGTGCGGTGGCGGTGGGCAACCTCAGTGCGTGCGCGACGGCACGGGCCCGCGTCCACACGCCGCCGGAGACCAGGGCGGCCACCAGTTCGGCGGAGATCGCGTTGGTGCGGCTGACGATCGACGCCACCACCAGGTCGTAGCGCACCTCGTCGCACAGGGTCGGCGCCGGCTGCCGAGCGGCCAGTGCGCGGTCGGTCTCCCGCGCGCACACGGCACGGGCCAGGGCGACGTCGGACAGGTAGTCGTCGATCGTGTCGGCGTGGTCGTGCGCGGCGAACCACGAGGGCTCGCGCAGCAGGCGGTGCAGGTCGTCCTCGCGGCCCGCCGCCACGAGGTGACGTGCCAGGTGCCGCAACGCGTAGCCGTCGGTCCGGGCGGAGGTCAGGTGGTGGGAGCAGATGCGGTCGTGCGCGGCGGTGGCGGCCGAGCTCAGCACGTCCCACCACTTCCAGTCCTGCTCCTGACCGTCCTCGCCGGGGCGCACGCCGGTGAGGAACTCCCGCAGACTGGCGTGGTACCAGGCGAACTGGCGGCCGTCCGGGCCGTCGACGGCGCTGAGGAACGGCCGCAGGGTCCGGTGGCAGTGTTCCCCGGCCGAGTCCACATCGGACAGCACGGCCAGCTGCCGCGCGCTGAGCGGTTCTCCGGCGACCGCGAGCGTCGAGACGAGCGGCAGGATCTCCTCCGGCCACGACTCCAGGACTCCGGTGTAGTAGCGGGACAGGTTGGCGGGCAACGGATCGCTCGCCGCGCGGACGCCCTGGCGGATCTCGTTCAGCACGTACCGCAGGTAGATCCACACGCCTCCACAGCGGGCGACGCCGGCCAGGTCGGGCTGGACGCGGGCCGCGTGCGCCACGACGTCGGCGACGTTGCGCGGGTCCGCGGCCGCCAGCCGCAGCACGACGGCCGACGGCCCAAGAGGGGGCGGACTGCCGGTCCGGTACGTGCCCACCACGAAAACGCCCGCGGGAAGCTCGTTCGGCAGGCCCCACGGCTGCGCGCCCGGCACCCGTTCCGCCTCGTCGGCGCCGTCCACCACCAGCACGACCGGCGGTGTGAGCTGGGCCAGCAGCGTCTCGAACCCCTCCGGCGTGCACCACCGTCCCGGCAGCAACCCGTCCGGCGCGAAACCGTGCGCCACTGCCAGCCGGCCCGCCAGGTTGCGCAGCGCGACCCTGGCCGAGCCGCCGCGGGTCAGCCGCGAGAAGTGCCCCGGCCAGCCGCGTTCCCGCACGAGATGCGCGGCCAGCGCGGTCTTCCCGACGCCCGCGTCGCCCTCGATCCACAGGTAACCGCACGGCCGCGAGGCCAGGAACCCGTCGATCTGCTCGATCAGCCACCGCCGCCCGGTGAACCCGTCGCGCAGCACGTCGGCGCACACCGGGTCGAGCGAGCGCACCGCCTCGCCCACCGGGACGTCACCGGTCGCACCGAAGATCAGCTTGCCCGCCTGCACGACCACGTCCGCGCGTCCCTCGAAGGAGTTCGTCACGCTCATCGGGCACGCAACCGCACGGCGTGGGTGATCGACTCCGGCGGCGGCCAGCACAACCGCGTCTCCTCGCCGAGGTCGGCCACCTGGGCGGTGATGTCGTGCAGCGCCAACGGGTCCAGCGTGGCGAGGTCGTCGCAGAACCGCCGGACCGGCTTGCCGCCGATCGCGCGCGCCGACATCAGCGCCCGCACCTGCCGATCGCGGCAGCGCACCGCGTCGAACGGCGTGGCGTGGCGCGCGAGCTCGCGCTGCCAGCTGGTGCCGAGCAGCAACGCGGCGTTGTTCCCGGCGGTGGCGGCGACCCGCAGCCGGGACCGGTGCGGCACGTGCCACGCCACCACGAACCGCGCCTGATGCCGGTCGCGCAGCGCCGCCACCGCCGAGAGCACGTGGTGGCCGTCGTCCGGCAGCGAGTCGGCGGGCATGAGCAGCACCACGCACGCCCCGGGATGCGCGGTGATGTCCAAAGCGGACCCGGGCACGGCCACCATTCCGTTGCGGCCCAAGGCGGAGCGCACCGCCTCGCCGCGGTGGGCGCCGGACCCGTCCACCACGACCGCGTCCGGGCCGCGCCGCGACATCAGCGGCCTCCGTTGAGCAGGAACAGCTCGACCTTGACGTCGCCGGGCGCGCCGTCGGAACCGAGGTAGGCGCGCATGTCGTTCATGGTCCGCAGCTGCGGCAGGCCCGCGGGTACCACCAGGTCCTTGAGCTGCTGGGACACCACCGTTCCCTGCGTCGGCGCGAACGGGTCGCGCGACCGGCCGAACAGCAGCACCAGCCCGACGCGCCCGTCCGCACCGACCTTCGCGGCCAGGTTGCGCCGGAACTCGTCCACCACGCCCGCACCGGTCGGGTCGACGTGCATGATGAACGACTCGGTGGTCAGCGAAAGTCCTTCGGGGGCAACGGCCGAGGTGGTCGTGGGCGGAGGAGAAGGCGTCACCGGCTCGGCCACCGACGGGCGTTCCTCCGACCCGAGCGCGACGATCATCAGCAGCAGCGCCAGCTCCGCGAAGAGCCAGCCGACGGCGCCGAGCGTGCTGACGGGACGGTGCCTGCGCGCCATCACGCCACCTGGTCCGACCCGACCGGCCGGTCCGGGTGCTCGGCGGGGTGACGCAGTCCGTCGGACACCATCGCGAGCCAGTTCACCTCGCGGATCGTCTCCCGCAGCTTGCCGGTGATCTCCTGCAACGTGGTCGTGGTGGCCTGGAACCTCTCCGCCGCGCCCGCGACCGAGTCGGCCGCCGCGGAGAACGGTTTCTGGGCTTCGTCCAGCAGCTCCCGGTGCGCCGTGTTGCGCGTCGACAGCTCGTTGGCCGCCGACAGCTGCACCGCGGCCTCCCGCACGACGTCGCCGGACCTCGCCGAGGCGTCCCGGGCCAGCGCGCCGGCCGCACCGACGTCCGCCACGACGTTCTCCAACGGCGCCACCGCGCTGATGATCTGCGCCGCCTGTTCACCGAACCGCTGCTGCACGACCGAGAACGCCTGCACCTGGCGCGCCAGGTCGGGCAGTGCCGCCACGAGCTCCTGCGCCACCGCGCCGAGCCGGTCCACGACCGCCGACGCGGCGGCCAGCCGGGACGACGCCTCGCCCAGCCGGTGCGCGGCGTCGGACAGCGTGGCGGCGGCCTGCCGCGTCTGCTCCTCCGGCGACGACCCGACCAGGGCCCGCAGGACGGCCAGCGGTTCCAGCAGGTCCACCTCCAGCTGGTGCGCGACCCGGTCGATCGCGTCGGCACGGCGCTGCGACGACGAGGTGCGGCGGTGGTTGAGCATGATCCACAGCACCGTCACGACGATGACCAGCGACAGCACCACCGGGCCGAGGTACCACGGCTGCGCCAGCCAGTCCGCGAAGAACGACGGGCGCGCGCCGGTGCCGCCCGACCGCACGTACCGCCACTCCGCCACGCCGAGCGCGGACCAGGTGAGCACGACGGGCAGCAGCACCAGCACGGTGTTCGGGTGCGTGACCGGGTGCTCGCAGATCGACCGGAGGTAACCGGGTTCGCGCAACCGCCACAGGTCGGCGTCGGGGTCGGCGGCGGCCGGGTTCAGCTCGATCCGCTCGGCCTGCCGTGCCGCCACCGCCAGCACGCCGCCCAGCTGGGCCAGGTGCGGCGGCCGGCGCGCGGGGGAGACGCGGGCGATTCTGTCCATTGTGGACATGGCGGTGCCGGTCAGCGCGGTGATCCGCCCGGCCGCGGACAGCTGTTCCGCCATCACTGCCCCAACCGGCTGAGGAGGAAGATCACGGGCAGGAGCACCACGACGGCCGCCGCGACCGTGAACAGCACCACCGTCCACGGCGAGGCCGGGGCTTCGGCGTCCTCGGTCTCCGGTTCGGTGGTCGCGGCCGGAACCCGCTCGGGCTCGATCCAGACCGGCGGCCAGGCGACGTCGTGCTGGGACACCGCATCGGACCTGTGCGTCGTCGTGATCGCGGGAGCCGGCGGCTTCAGCCGGGACGCCGCGTCACGCAGCAGCCGCGCGGAAGCCGGATCGTCCTCGCCGTCGCTCCAGTGCTGCAGCACGCACGACAGGAACGCGGCGGGCAGCGGTCCCGCCTGGAACCTGCCGAGGTGGCCGACCCCGGCGGTGACCACCGCCCTCTTGACCCTGCCGGACGTGGCCCGCTGCACGACCTCGGCCAGCCAGGTCGCGGCCCGCTCGTCGCGGTGGCGGTTGTGCTCCAGCACGATCTCGAGCACCTGGCGCATGCCGTCCTCCTCGTCCGGCACCGTCATCAGCACCGCGGCGTGGTCGGCGGTCACCTCGGGCATGCGCTGCACGACCTTCTTCAACGCGCCGATCTGGTCGGGTGCCGCGCGCAGAGTGTCCCGGTGCGCGGCGGAGATCCGGCCGGACCGCGCCAGCGCCGACGCGATCTCCTTGACCGGGACGCCGAAGACGGACGGGTCGCCGGGCGGGACGCCGAGGTGTTCCAGCCACACCCGGTGCTGCAGCACGAGCTCTGGCGTCCCGAGCGGCTTGCCCGGCGCGGTCACGTGTTCGCGCACGAACTGCAGCAGCCCGTCCCGCTCGGGACAGCGGGCGCGGAGGAGGTTCGCGAGCCGCTCGTGCCACCCCCTGGTGGCGTTGGCCGGCGGGAACTTCGCCGGGTTCTGCCCCGGTTCGGCGTGCCGCTGCGCTTCGAGCAGGCCTTCCAGCAGCTCGTCCTCCAGCCAGGACGGGGGAAGCCGGAGCAGTTCGCTGATCGCGGCGTTCGGTTGCTGACCGGCCCACCGGCGCACCAGGTCCGGGTTGAGGCCGTCGCGCAACCGCCGGTCGTGCGCGTGCACCAGCCTGCCGATGTCCGCCTCGGTGATGTCCAGCTCGCTGGCGATGATCGTCTCCAGCAGCACCCGCACCGACGGGTGCGCGCGGTACCCCGCGTCGAGGCGCCTCGTCGTGACGGTCCTCGCGAGCCACCTGATCGCCTCGTCCGCGCGCGGCGGCAGCGGCTCGGGCTCCTCGGCCGGATCGGGTTCCAGCCAGCGCGCGACCTGGCGGGCGTTCAGGTTGTCCGACTGCTCGGCCGGCCACTGCCCCGTGACGCTCGGCCGCTGGTCGAGGATCGGGATGTTCAACGGGAACGTCATCCAGATGTGCTCGGCCACGACCGCGTCCGGCAGCGCGGAGATCAGGTGCAGGATCACCGAGGCGACCTCGGTGGGATCACCGGTCAGCGCGATGCGCCTGCGGCGTTGCGCCAGCGCCGTGAGCGGGCCGACGAGTGACTCCGCGGCCACCGGGGGCAGCGTCACGGGACGGGCGGCGAGCCCGAGCCTGCCGTCCACGCCCACCAGCTTGGCGCCGTACGCCCACACCTCGGCGGGGTTGTCGGCGGCGGGCGCGAACAGGAACTGGCAGCTGCCCGCCCGTCCGAACGCGCCACCCCTGCCCTGCACGGTGAAGCACCACTGCGGACCGTGGTCCTCGACCTCGACCTGTTGCAGCCCCCACACCGGGAACCTGTCGTTGTCGCGCGCGTCGTCGGGCGGCTGGTGCACGACGTCGTCCTGAAGGTCGTGCGCCACCTTCACGAACGCGCGCGGGGGCGGTGCGCCCCGCCGCGGATCGGTGTACGGCACGAAGCCGCCACCCGACTTGTCACCCCACTCGACGACGACATGTTCGGTCACGGCCGCATCCTCCGGAGAAGGCTGAGCAGCAACTGGGACAGTGCCGCTGATCTCTCGTCGACATCGGGGAAGACCGCGCTCGCGTCCCGCGGCTCGATCAGCTCGCTCGTCTCGGCGACCCGGACGGGCGCGTGCTCCAGCGGGGAGCACAGGAAGAACCGGAGGTCGCGCCACTCGTGGCCGAGCATCGACTCGATGCGCTGCCCGAACCCGAGCGCGAACGCGATGCCGCAGCCCAGCGCGGACATCACCAGGTCCCTCGTGCGCAGCACCGCCGACGCGCGCGGGGTGAGCGCGGCCGCGATGTGCGCGTCCAGCGACGGCAGCACGATCCGGCCCGCGGGCAGCACCGACGAGAGCTCGCCCTCGCGCACCGGGATCACCGCGCCACCACCGACGTGCACCAGGTTCCACCACGCGTCGGGGTGGTTGTGGTGATCCACGATCGCCTTGGCGAACTGCCGCACGGTCGCCTCGAACAGCTTCTGCTCGTGCTGGGTGCGGGCGATCGGCTCGATGACCGAGCGCAGCGCCGCCTCCTCGACGAGCCTGCGGTCCGGCCCCGAGAACCGGATCGCGACGTGGGCGAGGTAGCGCGCGGTGCCCTCGACGACCGCGTCCTCCGTGCCGAGCTCGTCGAGCCTCTTGCCCCGCCGCAGCGCCAGGTGGACCAGGTCCATCTTGCTGATGCACACCAGAACGTGCTGCCGTGAACCGACGTTGGCCGCGAGCGCGGCGGTCCTCTGCGCGAGCTTGAGCGCGACCTCGCGTTGCACCGAGTTGCGCTGGTGCAGCACGCCGCGCAGGTCGTTGGTCACGTTCTCGTCCGGGCGCACGCTGGCCGCGATCGTGTCCTCGGCGGTGTCCGCGGGGATGAACGTGGCGAACGGTTTCGCGATCGCCGGGTCGATCACCCAGGTCAGCGTGCCGTAGTTGCGCAGCAGCCGCTGCTGGTGGTCGTCCTCCAGCGCCGTCCTCGCGAACTGCTCGCCCGCGAGGTCGGCGATCGCGACCAGCACCCGCTTGCCGCCGATCGAGTACCGGCACAGGATCGGCTGCCGGATCCGGCGTCCCCACGTCGACCGGTCCAGATGTCCCTGCCCGCCGAGCTTCTCCTGCAGCTCCAGCACGGCGGGCACGAGGTCGGGGGAGACGTTGGCGCTCAGGAAGTGGAACGGCACCGTCGTGCGCAGCACGGTCGGGTCGAGCGGGAGGCCCTTCTCCTCGGTGTTGCGGTAGTCCTGCAGCAGCACCTGCAGCGGGGTGTCCTCCAGCCAGTCCGCGGTGTGGCTGTCGACCTGCATGGGCCGGTCGGCCGTCGTCAGGTTCCGCAGGCCGTTGACCGACAGGTGCTGGTGCAGCGTGCGCAGGATCAGGTAGCTCTTGCCCGCCGCGACTCCGCCGATCGTGGCGGAGGCGTCGAAGTCGTCGACCGTCCACTCCGTGCTGACGCTCTCGCCGGTCATCCTGATGTGGTCGAGGAAGACGTGGCCGTCCCCGCACATGCGGTAGACCCAGCCGGGCCGCGACGCGTGGTAGCCCTTCGAGCTGGCCTCGACGGCGCCGCCGAACGAGCTCAGCCGCCACTCCATCGCGCCGCGGTCGCTGCCGCAGACCTCCAGCAGCAGGCTCGGCCGCCGCCAGCTGCCGTCCTCGGCGAGCGTCGGCGGAACGCCCAGGTCGTCGTCGCACGCCGGACATCGCTTGAGCTGGTTGAGGTTGCGGGACTGGGGCATCCGCTCGTCTCCGTTCACAGCAGGGCCAGCAGGACGAAGAACAGCACCAGCAGCAGCGCGGTGACCGGGAGCAGGACCTTCCGGCTGAACGCCCTGCCGTGCGCGGCACCGGTCGCCGCCGCCCGTTCCAGATAGGTGTGCACGTGCGGTTCGGCCTCCCGGCGCGCCAGGCTCGCGGTCGGTTCCTCCGTGAGCACCCAGTCGCCGATCACGTGCCTGATCGACTCGTCGAAGTCCATCGGCGGGTACACCCGTTCCACGGCACCTCGCAACGCACCGGGCAGCACCTCCTCGTAGCGCACGGCGTCACCTCCCTCCCAGCAGCAGACCGGCGAGCAGGACCAGCGGCACCGCCAGCGGCAGCAGCCCGCGCACGGCGATCTCCCGCCAGTACGCGTTCCTGGCCACCGACAGCTGGTGCCGCCGCAGCGCCGCGGCGACCGCGGGAACCCGCGTCTTGTAACCGAGCACCTCGGCCCTGGCCTCCGCGCGGATCTCGTCGACGTGCCGCGCGTGCCTGCCGACCGGCGGCAGGTCGTCGTCGGGCAACGGACCGTCCGTTGTGGACTTCCGCGGCGGGATGAGCGCGTGCAGCCGGTCGATCCACGCGGTCGCGCTCCAGTCGTCGCCGCCCAGCGCGTTGGGCCGCAGCGGTGCCGCGAGCTCCGCGGCGAACGGGCGCCAGTGCTCCGGCCAGTAGGCGGCGAGCGCGCCCGCCACCACGTCCGGGGAGTCGACCGTGCGCCGGCCGTCGTCGTCCTGGGTGAGCATCGGCGTGACCCGGTCCGCGCCCGCGACGGCGGTGAGGACCACCAGCGCGAAGCCGAACCTGTCGTGCTCGCGCAGGTCGACCTCGGTGCCCTCACGGCCGGGCGCCCGCATGCGGTGCCGTTGGTGGAGCACCTCCGGTGAGGCGTAGGCGGCGCTGAACCGCAGCTCGGGCAGCTGGGCCGTGGCACGGGCCACCGAGTCGCCGTCGATCAGCACGTAGCCGCTGCGGTTGTCGGCGGTGAGGTAGCGGCAGACGTTGGCGGGCTTGATGTCGCAGTGCGCGATGTCGCGTTCGTGGCAGGCGTCCACGCCCACCGCGAGCGTGCGCAGCTCCGCCAGCTGCTCCACGCCCGGCGCGGAGGTGCGCATGTCCGACAGCGGCCAGCCGACCGGGGTCAGCAGCGGTGACACGACGAGCACGAAGCACGCGGGCTGCGGCCGGTCGGCGACGCCGAACCACGCGGACAGCCGGTTCTCCGGGTCCGACACCACGTCCCGTTCCGGGAGGTGCAGGTCCGTCGGCTGCGCGGGACCGGTCAGGCCGGTGCGGCCGGACAGCACCTGCACCGGCGCGATCACCCACGGCGGTGCCTGCGCGGTGCCGCCGACCGAGGAGTTGACCTGCTCGATGAGCACGGCCTGCGTGTTGAGGTACCGGCGCAGCTGCCCGGCGTGCTGCGGTGTCGCGCAGCGGTACATCTTGACGTGCCACCGGTGCCGTGGACTGTCCTTTTCGGACGCTTCGGAGTAGAGCACCTGCGTGACCAGGTGCCGCATCGGCCGGTCCGGACTGCTCGACGGCACCGGGAAGAGCCGTTCCTCCGGCTTGGTCGTGGTGCGCGGCGGCTCGATCAGCAGGATCCGTCCCGACGGGTGCACCGCCTGGTGCGGGGAGCCGTCCAGGTGGTCGGGTTCGCCCGGCACGCTCGGCTGGCCGACGAGCCAGTCCTGCAGCTCGTAGTCGAGCGTGCACTCGTCCCCGGTGTGGACGTCGGCGAAGGTGATCCGGCCCCGGCGGCCGACGGTGAGCGGTTGCTGCTCTACGAGCAGCAACCGGTCGTCGGCGCGCACGGCGATGTGCTCGCCGTGCGGGTACCGGCGCAGCTCCAGCTCCCCGTTGTGGAAGCGGAAGTCCAGCAGCCGGCCGGACGGCACGGCGAGCATCGAGCGGGGCAGCACCACACCCGGTCCGTAGTCGTCCCTGGCGTGCGGGCGGCCGAACGGCAGCCACTTCGGGCTCGCCGAGAGCACGAACTCGAACCGCAGCGCGCCCCAGCTCAGCACCAGCAGCTCGGAGGAGTCGTCGTCGAACTCCGGTGGCGGCTCGGCGAGGTCCTCGTGGTTCGCCTCCACCGCGTCGCAGCGCACCTCGCGGCCGCGCGGCACGGTCGCGTCGACGGTGAAGGTGACCCTGGTGCGGACGTCGCGGTGGTCGGCGCGGACGTCCTGCAGCGACTCGCGGATCTTCGCCTTCACCGGGTCCGACAGCGCCCGCGCCGTGACGATCCTGATCCTGACCAGGGTCAGGCCGCCGGCGGGAGCCTTCAGCCGCGCCAGGAAGTCGTGGAACTTCGTGGTGGCCTCGATCCGCACAGCCTCCTCGAAGCGGGGGTCGATGTCCGCGGTCATCCGCGCACCTCCAGGACCTCGTTGACGGCCTGCTGGGCGAGCAGACGGACCCGTGCGGCGCCCTCCTGCTCGTCGTTGGTCTCGACGGCGACGGCGAACGACACCGGCCCCTTGGGGGTGGTGAACGCGCCGACCAGCCACGCGATCTGCCGCACGAACTCCCCGTCCTGCGGCGCACCGTCCTCGGCCAGCACGTGCGTGCCGGTCTTCACCCACAGCGGGCGGCCGTCCGGTGTGGTCAGCCCGGTCGCGGTGCCCTCGGTGGTGGTGGCGGACAACGCCTGCTGCAGCTGCGCGGCCTGCGCCGGGGTGAGCGGCTGGCGCACCTCGCCGGTGACGGGGTGCCGCTGCCCGCCGTTCGCGCCGGTGACCGAGGTGACGAGGGACGGCTGGATCGCCTTGCCCGCGTTGGCCACCGCCGCCATGACCGTCGCCATCTGCAGCGGCGTGCCCTCGACCTGGCCGCCGCCGAGCGCCTCGTTGGCTAGGTCGGTGGCCGCGAGGTCGTGCGGCACGACGGAGTCGCGGCCCGCGGTGACGCCGGCGAGCCACGCCGTCCCCTCCTCCGGCTGCCGCTGCGCGAAGCCGAACGCCTTCGCGGTGTCCTCGACGGCCTTCCACCCGACGGTCTTCGCCAGCTCGACGAACGCGGTGTTGCACGACACGGCGAGCGCCTGGGTGAGCGTGATCGTCTCCTGAGGTGTCGTGCCGGGGCAGTAACCCCTGTTGTAGTTGAGGATCTGCTTGCCGCCCCCGACCGGCACCGACAGCGGCGCCCTGATCAGATCGGTCGCGGCGGTGTTCGGCCGACGCAGGTACGCCGCCGCGACCACGACCTTGAACGTCGAGCCCAGGCCGTACCGCTTGCCGAACGCCCGGTTGATCCCGGGACTGGGCAGCCGCACGTCCGTGCGCCCGTCCACGTACCCGCTCAGCGCCGTTCTGTCCTGTGTGGACGGTCCGGCGGTCGCGGCGCGCAGGCCCCAGCGAACGCAGTCCGCGCGGTCCTGCGCGGTCACGCCCGCGGGGTCGCACCTGCGGGTCTCGTCCGGTGAACCGTCGGCCTTGCGGTGGTAGTAGTCCTGGTGCGCCTTGAGGAAGTCCTCGGTCTCCTGCGTGAGCGGAGCCGAGGCGGTGGCCCGCGCGGTCTCGGTCGGGGCGCTGGCCGCCGCGAGCACGTGCCCGGAGGCCGCGTCCAGCACGACGAGGCCGCCCGCGAGCTTGCCCGGCCCGTTTCGCACCGCTGCCGCCATCGCCTGCTGGATCTTCGGGTCGACCGACAGCTCGACCGCGCCCGGTGCCGCCTGTGCCGGCGGGCCGAGCCTGCTCGCGAGCGACGTGCCGGCCCCGGTCGACAGCGCGTCGCCGAGCGCGGTGCCGTCGACGATCCCGGCGAGGTCGGCCAGCGCGACCTCGGGCTGCCCCACCGGCGCCCAGGTGGGGTCGGCGCCCTGCCGCAGGTACTGGGCCTTGCCGCCGATGACGAGCTGCACGGAGGTGCGCTGTTGCGCGATCCGGTCCGTCGAGCACTCCGAGGCCCTGACCACGGCGGCGGCCGTGGCGCAGAACGGGCGGTTCTCCGCGAGACCGGTGTAGGGCCAGACCGTCACGCCCCACGCGAGCATCACGCACGTGAGGAACGCCAGCAGCGAACCGGAGAAGGCGGGCCGGGACGCCGGTGCGGCGACCGGCTGAGGTTCGCCGCGGTAGTGCAGCAGCACCGCGACGATCACGCCGATGCCGAGCGCGACCGTGGACTGCACGCCGTAGGACAGGAAGGGTGCCGTGATGCCCGAGTGCGGCACGGCGTTGACCGTGGCGGCCAGCACGAACAGGAACTGCGCGAGGATCATCCCGGCGAGCCCGCCGATGAACAGCCGTTGTGCCGACGCCGGTTTGCCGGTCGTGCGGGACAGTCTCGCGAGCGCCGCCGCCAGCACCGCCAGCAGTGCGCTGAGCAGCACGACGACGAGACCGCCGAGCTTGCTCCAGATCACCGCGAGCACGAGGTCCGAGCTGCCCGCGGGCAACGTGCCGGACGTCGTGTCGGTGAGGCCGCGTCCCCACAGGCCGCCGTCCGCGATCGTCGCGAGCGACTGCGCGATCTGCGAGTGCACGCTGGAGTGCTCGCCGGCCATCGTCTCCTGGCACGCCGTCGT
Organism: Lentzea sp. NPDC004782; assembly: GCF_040609115.1. NCBI lineage: Bacteria > Bacillati > Actinomycetota > Actinomycetes > Pseudonocardiales > Pseudonocardiaceae > Lentzea > Lentzea sp. NPDC004782. The sequence continues at coordinate 53,167 of NZ_JBEXJN010000011.1, forward strand.
GCCCGCGGGCACCACCGGCGGCTGACTGCCGGCGGTGACGTCGGTGCAGGACTGCGCCCAGTTGTAGACCCACGGGTTGCGCTGGGTCTCCCACCGCGTCGTGATGTACGAGGTGGTCAGCATGACGAGGAAGCCCAGCGCCGCGAGCGCCAGCAGCGGCAGGAGCATCGGACGGGTGAACGTCCACGTGTTGCGCAGGACCGCCGCCGCCCGTGCCGTGCCGCGCTGCCGGCTCACGTCGAGCGCCTGCGCCACCTCCGAGCGCACGACCAGCCACACCATCGTGACCGTGGCCGCGAACACCGGGATCAGCGGACCGATGTCGGACTTGAGCGTGCTCGCGACGCCGACCATCCCGAACAGCACGAACGGGTACAGCAGGTGCCGCCGCGCCCTGATCGCGTGCGCCACGTCGTCGCGCGAGTCCCGCAGCCGCTTGCGCTCGATCCGGAACCCGACCGCGTGGTCGGCCAGCATCATCGCGAGCACCGCGACGTAGACGATCTTGCCGAACTCGGGCGTCGCGATGCCGGCGACCTTCAGCTGCCCGTCGCCCGCGAGCGGCGCGGCGAACAGGGCGAACACCACGAGCAGCCCGGCCGCGTGCCACAGGTCGTGCCGCGGCCGCTCGGGCTTGATCCTGCCGGGCCGCACCTTGAACGCCGGCAGCACCAGCACCAGGGCGAGCGCGGCCGCGGGCAGGATCGCCTTGGTCAGCGCGTCGGTGGGCGCGCTGCCTTCGAGGGCACCGCGAAAACCGACGGCCGGGTCGCGCACGACCTCCAGCCGCACGGTGAGCAACAGTCCGAAGAGGACGAGCACGCCCGTGGTCAGCAGCACCGCCAAAGCGGGTCCGGACACGACCGCGTCCTTCCGGCGGCCGTGCGCGGCCTTGAGCAGGTGCAGGCCGAACCCCACCCCGATCAGCACGAGGACCAGGACCGCGAGCGCCCAGTGCGTGGTCCGCCACCCGGACCCGAACAGGAAACCCAGCCACACCAGGACGAACGGCCACCACAGGCTCGGTGCGCCGCCGCGCAGCAGCACTCCCGGCAGGGCGATGTACGGGGAAGGTTCGGGAGCGTCGTGCGCGCCGATGGCCGCGGACGGGCGGTTCGTCAGGAACCGCAGCGCGTTGCCGATGGCGAGCAACAGCCCGACGAGGATGAACGACCGGCTGAAACCGTCGAATCCGCCGAAAAACATCGACCCGTACGCGGAGAGGCCGTTACTCATCGCCGCCGCAGCCCTCCGATTCCGGTGCAGGGTGAACAAAGGCAATCACGGATGCGAGAAGTCGGCGTCGCACTCCGTGGTGGGGCGTTCTTCGGCCGCATCGAACTGCTGATCGGAGCCGACTGGACACGCGTTACGGTCGTGGCGAATGTTCTTCGTTCACCCGTTTGGAGTCGTAACACCCTGTGCCGAGTGCTCGATAAGCGATGTTCCACCTGCGTTCCTGGTGGCAAAAGTCCTGGTCACGACAATGGGGTTCATAGTCGGTCGATCGATTCCGTCGCAGGGCGAATAAATGGCAAAACTGGTCACGGCCGGAGGTGGCCAGCTTTTGTCCCTCTTTTTCGCCTTTTACGGCGAGGCTGCCCGCGCGCAGTCGATCGCAATGGTGTTCGGCGCCTGCGGTTGTGGAAAACCGGTCCGGCCGACGACCGCGCGGCTCTCGTCGATCTTGGCCGGTCCCTGTGCCGTGCGCGGTGACCGCTGCCGCGGCGGTGGTCACGGTCCGTCGCCGGACGGTTCCTGATCGTGTCCACCGTCGGGGTACTTCCACGAGCCCACACGCCATTGAGGACAATCTCCGGTGACGCCACCGTCGAGGTCCAGGAGGATTGTTGATCCACAAGTTCTCGGTGCGTTCCGCGGGCAGCGCGGAACCCGACATCCGTGAGCTCGGCCGGTCGTGGGAGCTCGACGACCTCGAGGTGTGGCGTGACTACTACGTCGAGTTCGAGGGCGAGCCCGCGCCCGCCGCGCTGACCGAGGTGGCCGCGGTGCTCGGTGACCAGCTCGACGTCGAGGTCACCGTGGACCAGCCGCTGGAGGCGGGCGCCGTGCAGGTCGCCTACAAGCGCGGCGTGGTCGACAACGAGAGTGACTCGATCATCACCGTGTGCGCGCTTCTCGGCGTGAAGGCCCGGGCCGGCAAGGTCGCGACCAGCTACAGGTCCGCCTCGCCGCGGTTGCGCGAGCTGGTCGTCTCGACGCGGTTCAACGCGACGATCGAGGAGCTGCACGACGCCGAGCCCGAGTACGACACGCTCGTGCCGCAGGGGCACTACGAGTCGGCCGTGCGCTACGACCTGCGCGGGCTCGACGACGCCGCGCTCGCCGAGCTGGGCGTGGCGGGCGGTCGCAACCTCTCGCTCGCCCAGATGAAGCACGTGCAGCACATCCAGCGGACGCTCGGCGACGAGTTCGTCACCGACGTGCTGCTGGAGGCCCTGGACGCGCGCTGGAGCGACCACTGCGCGCACACCACGTGGAAGTCGCTGGGCAGCCTGCTCGGCCGGCTCGTCTCGGCCGCCAAGGACGTGGCGAACCCGAACGTGCTGAGCATGTTCCACGACAACGCGGGCGTGTGGGACTTCTACGACGGCCACGCCATCGCGATCAAGGCCGAGACGCACAACGGCCCGTCGGCGATCTCCGGCTACTTCGGCCAGCTGACCAAGCTGGGCGGCGTGCTGCGCGACATCCTCGGCACCGGGCTGAGCGCCGACCCGATCGGCAGCTTCGAGTACACCGCCGTCGGTGAGCCGGAGGCGCCCGCGCCGATCAAGGGCAGGCCGGACGCGCGCAGGCTCGCCGGCGAGACGATCCGGGCGATCAAGGAGTACGGCAACACGTTCGGCGTGCCGATGACGTCGTCGCGCATGACGTTCCACCCGGCCTACCGCGCCAAGCCGTTCGCGCTCGGCGGCAGCATCGGCCTGCTGCCGGTGTCGGCGGCGCAGCGCGGCACCCCGCGGCCCGGCGACCTGGTCGTGCTGATCGGCGGCCTGACCGGCAACGAGGGCATCCACGGCGCCTCCGCGAGCTCCGCGGGCGCGACGATGGACACGGCGTCGGTGCAGATCGGCGCGCCGCTGGAGCAGGTGAAGTTCCGCAAGGCGCTGATCGAGCTGCGCGAGGAGGGCTGCCTGCGCGCGCTGACCGACGTCGGTGGCGCGGGCCTGAACAGCGCCGTCGGTGAGATCGGCGAGGCGTGCGGCGTGTGGATCAACACGGCGCTGGTGCCGTTGAAGACCGCGGCGCTGCCGATGTGGCGGATCCTGCTGTCGGAGTCGCAGGAACGCATGCTGCTGGCCGTGCCGCAGGAGCACCAGGAGCGGGCGAAGAAGATCCTCGACAAGCACATGGTGCGCTCGACCGCCATCGGCCGGTTCGCGGACACGGGTCGCTACCACGTGTTCCACGCCCCGGACCTGACCGAACAGGCCCTGCTCGCCGCGCCGCCGCTCGAGGTGCCCGCGCACCAGGGCGAGATCGGCTTCGACGTGTCGTACGACCTGCTCGACATCGAGGTCGAACGGCAGGAGGTCGGCCCGCCGCCGCGCCCGTCCGGCGTGCCCGAGTGGCCGGCGCTGGCACCCGCGGAGCTCGCCGGGCTGCTGGAGCAGGTCGTCTCCGACGCGGAGGTGGCGTCACAGCACTACGCGGACTCGCAGTACGACTCCACCGTCCAGGGCAACACCTTCTACGGCCCGCACTACGGCACCGAGCACCCGGTCCGCACGGCGTACTGGGCGGGCACGCCGGTCGCCGGCTCGCCCGCCGCGGCCGTGCTGAACACCGCGTTCAACCCGTGGATGTTCGAGGCCGACCCGGTCGCCGCGACGCGGCAGATGTTCTGCTCGCTGCTCGCGGGCCAGGTGCTCGCGGGCGTCGCGGTGCACGACGTCTGCATGTGCGACAACTTCTACACCCCGCACCTGTCGGAGAACTGGCGCGAGTGGCTCGTCGGCATGGTCGACGAGCTGGCCGTGCTGGTCCGCCACTTCGGTGTGCCGCTGATCTCCGGCAAGGACTCCTCGGCCGGTTCGGTGCACACCGACGAGGGCCTGGTGAGCGTGCCGCCCGCGGTGTTCCTGACCGCGCTGGGCAAGGTGCCGCACCGCGACGGCCTGCTGCGCGAGCAGTGGACCGCGACCGACCACGTGCTGGTCCACATCGGACTGTCCACTCCGTCACCGGTCGGCACGGTCGCCGCGCGCAAGCTGGGGCTGCCCGGCGGTGCGCTGGACGAGCTGTCGCTGTCCGATGTGGACGGCTACCTGGCCGCGCTGGCGGCGAGCAGGAACCTGCTGCGCAGCGGTGCCCGCATCGGCGCCGGTGGCGTCGCGGCGGCGCTCGCCCAGGGCGTGCTGGCGAGCGGTACCGGCGTGCGGCTGGAGTCCGGCACCACCGAGTCGCTCTTCGCCGAGCACCGCGTCGGCGCGGTCGTCGAGGTGGCCCCCGCCGACGTCGACCGCCTGCCCGCCGAGCTCAACCCGGTCGTGCTCGGCACGCTCGTGCCCGGTGCCGGCATCCTGCTCGACGGCACTGACCTGTTCACCCCGGCCGCGCGCGACGGCTGGCTCAACTCGTTCACGGCGAGGATCGCATGAAGCCGACCGTCAACGTCCTGTACCTGCCCGGCACCAACTGCCAGGAGGAGACCGTCGCGGCGTTCGCGGCGGTCGGCGCGACCCCGCGGCTGCGGTTCGCCGCCGACCTGCTGGCGGGTGACGAACGGCTCGACGACGCCGACATCCTGTGCATCCCCGGCGGGTTCTCGTTCGGCGACCACCTCGGCGCGGGCGCGGTGGCGGGCGCGTTGCTGCGCAGCCACCTCGCCGAGCAGTTCGAGACGTGCCGCACCCGGCCGTTGATCGGCATCTGCAACGGGTTCCAGATCGCGGTGCGCGGCGGCTGCTTCGGCAGGGTCGGGCTGAAGGTGAACAGCTCCGGCACGTTCCGCAACGAGGAGAACCAGCGGCACGTCGTCGACGAGGACAACGACAGCCCGTGGCTCACCGGCCTCGGCGGTCAGACCCTCGTCTTCCCGTGCGCGCACGGCGAGGGCCGCTTCCACCCCGACAGCACGGCGCCCGCGGAGTACCGCGTGGCGCTGCGCTACGAGAAGGAGTCCAATCCGGACGGTTCGTTCGCGGACATCGCGGGCATCACGAGCCTGGACGGGCTGTCGTTCGGGCTGATGGACCACCCCGAGCGGGCGGTGGACCGCGAGGTGCGGCTCGCGTTCTTCGAGAACGGCGTCCGCGCGGTCCGCTAGCCGGGTGCTCGATGAAGGGCTCCTTCCTCCACTTCAGGTGGAGGAAGGAGCCCTTCATCGACCTCGGGCTTCGGCGCCCACGCGATGAGGTTCGTCAGGGGCGCGCAGCGAGATCACCCAGGTCTGCCCGAGCCGCTGAACGGCGATCAGTAATCTCCAGGCCACAGCTCACCATGAGAGGCTACGAGCGATGCCTGGCGTGTTCGTCAACTACCGCACCGGAGACGGTGAGTGGGCTGCTGCCCTGGTCAAACGGGAGTTGAGCGCGCGCTTCGGTGCCGACCAGGTCTTCTACGCGAGCCAGTCGATCCGCCTCGGCGAGGACTTCTCCCGCGAGATCCTGAGCGGCCTGCGCCGCTGCGAGGTGCTGCTCGCGCTCATCGGTCCCCGCTGGATCGGCGCCGTGGACCGCGAGGGCGCTCGTCGGCTCGACAAGACCGACGACTGGGTGCGCCGTGAGATCACCGAGGCGTTCCAGTGCGGCCTGCGGGTCATCCCCGTGCTGATGGACGGCATCGCCCCGCTCACCGAGGCCGACCTGCCGGACGTGCTGAAACGCCTCGCCCGCTGCCAGTACCTGCGCATCCACCACCGCAGCGACGACCTCGACCTGCCCCGCCTGGTGGACGAGCTGGTCGAGCTGGTCCCGGAGCTCCTGGCCGCGAAACCCTCCGCGCTGCCGCGCGCGGACCGCCCCGCCGAGGGCGAGCTGCGCAGCCCGGTCACCGAGTTCCGGCAGGCGCTGGCCGAACCGGTGGGCCAGACCGTGACCGACCGCGTCCAGGCCGCGGCGTCCGCGGTCCTCGACCTGCTGACCGAGCAGCGCTATCCGGCCACCGGCCACCTGGACGTCGACGAACTGCCCGCCGAGCTGGAAAAACGGCTCACCGGCTACGAACACGACCTGGCCCCGCTGCTGCGCCTGGTCGCCATCGGCGTCCGCTCCGGCGACCGCCGCCACGACGACCTGTGGACGGCCCTGGTCGAACGCTTCCTGCGCCCCGCCCCGCGCGACCGCGCCGCACACGACGTGTGGGTCGACGCCGCGGCCTACCCGGCGTTGCTGCTGGTCTACGTGATCGGCGTGGCCGCCGTGGCCTCGGGACGGGAGGACCTGCTGCACCGCGTGCTCTGCCGAACCTCGGACGAGCGCGCGACCCCGGCACTGCGCGCGCTGGCGTTGCGCAACGTCGTCGACCCACGGCACGCGGCGTCCCTCCCGTCCTGGGCGGGCGCGCCACCGCACCACGCGTTGAGTGTGCAACTGAGGCTGGTGTTGAGCAGGGTGTTCTTCAACGTCGTCGACGGCACCGCGTTCGAGTGGGCGTTCGCGGACTACGAGTTCCTGCGCAGCCTGCTGGAGCTGCACGACGGCGCGTTCTCCTCGCTCGGCGAGTTCGCGGTGCGGCTCGACCGGGTCGACGACGTGATCTACGAACGCAACCTCGCCCGGCTCAACGCCGACTCGGCGCTGTTGCGGGCCGGGGCGTTCGGCGGCGATCCCGACCGGGTCGCGGCGGCCTGGCGGGAGCTGCGCCAGGCCACCCGCACCCGCTACTCGTAGCCGTCACTCGATGTCCTCCATCAGGACCAGGCTGAAGAGCGAACCGGTGGCGACGGCCAGCACGCCGTGGTTGTACTCGGGCGGCACCGTCGCCGCGCCCTCCACGTCGCGCCCCCAGCCCACCGCGGTGCCGTCCGTCTTCACCGCCAGGTTGTGCGTGTACTTGGCGGCGAACGAGATGACGCCGGACTGTGCCGCGGGTGGCACGTCCTGCTCGTGCGAGGGATCGCCGTCCTGCTGGACGGCCACGGCAGGCCATTGGGCCCGGCCCCAGGAGATCACCTTGCCACCCGGCGTCAGCGCCAGGCTGTGGCCTGTGCCGGCGGCGATCGCGGTGACGCCGCCGAGGGCCTCCTGGGGAACGGTCGTCTGACCGGCCCAGTTGGCGCCCCAGGCGATGACGGAGCCGTCCTCCTTCAACGCCAGGCTGTGGCTGACGCCGGCGGCGATCGCGGTGACGCCGCTCAGCGCCTCCTGCGGAACGGGGAACTCCTCGACGCCGCCCCAGGCGATGACGGAGCCGTTCGCCTTCAACGCCAGGCTGTGGACGCCGTTGGCGGCGATGGCGATCACGTCGTGCAAGGCCTGCTGTGGAACGGTCGCCTGGCCGTAACCGTTGTCGCCCCAGGCGATGACGGAGCCGTCCGCCTTCAGCGCCAGGTTGTGGCCATCGCCCGCGGCGATGGCGATCACTCCGCTGGTCGCGGCCACCGGCACGTCCGTCTGTCCCAGTTCGCCGTCGCCCCAGGCGATGACGGAGCCGTCCGCTTTCAAGGCCAGCGAGTGGCCGAGGCCCGCGTCGATCGCGACCACACCGCTCGAGGCCGTGCGCGGAACCTCGGTCTGGCCCGTGTTGTCGAGGCCCCACGCCTTGACCACACCGCGGGAGACCTTGAGCTGGCGGGACGACTGCGCGGTCCGCGTGCCGCCGGTGACGGTGAGCGCGACGGTGTAGACACCCGGTGCGGCGAAGCTGTGGTCGAACTCCGCCGTGTCCGCGGTGACGAGGGGTGCGGTCGCGCCGGGCTTGGTCACGGTCCACCGCCAGCGGTCGGCGTGGCCGGTGACGTCCGCGCTGAAGTGCACCGATTCGCCGATCACCGGCCGTGGTCGCCGGACGTCGATCTGCGTGATGCCCGGTGGCGCCTCCGCCGGAACCACGGTCACCACGGTTTCCGGCTCCGCTTCGCTCCCGTTGCCGAGGGTTGCGGTGGCACGGACGGTGAAGCTGCCCGGTTGTCGCCAGCGGTGGCGAACGGTGGTGCCCACCGCCTCCGTTCCGTCGCCGAACGACCATCGGGTGGTGGCGGTTGCGGCGAGCGGGAGCAGCACGGTCAGTTCGAACTCGTCTCCGACCACACCGCGGTTGCCCGGCCGGACCACGATGGACGCCGTGGTCGCCGGCGCCGGCGGTGGTGGGTTCGCCTGCGGCGTCGAGCCGGTCCGGCGGGGGAGTTCCAGCCCCGGTTGCTGCTTCCGGTGGTCGATCTTCGTCTCCTGCGCCCGCGGATCCGGTGCGGGCGTGGCCTCGTCCGAGGTGGGGCCTTCCGTGTACTTGGTGATCGTCCGGACGTCGCCGGCCAGGTCCAGCACCCCGGCCGTGTTGCCGTCGGGGTCGTTGAAGAACACGATGCCGTCCTTGGCCATCAGCTCGAACCGGGTCGGCCGGTCGAACAGCTGGCGCTGGGCGACCGTCCGGGCGGAGGCGAGATCGACGATCGTGGCCTGCCCGGTGGAGTAGTCGGGCACCACGACGTCGTCGCCGACCTCGACCGGGCTGCCGAGCTCCGCACCCGCGGAACTGACCTGCACGGGCTCGGTGCAGCCGGTGTCGAACGCGCAGGAGACCAGTTCACCCCGGCTTCCGGTCGCGATGAGCACCCTCGCCTGGTCGGCGGACCCCCTGATCACCGTCGTGTCGTCGGTCCGTGCGCCGAGCCGCACGGACCGCGCGACGGCACCGGTCTCGGGGTCGAGCAGCTCGACCGTGCCGTGCTCGGCATCCACCAGCGCCGGTCGGCCCTCGGTGATCGTCAGGTGACCGCTCTTCGCCGCTGTGGGACGGGTTCGTCGTCGTCCCCCGTCCAGCCAGACCAGGTCGCCGGTCGTGTCGTCGATCGCCCACACCCGGTCGTGCTCGTCGACCCCGACGTCGCCCGGTCTGATCACCTCCGCCAGCCGTTGCGGTTCGCCTCGCGGCGCCGGCGTCGCGGGGTCGACCGCGGTGGTCATTCCACTCCGGACATCGACCACGTGCAGCGCGTCCGGACCGGGCAGCACGACCAGCCCGTCGCTCGCGGGGAGCACCGGCACCGGCGGGGTGACCCGCTCGGTGGCGCTGTCGACGCTGCTCAACCGGCCGGTTTTCCGGTTGAGCACAACGGCGGCGTTACCTCGTTGGGCGATGGTCAACGCCGCGCCGGGCTCGGCCACGGGCACGTGGGCCGCCACCTCGGCGGCGGCGCCGTCCACCAGGGTGGCCTCGCCGGTCTGGCTGGACGCCAGCCAGACCGTGCCGGAACGCATGCGCACCTGCGAGGTGTGATAGCCCGGTCCCACCACGAGAACGGCCGCGGCGGTCGTGGCGACGGCGGCGAGCGCCGTCAGGCGCCGGGTACGTCTTGTCAGCGGTTTCATCGGTCAGTCCGTCGCTTCCGAGAGGATCAGGCTGAAGTCGCCGCCCGCCGCGCCGAGCGCGACCCGGGCGTGCCCCCGGTTCACCGGTATCGCCCCGTTTCCAGGTCCTCTCCCGCGTGGCGCCTGCGCCGCGCGACGCTCCACGAGATCCACAGTGGACGGGGGTCCAGCGCGGCGCGCAGGCGTGCCGCGGACAGGCGTCCCGGGTACAGCTCGGCGTTCAGCAGTGTCACCAGTTCCCAGGCCTGGTCGGCATCTTGACGGTCGAGGTGCTCCGGCGCGTAGATCGCCGTGGTCGCCAGTTCCGCGGTCGCGGCGATCGGGTCCGACGCGTCCCCGAGCGTGCCGCGCACGTGCCGAGCCACTTCGTGGAACGTGAGTGAGACCGGTGGCGAGACACCGCGTTCGGTCAGCCGGTCGAGCTGTTCCCGCCACGCGCCGAGAACCCGCGCCGCGTGGTCGGGATCGTTGCGCCGCTTCCTGCGGCGATGAGCCTTGCCGATCACCACCAGTCCGCCCGCGAGCAGCACGAGCAGGATCACCGCCGGCACGAGCAGGACGGTGACGTTCAGGACGTTGTCCCAGCGGAACCCCCGCTCGCCCGGCGCGGCGACGCGCGACGAGTCCAGCCGGGGCGCGGGCACCGGCGCGGTGGTCGACGGGGAGGGCTGCGGCGGAACCACGCGAGGTGCCTCCGGCGGTGGGTTCCGAGTGATCTCGTCATCGGTTCGGGTGGGGTCGTACGCGACCCAGCCGTACCCCTCGAAGTGAACCTCGGACCACGCGTGGGCATCGGCGGTGGTGACCTGGAAGACACCGTCCTTGCCGGAGCGCAGGCGGTAGCCGACCGCGACCCTGGCCGGGTACCCCCACATCCTGGCGACCACCGTGAACGCCGCGGCGTACTGCTCGGCGTACCCGCCGCCCGCGTCCCCGCCCGCCAGCGCACGGGCGATGGCGGCGTAGGAATGCCCCGGTGGCCGGTTCGGCCGCTGATCCATGATCTGCAGAGCGGACTGGAGGGAGCTGAGGCGGTCGCGGGGGAGGGGGCTGTTCCGCTCGGCCGCCGACGCGGCCAGCGCGCGCACGGCTTCCGGAACACCGGGGGGAAGCGGTGGCGACCGGGTCGTCGTCGTGGCGGCCTGTGCCAGGTCCTTGTCCTGCACGTAGATCTCGCCCGTGACGTCGTAGCCGAACCCAGGCGAGGTGGGGACGGTGCTCACCACCACGCCCGAGTCCGGGTCGAACCCGAACCGGCCGCTGGTCTCGCCGGGGGCGTCCAGCCGGGACGGCCAGCCGATCACCGGCAGGTACGGCCCGGCGAGCTCCTGCAGTTCGACGTGCGCGGTCACCGGCTTGCGGTGCCCGAGCGCGGGATCGACGGTGAGGTGGCTCCCCGCCACGCGGTAGGTGCCGGTCGCGGTCCAGGTGGTGCCGTCGAACGTGTCCAGCGCGGCGGTGCGCACCCGGTCGAGGGGCGTGGCGGGATCAGGGGTCGTCCGCACGGTGAACAACGGGCGGGGCGGGGACTCGTTGAGCTGTTTCTTCAGCTGGGACAGCGGCGTGAGGGTGTCGGTGTGCACGACCGGCGGTGCGAGCAGGTCGCGTGGATCGAAGCGGTGATCGCCGTGGGCCAGGGGCAACAGCCGGCCGGCCAGCACGCCGGACAACGCGCTGGCGGCGACCACGCAGGCCACGGTGACGAGGGCGACGACCTGCCTGGACGACTGGCGTTCGAGGCGAACCGCGCCGTCGGCGGTGCCCCGGTGGGTGCGGACCGCGATCAGCGCCAGCGCCGTGACCAGGAACACCGCGGTGGCGAGGGGATGCGCTCCCGCCTGGTTGCCGACGGCGAAGAGGGCGAACAGGAAGCCCGCCAACGGTGGCAGGAGCGGCGCCGGCGCGTTGCGGGTCCGCAGGACGAGCACGACAGAGGAGAACGCCACCGCCCACGCCACCAGCGTCGGCGTGGCCAGCAGCTCGCCCCACGCGTCGGCGGGCGCGGTCACCGTGAGCAGCCGGTTCCAGCTGCCGTGCAGTCTGCCCAGGACGGTGGAAGCGGAGCCGCCGGACACGCCGTAGATCATGATCACGGCCAGTCCCGCGACCGCCGACGGCAGTGCGATCCACGCGCGACGGTGGCCCAGAGCGGCCGTCACGCCACCGGTGAGGCACGCGAGCGAGAGCACGAGGAGGTGGTCGTGGGTGGCGAAGAAACGTTGGTAAACCAGGTTCCCGGCCGCCGACGCCGCCATCGCCAGCGCCACCTCGGCCAGCCGCCCGACCGGGGTGAACCTCCGCCAGGTCATCGCAGCACCAGCCGGTTCCAGTCGGCGGCGAACTGCTCGCTGCCCGGGGCGGCGACCGCGAGCACGCCGCGCGGTCGCGTGCCGGGGTCCGCCGTCACCAGCTGGGCGAGGCTCACCGACAGGAACCTGGAGCGCAACGACATCAGCAGCTGCGCGGCCTCGTCGCCGACCTGGCCGGTGACCACGGTCAGCGCGACGCCCTGGCTGTCCGCGACCACGTCCCGCACCAGGTCTGAGAGCCCGGCCAGGCCGACGCCGGTGCGGTCACCGTCCACAGTGGAGAGGAACTCGAGCGCGGACGGTCCCGGCTGCCGCGCACCGGTCGTGCGCAGCTCGAACGGCAGACCGGCCTTCTCCGCCGCCACGCAGAACGAGGCGGTCACCCGCACGGCGTCCTCGAACAACGTCCCGGGGTAGGACGCGGAGCTCGTGTCGAACACGACCAGCTGACGGGGTTCGTCGGGAACCACCACGTGCCGGGCCATCACCGTGCCGGTCCTCGCCGTCGCGCCCCAGTGGATGTGCCGCCAGTCGTCGCCGGGCACGTACTCCCGCAGGCTGTGGAACGCCACGCCGCCCAGAGGCGCGCTGTTGACCGTCGGGCCTTCCGCGTCGTGCGGTCCACCTGCGGTGATCATGGCGAGCGGGTGCACGCGCGGGTAGACGTGCACGACGAGCTCACCGCCGCGGGCGTGGCCGCGGTGCAGCAGGCGCAGCGGGTCTGAGTGACCCACCTCGACGGCGGGGATCAGGTAACGGCCGCGCCTGGTGATCGGCAGCGGGTACCCGGCCGTGCAGCTGCCACCGGCGGCCAGCGCGGGCACGGGAACGGTGGTGCGGTGCCCGGCGACCGTCTCGGTGACCAGCAACCCGGGGCTGCGGCGGCGGCCGATGTTCGTCACCGTCAGCGTTCCGCGCGCGGTGTTGCCCTCGAACACCCGGTGCGGCTGGACCTCCCGCACGACCGTCAGCCGCGGGGAGACGAAGAGCCACGCCGAGGCCACCAGCAGGGTCGCCGCCGCGCCGAGGCCGAGGACCACGAGCTCGGGGTAGTCGGCCCACCCGCCGAGCGCGACCAGGCCCACGGCGGTGCACGCCATCGCGGCGCCGGTTCTGGTCAGCACCGCACGTCACCGGCCTGCCGGCACCGGCGCGGCGGCGAGGACGTCGGCGAGGACCGACTCGGCGGTGCGGTGCTGGATGCGGGCTTCCGGGGTGAGCAGCAGGCGGTGGTTGAGAACGGGGACGGCGACGGCCTTCACGTCGTCCGCGGTCACGTACGGGCGGCCCGCGGCCAGCGCGTAGGCCTGCGCGGCGGTCACCAGGGCGATGCCACCGCGCGGGCTCACCCCCAGTTCGACGTCGGGGTGGACGCGGGTCGCGCGCACGATGCGGGCCACGTACTCGCGAAGGGTGTCGGCCACGCGCTGCTCGCGGACCGCGCGGATCATCAGGCGGAGGTCGTCGAGCTCCATGACGGACTTCAGCTCGTCCGGGCGGCGGCGGGTGACGCCGTAGGACAGGATGCCGACCTCGTCGGCCAGGTCGTCCGGGTAGCCGATGCTGATGCGCATCATGAACCGGTCGAGCTGCGCTTCCGGCAGGGCGTAGGTGCCCTGGTGCTCCACCGGGTTCTGGGTGGCGATGCACAGGAACGGGTGGGGCACCGGCACCGGGCGGCCGTCCACCGTGACCTGGCCCTCCGCCATGACCTCCAGCAGGGCCGACTGCGTCTTCGGGGAGGCGCGGTTGATCTCGTCGCCGAGCAGGATGTTCGTGAAGACCGGGCCCCGGCGGAACTCGAACCGCGAGCGGCCCTGGTCGTACACCTGCACGCCGGTCACGTCGGACGGCAGCAGGTCGGGGGTGAACTGGATGCGCTTCACCTCGGCGCCCGCGACGGAACGGGCGATGGCCTTGGCCAGCGAGGTCTTCGCGACGCCCGGCACGTCCTCGATCAGCAGGTGGCCCTCGGCGAGCAGGCACACCAGCGCCAGCCTGACCACCTCGGGTTTGCCGCGGATGAAGTCCTCGACGTTCGCGGCCAGCGCCTCGAACCGGCGCTGGAAGATCGCGGCATCGGACACTTCGGTTCCCCCCAGATGATTCGTCCTGCTAGTGGATCGGGCCGCGCAGCGCCGCGTTCAGCCTGGGGTACACCTCGCGCACCGCCGGCTGGTCGCGCTCGCGGCCGAGCAGCCGGGCCAGTCGTTTCAGGTCCTGCCGGACGGTAGCGGAGTCGACCAGGTCGGCCGCGTCGAGCACCTTCGCCGCGAGAGCGCTCGCGTGGTCGATGTCACCGGCCGTGGCGTAGGCGAGGGCGCGGCGGGCGCCGAAACGCGCGTGGGTGCGGTGAGCGGTGCCGGGGACCAGGGCGAGCTGGCGGTCCATGACGTCCGCCGCCTCGCGGGACCGGCCCAGGTCGTGCAGGCACCAGGCCGCGACCAGGCTGTTCAGGTCGGCGCCGCTGACCGAGGCCGAGCCGATCGTCATGCCGCTGGAGGTGTCGGCCTGGTCGAGCAGCGCGGCGGCGCGGTCGAGCGCGCGCCGGCAGTTGTCGTAGTCGCAGGCCAGGGCGTGGCCCTGGGCCTCGCGCAGCGCGGCGAGCCCCCGCACCCGCGGCGACGTGCCGGGGGCGGCCTGCGCCTGCTGGGCCAGGTCGATCGTGCCGACGGCGTCGTCGCGGTACAGCGTGATCAGGGCCTGCCTGATCAGCGAGTACGTGGCGAGCTCGGTGTCGCCGGCCGCGGCGCCCATCTCGACGGCGTTGCGGGTCCACCACATCGCGGCCCGGTCGTCGCCCGCCTCCTGGGCCATCCACCCCGCGTACTCGCTGTAGCGGGCGGCGAGCCCGAGCAGCTGCTCGCGGATCGGGGAGGGCGCGCCGTTCGCCATGCCGCGCAGGGTGTGCGTGTGCACGGTCACCATCGGCAGCACCACGCTCGGGCTCGTCGTCTGCCCCAGCTGCCTGACCTGCGCGAACAGGGAGCGGAACGCGGTCAGCGTGCCGTCGTGCGCCGCGGCGGCCGACGCGCTGCGCGGTGTCCCCAAAGTCAGTCCCAGCAACGAGGCCGCGCCCGTCGCGATCGCCTCACGCCGAGGCATCGGGACCATCCAGCTCGATCCGTCCGGAGCCATGCTCATCACCCACACTTCGCCGTCGGCCTCGACAGCTGCCGGCGGGCTCGCGGGAGCGGGCTGGTCCACGATGCGGGCCAGACGTCCACCGGCTCCGAGAACCGCGTCACAGCGCCGGGCCAGATCAACACCTGGTCGCTTCAGTCCAGTCTCGATCTTGCCCAGATAGCCCTTGCTGTAGTGGACCTGCTGCGCCAGCGCCGCCAGCGACAGGCCCGCCGCGGTCCGCAGGCGACGCAGCTCCACACCAAAGACATCCGACTGCTCAGCCATGGGTCCCCCGTCTGCTCCAGACAGCCTCGCAGACTACTGACCTCCGGCTGCGCGATTCGAGTCTGATCGGCCGTCGTGCCGATGCCCAGTCGTCTCCCGTCGCCTCCGCGAGCGGGAGACGGGAGACCCCTGCCCTTCCCCCTCGGGTGGCGTGATGCTGGTGGCACGACGGCGAGTGGTGACATCGCCGCCGGTTCTGGGGGGCGTGGCGGCAGGCCTGGGCTGGGGGCCAAGTCCTGCCGCCACGAACGAGCTCGGGAGGGGATCGTGCACAGGGACTGGACGGGCGCGCCGTCGTGATGATCAGGCCAGGTCGGGCCGGAACGCGTCCTGCAACGCCAGGGTCAGGTGGCCGAAGCGGTAGCCGTGCCGGCGTTCCGCGTCGGTCATCGCCGACCTGGCGCTGTTGAGCGACCAACTGGCACGGCGCTGCAGGGTGAGCCAGTCCCGCACGTGCCGCCCGAGCTCGCTGTCCGGTGCGACCACGACGCGTTCGCCGCGACGGGCGGCGGCCAGCGCGTCGGCCAGACCGGGCGTGCCGCCGAGGCCCAGCTCCGCGACGAGCGCCTCGGCCTGCCCGAGCGGGTCGGCCCCGGCGCCGGACGGCCGGGTGCGGGCGAACCAGCTGTCGAAGTGCATGCTCGGCAACGGCGCGGTGAGCTGCTCGAAGGTGGGCAGGACACCGGTGATCTGGAAGGCCAGCCGCAGCGCCTTGCCGACCACCGGCCCGTAGTCGCCCTCGTCGTGGTCCGGGTCGAAACCGGCCTTGCGCAGCAACGGCAGCAGCCGGTCGCGATCCGCGCCGCCGCGCAGGTCCGGGTAGTTCAGGTTGAACCGCGTGATCATCTCGCCGTCGACGGCGTACTCGAAGCTCGGCGACGCGTAGTCGTGCCGCAGCAGGGCGAGCGCTTCCGTGCCCCGTGACAACGCGTCGACGAGGTGCACCAGTTCGAAGCTGTTCGGCTGCAGCAGCACCGTCCACTCGCCCAGCGGCAGCGCGGAGACGATCTCCGGGTAGCCGTGCTCGAACTCGTGCAGGTTCCCGATCTCGTCCGGCGTGCGCTCCGCGAGCGTGTCCGGGTGTCCGCCGATGCGTCGCAGGGCGTCGAGCGGCTCGACCCCACGCACGAACGCGAGAGCGAAGATCTCGCTCAGGAACGGCTGGCTGTGGTACGAGTCGGCCCAGGACAGGTCAATCCGCATGCGTCCCCCCAGATGCAGTCCGGGAGAACCCTAGACCTCCCGCGTCGCGAGCCGTCGCGGGCGGGGAGGTCGTGCCGTCCGTCCGCGTTACCCCGCTGTAAATTCATCGAATAGCGAATGGTGACGGAAAGCGACCGTCGGTTGCACTGCGTTTGCTCTTAGAAGACTTCGCGTGGAATGTCAAGTCGGCCGCAATAGCTGCTGTGTTTGTCGAGTTCGGTCGAGAAAGCCCAGTTGGGCATCGGCCGCCCGGAAGAAGCATCGGCGGCCGTTCTACCAGCGGGAGCGCGTTCACGCACCACAACAACGGTCCAGTCGATGAGGCGGAACAGCGCTATGGGGGGTGTTGCGGCGGTCATGTGACTGAGTAGTCTCTACGCGCCCCCAAGATCATCGCTGGTTGATCGTGCTGATCGCGCGGTGCTATCTTTCCGTCGCCAATTCGGGTGCTCGTGGAGCGTTGTGAAGCTGAAGAACGTGCCTGAGACGAATTACAAGACAATTCGTTCGCGGCTCACTGGTGTCGTGGTGGTTCCCAGCATCGTCCTCCTGGCCATGTGGGCGCTGTTCTCGTCCTACACGGTGTTCGAGGGCCTGTACCTGCAGCTGGTGGCTTCCGGGGTGCGAGACGCGTCGATTCCGGCCGTGCAGTCGTTCGCGTCGCTGCAGAAGGAACGCGAGCTCAGCATGACGAGCCTGAGCAAGCCGGGCACGAGCACGTCGGCGCTGGTCAAGCAGCAGCAGGCGACCGACGCGGACCTCGCCAGGATGAAGACGGCGTTCACCGAGCTCGCCTCGAAGGCGCCGCAGGAGGTCGTCGACGGCATCGGCAAGCTCAACGGGCTGCTGGACCAGCTTCCCCAGCAGCGGGCGGCGCTCGAGGGCGGCACGGCGTCCAAGCCGGAGATCTACCGCTACTACAACAGCGTGCTGGACGCCGGTGCCGCGCTGTTCAACACGCAGGCCCGCATCGTGCCGGACGCCCAGACCGTGCAGGGCGCGCTCGCCGCGGTGCAGTACTTCCAGGCCGCCGACGCGATGTCGCGGGCCGGGTCGGTGGCCGCCGGTGCGCTGGCGGCGGGCAGGTTCACGCCGGAGGAGCACCGCGAGTTCGTCTACCTCGTCGGCTCGTACCGGTCCTCGCTCAGCTCGATCGAGCCCTACGCCCTGCCGAACGTGCGCGAGCACTACAAGCAGGTCGTGGACAACCCGCAGTGGCAGCAGCTGGTGACCTACGAGAACCGGTTGCTGCAGAACGCGGAACGGCCCATCGGCGGCTCCGTCGTGGCGTCGGACTGGGAGGCCGCCGACCGCGCGGTGTCCGCCGAGCTCACCAAGCTGGTCGAGGAGCAGTCCACCGGCGCGGTGAACGTGGCCATGGCCAACGGCAAGGACAAGTTCAACACCGTGCTGATCGGCAGCCTCATCGCGCTGATCGCGGTGATCATCGGCATCTTCGTCGCCGTGCGCATCTCCAGCCGCCTGGTCAACAAGGCGTTGATCGTCCGGCTCACCAGCCTGAAGAGCGACTCGCTCAAGCTCGCGCACGAACGGCTGCCGGACATCGTCGAGCGGTTGCGCGACGGCAAGCACGTCGACGTCGCCGCCGAGGTGCCCGCGCTCGACTACGGCAACGACGAGATCGGCCAGGTGGCCGACGCGTTCAACGCCGCGCAGTACACCGCCGTCGCCGCGGCCGTGAAGGAGAGCCAGACCCGTGAGGGCGTGAACCGGGTCTTCCTCGACATCGCGCGCCGCAACCAGGGCCTGGTGCACCGCCAGCTCAAGATCCTCGACAAGCTGGAGCGCGAGGAGGAGA
The DNA here is from genome assembly GCF_040609115.1 of Lentzea sp. NPDC004782. Classification (NCBI taxonomy): domain Bacteria; kingdom Bacillati; phylum Actinomycetota; class Actinomycetes; order Pseudonocardiales; family Pseudonocardiaceae; genus Lentzea; species Lentzea sp. NPDC004782. The sequence continues at coordinate 71,403 of NZ_JBEXJN010000011.1, forward strand.
ACCCAGACCACCTCGACGCGTTCTTCCAGCTCGACCACCTCGCCACCCGCGCCCGCCGCAACGCCGAGAACCTGATCATCCTCACCGGCGAGCAGCCGGGACGGCAGTGGCGCAAGCCCGTGCGCATGCTCGACGTGGTGCGCGCGGCCGTCGCGGAGACCGAGCAGTACGCGCGGGTCAAGGTGAACCCGGTGCCCGAGGTGGCGCTGGCCGGTGCCGCCGTCGCCGACGTGATCCACCTGATCGCCGAGCTGGTCGACAACGCCACGTCGTTCTCGTCACCGCGCTCGCAGGTCGAGGTGCACAGCAGCGAGGTGCCGCAGGGGCTCGTGATCGAGATCGAGGACCACGGTCTCGGCATCAAGCCGGAGGACCGCGAGCAGCACAACAGGATGCTGACCGCGCCGCCCGACTTCGAGGCCATGCGCCTGCGCGGCGAGTCCCGCCTCGGCCTGTTCGTCGTCGCGCGGCTGGCCGCCCGCCGCGGCATCCACGTCGAGCTGCGCGACTGCCCGACCGGCGGCACGATCGCGCTGGTGCTGGTGCCGTCCGAGCTGATCGTCGGCGAGGCGGGCGCGGCCGACACGTCCGAACCCGTCCAGATGCCCAAGCCGACGTTCCGGCAGCAGACGCTCGCCCAGGCCGCTCTCCCGCACACCGAACGCGCCGAGGACGTCGTGCTCGACGCCCGGCCCAGCTCGGAGCTGAACGAGTTCTGGGCAGGGGGAGGAGTGGGAAACGACCGAAGCTCCCGCGAGGACACCGATCCGGACAGCGGGAGCATCGTCGGCGTGTTGCCCGCACAAGACCACCCGGCGGCCCCTCGGCCGGCCGAGAACGCCCGGGACGGTGACGACACGCGCCAGGACACCCGGCCAGAGCTGCCGCGCCGGAGGCGGCAGCAGCACCTCGTGCCACAGCTCGCGAACAACGACCTCCGGCAGGAGCCCGACTTCACCGAGGTGCACACCGAGGAACGGGCAGAACGCACTCGCGACGGCATGTCGGCCTTCCAGCAGGGCACCCGTGAGGCCCGCAAGGCCGACGACGCCGTCGAACCGTGATCATCCGCACTGAACACGAAAGGCAGTTGCCGTGGACGACGATCTGACCGGCGGGCACCCCGAGCTGAACTGGCTGCTGGACGACCTCGTCGCCAGAGTGGTCGGGGCGCGGCACGCGGTGGTGCTCTCCGCGGACGGTCTGCTGCTCGCGCGCTCTCCCGAACTGTCCAAGGACGACTCCGACCACCTGTCGGCGATGGCGTCGGCGTTCCAGTCGCTCGCCCGCGGCACCGGCCGGCACTTCGGCGGCGGCCAGGTCCGGCAGACCATCGTGGAGATGGAGCGCGCCCACCTGTTCGTCACCGCCGCCGGTCAGGGCGCCTGCCTCGCGGTGGTCGGTGACGAGGACGCGGACATGGGCATGATCGCCTACGAGATGAACATGCTCGTGAAGCGCGTGGGCTCCTACCTGTCGTCGGCCCCCCGAACTCTCGCGGCGCCCCGCCACCCGATGGGGCTGTCATGAGCCCGCGGTCGTCGGACTGGTGGTACGACGAGGCGGCGGGCCCGCTGGTCCGGCCCTACGCGCTCGTGAGCGGGCGCACCAGGCCGACGTGGGGCCGGCTGAACCTCGCGACCCAGGTGCGGGCGATCCGCACCTCGTCCGACACCAGCTCGCTGTCCGTCGAGCACCTCGAGATCATCAGACTGTGCCGCAAACCGTTGTCCGTGGCGGAAGTCGCCGCGTACCTGCACGCGCCGCTCGTCGTGGCGAAGGTGTTGCTGAGCGACCTGATCCAGCGCGGTGACGTCATCACCAGCGACGCGTCGCGGATGGCGGTCGCGCCGGACATGAACCTACTCCAGAAGGTGCTTGATGGCGTCCGTGCAATCTGAAGAGCTGCTCGTCCCGGCCTCGGTCAAGATCGTCGTCGCGGGTGGTTTCGGTGTCGGCAAGACGACGCTGGTCGGCGCCGTCAGCGAGATCACCCCGCTGCGGACCGAGGAGCTGCTCACCGAGGCCGGCACGGAGATCGACGACCTGGCGGGCGTCGAGGGCAAGAACACGACGACCGTGGCGCTCGACTTCGGCCGCATCACGATCAACCCCGAGGTCGTGCTGTACCTGTTCGGCACGCCCGGCCAGGACCGCTTCTGGTTCATGTGGGACGAGCTGGCCTACGGCGCGATCGGCGCGGTCGTCCTGGTCGACACCCGCAGGCTGGACGGCGGGTTCGGGGCGATCGACTTCTTCGAGCGCCGCGGCATCCCGTTCGTGGTGGCGGTGAACTGCTTCGAGAACAGCTACTCCTACACCGAGGACGAGGTGCGGCACGCGCTCGACGTCACGGACAACGTGCCGTTGGTGATGTGCGACGCCCGTGACCGCGAGTCGTGCAAGACGGTGCTGGCGCGCGTGATCGAGCACGCGATGAGCAAGCTCGACCACGCGGTCGCCTAGCGGGGCTGGCGGGGTTCCGTGCGGCGGAATGCTGCCGTGTCGCGGACCTGTTCCAGCCGGCAGCGGAACGGGCGCAGCAGGGCGGGTGCCTCGGTGAGCCGGTAACCGGGCACCTGCTCCGGGTTCTTGGCGATTCCCGCGAGCGTCTCGGCCACGTACTCCAGGTGGCTGCGGGTGTAGACGCGGCGCGGGATCGCCAGGCGCACCAGCTCGAACGGCGCGGGCGTGATCAGCTCGCCGTCCTCGGTGATCTCGCCGAGGTAGAGCGAACCCAGTTCGGCACACCGGATTCCGCCCGCGAGGTACAGCTCGGAGGCGAGCGCGTGCCCGGTGAACCGGTGCGGCGGGATGTGCGGCAGCAGCCTGGCCGCGTTGAGGTAGACCGCGTGCACGCCGGTCGGCTGCACGCTGTCCACACCGGCCTGGCGCGCGCACTCGGCGAGGTACGCGGTGGCCTCCGCCCGCTCGCGCAGGTAGAGCGGGTCGGTGACCTCGATCAGGCCCCGGGCGCACATGTCGAGGTCGCGGCCGGAAAGCCCGCCGTAGGTGCGGAAACCCTCGGTCGCGATGAGCAGCAGCTCGCACTGCTTGGCCAGCGCCGGGTCGTTGAGCGCCAGCAACCCTCCGATGTGGACGATGCCGTCCTTCTTCAGGCTGGCCACGCAGCCGTCGGCCAGCCGGAACGCGAGCTTCGCGACCTCGCGCGGGCTCGTGCCCCGGTACTTCTCCTCCCGTTGCGTCACCAGCCACGCGTTCTCGGCGAACCTGGCCGCGTCGAGGATGAACGGCACGCCGTGCCTGCGGCACAACGCGCTCGCCGCTTCGAGGTTCGCCATCGAGACCGGCTGGCCGCCGCCGCCGTTGTTGGTGATCGTCATGAGCACCAGGCCGACGTCGTCCGGTCCGGCCAGCGCCGCTTCCAGTGCGACGAGGTCGATGTCGCCCTTGAACGGCGCGTCGCTGTCGAGGTCCGCGGCCGCCGGGCAGGGGAGGTCCCGCACGACACCGCCCGCGATCTCGACGTTCGCGCGGGTGGTGTCGAAGTGCGTGTTGCTGATGGAGATCTGGCCGGGCTTGAGCAACGCGCTGAACAGGATCCGTTCCGCGGCACGGCCCTGGTGCACCGGGAAGATGTGCGTGAAGCCGGTGAGCTCCTCGACGACCTCGCGGAACCGGAACCACGACCGCGCTCCCGCGTAGGTCTCGTCGCCGCGCATGCCCGCCGCCTGCTGCTCGGCGGAGATCGCGCCGGTGCCGGAGTCGCTCAGCAGGTCGATCGTCACGTCCTCGGCGGTGAGGTTGAACTGGTTGTAGCCGCCCTCGGCGTACCTGCGTTCCCGGTGTTCACGGGTCGTGATGGGAATCGGTTCGACGACCTTGATGCGGTACGGCTCCACGGTGGTGCCTTTCTCAGTGCGACAGTGCTTCGGTGCGAGGCGTTTCGGTGCGAGGCGGTGTCACGTCGTACGCCTCGGACGACAGGTAGACCGTGACTCCCGGCCGCGGCCTGCCCAGCCGCAGCGACACGTGGGCGATCAGCCCGACGCCCTCGGCGAGCGGCCGGCGGACCATGCTCGCCAGCGCCATCACGAACGGCGCGGTGTCGAGCCCGCACCTGGCCATGATCGCGAGAACGCGCTCACACGCCTCCAGGTCGTCCTGCACGTAGTCCCGCACGGGGATGTAGAGCGAGTAGCCGCTCGGACGGTCCGTGTCGCCGGACATGAAGGTGTAGCTGGACATCAGCGGGCGCAGCGCGAACGGCCCGGTGCTGCCGCAGGCCAGTGCGATCACGTCCGACACCAGTTCGGGATCGGTGTCCGGGGCCGCGGCCGCCGCGGCGATGACGTCCGGGACCTCGGCGGCTTCGTGCGCCACGTAGGTCTTCACCCGCGCGCGGTGCTCGTCCATCAGGTCGAGGGCGAAGAACGAGAACCGGTCCAGCCCGTCGCGCCGCAACGCGTGGCCGGTCACCGTCGAGCAGGCCGCGCCGAGACCGAGCCTGCCGAGTCCCTCCCGGACGAGCGTGGTCGCGCTCTCCCGGCCCTGCACCTCGGGGTTGAGGTAGACCTTGATGTCCGGCGCCGCGCCCGCCTGGAGGATCAGCGAGTACCAGAACGCGAACGCCCCCTGCGGCTCGGCGGGGAGGAAGAGGTCGCGCACGAGGTCGAGGCGGCGGAGGTCCAGCCGGTGCCGCCCGGCCAGCCCGTCGAGCACGTCGAGCGCCGCGGCGAGGTTCGCCCGCAGGCCGGGCTGTTCGGCGAGCGGTTCGACGATCATGCGGACGGCCGGCGGCTCGCGGTGCGCCAGTGCCACCGAGAACTCGACCGGGGTGTGGTCGTCGGCGACGAAGGACGGCCAGCGGGGGGCTGCCGAGAGCGGCTGCCGGCTGCCGGGCCCCAATGCCTGGGCCAGCAGTGCCGTACCTCTTTCCGCGGACTCCGCTAAACCGACGGCGCGCAACAGGATCTGCAGTTGTTCAACGGCGAAATCGCGTATTGAGACATCGGGCGCGCTCAAGACGTTGACTCTCCTGATCGGCGGGGGGAATCAGGCAGGGGTGCAATCCGTACGGGGTGGAATCGCGGGTGAATTGTCTCAACCACCTGCCTGCCCTGGTCAAGAGCCAGAGGGGTTGCATGGGGCACTCTGACCTGTGATCAAGGTTGCACTGCACGGACTATTGACTCCGGCGGAATTCGATGGTGTGTGCGGCATTCCGGGGCTGTGAATGTCGATGCGCTGTGTGAATTGCCCGGACCGCCGCACGTGTGCTATGCGGGGTCGCTTGGATTCGAATGAGCACCGTTTGTGCGGCTATTGCTATTCGTGCTAGGGCGGTCGAAATCGTGTCACCGTTCGTCGCAATTCCCGGCCGCTGTCCCGGTGCTCCAAGGTCGTTTGATAGCGAACGATGCGACTCGAGGGTGCATCGGAAAAATATGAGAATTTCTCGCTAACGTCGGGTTCGCACGGGCGACTAGTGGTCGTACATGATCCGCTCACTAGGAGCCTCAATGCGTTTCCCTGCTGCGGTGGCGGCGGCCTTCGTGCTCGCCGCACTGCCCGCACCGGCCCAGGCCGCCGGTTGCGTCTGGACTGCCACCGGACTGCCCGTCCACCCGAACGTCGAGCACGAACGCGTCACCGGGATGTCCCCGGACGGCACGATCACCGTCGGTGACGCCACCAACATCGACTACGGGGTGCTGAACGGCATCCTGTGGTTCGGCACCACCCCGGTGGGCATGGCCGACCCGAACCGCGGCCCCGGTGTCGACAACTCGCCGTGGGACGTGAACAACTCCGGTGTCGTCGTCGGCTACACCTACGACAACAACACCGGCGCGACCAGTTCGTACCGCTACCACTCCCAGGACGGCACCTACGAGTGGTTGCCGGTGCCGAACGGCAACGGTGCGGCCAACTTCGTCAACGAACGCGGCGACGTCGCGGGCTGGATCGACGACGGCGGGGAGGCCAGGACCGTGGTCTGGCGGGCCGGGTCGGTGCAGCCCGTCGTGATCGGACGCGGGCAGCCCGCCGGGCTCGACGAGGAGGGGCGCGTCGTCACGACCGAGGGCGAGATCTTCTCGCCTGACGCGAAAACCGTGTGGATCCGGGACCGTCGTGGCGCGCATCCACAGCGCTACGCCGACGGCCACGCGGTCGGTGTGAACAACAACGGCGAGATCGTCGAGTGGGGCCTGCACGGCAACGTCACTCGGGTCATCCCTGGCGCGGAGACGGTCGAGGCGGTCAACGCGCGAGGTGTGATCGCCGGGCTGCACGCGGACGGGGCTCGCCGGAGCTGGGCGATCTGGACCGGCGACCAGCCGCAGGACATCGACGGCTACGTCGTGGGCATCACCGACTCCGGCGTCGCGTACGGCCGGCGCGGGTGGGACGCGGTGCTCTACCGCTGCGGCTGATCCGGCGGGAAGTGCTGCCCTGCCGGGGTTTCCGCCCCGGCGGGGCAGTCCGCGGTTGACGGTTCGCCGCCCACCGTGCCACCATCTTCCACGTGATCTACTGACACCCTCACCGACACGCGTCCGCGGCCCGCGCCTCCTGTGCGCTGTGTGCCCGGTGTGTCGTCCGTTTCCGATCTTCCTTCGGCGATGGGTGTCCTATGTCGAACATTCCCTTTCTGCATGCCCGCGACCTGGTGAAGTCCTACGGCGAACGCCGTGTGCTGGACGGGGTTTCGCTGGTCGGATCGCCTGGTCAGCGCATCGGGCTGGTGGGCGAGAACGGCGCCGGCAAGTCGACGTTGCTGCGGATCCTCGCGGGCGTCGACGAACCGGACGACGGTGCGGTCCAGCGGCCCGCGGACTGCGGTTTCCTTTGGCAGGAACTGCCTTTCGCGCCCGGTGCGACCGTTCGCGACGTGCTGGACGACGCGCTGGCCGAGATCCGCGCGACCTCGGTCCGGCTCGACGAGCTGACCGCGGCGCTGGAGCGGCGCCCGGACGACGAGGCCGTGCTGGCCGAGTACGGCGACCTGCTGGAGTGGGCGCAGGACCACGACCTGTGGGACGCGGACCGCAGGGCGAAGCTGGTCCTGACCGGACTCGGACTGTCCGATGTGGACGTCTCGCGCCGGCTGGACGCGTTGTCCGGCGGGCAGCGGTCGCGGATCGGGCTGGCGGCACTGCTGATCCGGCAGCCGCGGGCGATGCTGCTCGACGAGCCGACGAACCACCTCGACGACGAGGCGGTCGGGTTCCTGGAGCGGCAGCTGAGCGGGTTGCCCGGCACCGTCGTGGTGGCGTCGCACGACCGCGTGTTCCTGGACGAGGTGTGCACGGACGTCGTGGACCTCGACCCGGCGCGCGGCGGTGTGACGCGGTACGGCGGCACCTACACGGATTACCTTGCCGCCAAACGGCTTGAGCGCGTCCGGTGGGAGCAGCAGTACGCGCAGGAGCAGGACGAGCTGAAGGAGCTGCGCGTTTCCGTTGAGGTCACGGCACATCAGGTGAACCACCAGCGCGTGATGAAGGACAACAACAAGGTCGCCTACGACCGGCACGGCGGCCGGGTGCAGAAGCAGATCTCGCGGCGGGTGCGCAACGCGCGGCAGCGGCTGGACGAGCTGACGCGCGACCAGGTGCGCCGGCCTCCGGCACCGTTGCGGTTCACCGGCGCGATGACCGGTGAGGTCGGCACGGAGCAGTTCGCGTTGTCGTTGCGGGACGTCCGGCTCTCCGGGCGGCTCGCCATCGGGCAGCTCGACGTGCCGGCGTCGGCGCGGCTGATGGTCACCGGGCCGAACGGTGCGGGGAAGTCCACTCTGCTCGAGGTTCTGGCCGGAAAGCTCCAGCCGGACGCCGGCGACGTGCGCCGGGCGCGCGGGATCCGGGTCGGGTTGCTGGAGCAGGACGTGGTGTTCGCCGACCCGTCGCGGTCGGCCCGGCAGCTGTACGACCGGGTCGCCGGCGCGGTTCCCCTGGCACAGCTCGGTTTGCTGGCTTCCCGCGACCTGGACCGGCCGGTGGGGGAGCTCTCGGTCGGGCAGCGCAGGCGCGTGGCGCTGGCGTTGCTGATCGCCCGGCCGCCCGAGGTGCTGCTGCTGGACGAGCCGACGAACCACCTCTCGCTCAGCCTCGCCGAGGAGCTGGAGGACGCGCTGAGGACGGCACCCGGTGCCGTGGTCGTCGCGTCGCACGACCGCTGGCTGCGGCGCGGCTGGGAGGGGCCCGAACTGGCCCTCACCTCCGGCCGCGTCGCCTGAGAACTCCGACACACCAACGAGAAAGGACGACGGGAGATGTTCCACAACCGCGCGCAAGGTGCCCTGTCCCTTCCCCTCAGCCGCGTTCGGAGGCTTCCATGTCAGGTCAGCTCACTCTTCGGTCGGTCAGCAAGACCTTCGCTCACCGCCGTGTGCTCGACGCCGTCTCCCTGACGGTCCGCGCGGGCGAGAAGCTCGGTGTCGTAGGAGAGAACGGGTCCGGCAAGTCGACGCTGCTGCGGCTGATCGCCGGGCAGGAGACGCCGGACGACGGCGAGATCACCGTGGTCGCGGAAGGCGGCGTCGGCCACCTCGGCCAGGTGCTCGCGCTGCCGGACGACGCGACCGTCGCCGACGCGATCGACGCGGCCCTGGTCGAGATCCGCCTGCTGCAGCAGCGGATCGCGGCGGCGGAGCAGTCGCTCGGCACCGCGTCGGCGGACGGGCTGGCCGCGTACGGCGAGCTGCTCACCGCGTTCGAGCTCCGGGACGGTTACTCGGCGGACGCCCGCGTCGAGGCCGCCATGTCCGCGCTGGGCATCGGCGACCTCAGTGGCCACCGGCGGCTCGGCACGCTGTCCGGCGGCCAGCGCGCCCGGCTGGCGCTGGCCGGCGTGCTGTCGGCCGAGCCGGAGCTGCTGCTGCTCGACGAGCCCACCAACCACCTCGACGGCGAGGCGCTGACCTGGCTGGAGGACCGGCTGCGCGCCCACCGCGGCACGCTCGTCGTGGTGACGCACGACCGGTTGCTGCTGGAACGGGTCGTCACCGCGATCGCCGAGGTCGACGGCGACCGGCGGACGATCACCCGTTACGGCAGCGGTTACGCGGGTTACCTCGCGGAGAAGCGGGCGGCCAGGCAGCGCTGGGAGCAGGCGTACGCGGAGTGGGCCGGCGAGATCGCGCACTGGACCCGGTGGCGCGGCTCGACGGCCTACCGGGTCGCGCCGGGCCGGGCGATCAAGGACCACAACAAGTGCAAGTACAACGGCGACGGGCGGCGCGTGCAGGCGTCGATCTCGACGCGGGTGCGCAGCGCCTCCGAGCGGCTGGAGCGGTTGCGGGCCGAACCGGTGGCCCGGCCGCCGGATCCGTTGCGCCTCAACGCGCCGTTGTACGCGGCGGTGCGGGAAGGAGTAGTGCTGGAGGCCTCAGAGGTGACCGTTGCCGACCGTCTGGCCGTGGACGAGCTCGTCGTCACGGCCGGGCAGCGGCTGCTCGTGACCGGACCGAACGGGGCGGGCAAGTCGACGTTGCTCGACGTGCTGGCGGGGGTGCTCACACCGTCGTCCGGCACCGTGCGGCGGCACGGCGTGGTCGGGTACCTGCCGCAGGAGACCGTCGTGCGGGATCCCCGGCGCCCGGTGCTCGCCGCGTTCGCCGCCGGGCGGCCGGGTGCGCCGGAGGAGCACGCGGAGGAGCTGGCGTCGCTCGGGTTGTTCCGCCGGGAGGACTTCAGCACCCCGGTCGGGATGCTGTCGGTCGGGCAACGGCGGCGGCTGGCGCTGGCCCGGCTGCTCGTGCGGGAGTCGGACGTGCTGCTGCTGGACGAGCCGGCCAACCACCTGTCGCTCGCACTGGTGGAGGAGCTCGAAGGCGCGCTCGCGGACTACCCCGGCGCGGTGGTCCTGGTGTCGCACGACCGGTTGCTGCGGCGGCGGTGGCAAGGGGAGCGGCTGGATCTCAGCCGGTGCGCGGCCGTCCGCTGATCATCGCGAGCCGCGAGCAGTGGTCACGCGACTGGTACGAATGACCGCTCGTTCGGCCGGCGGGTCAGCACCAGCGGTCCGTCCTCGGTGATCGCCACCGTGTGCTCCGAGTGCGCGGTGCGCGACCCGTCGGCGGACCGCAACGTCCAGCCGTCGTCGTCGAAGACGATCCGATCGGTGGTGGCGGCGAGCCACGGCTCGATGGCGATGGTGAGGCCTGGCCGCAGCTTCATGCCGTGGCCGCGCCTGCCGTTGTTCGACACGTGCGGTGCCTCGTGCATGGTCCGCCCGATGCCGTGGCCGCCGAACTCGAGGTTGGGCGTGTACCCGAACCGGGCCGCGACCTCGCCGATCGAGGCCTCGATGTCACCCATGCGGTTGCCCGGCCGGGCGGCCTCGATCGCGGCTTCGAGCGCCACCTCCGTCGCGCGGATCAGGTGCAGGTCCTCCTCGCGCGGCGTGCCGACGATGACGGACACCGCCGAGTCCGCCACCCATCCGTCGATGCCCACGGCGATGTCCATGGTGAGCAGGTCACCGTCCTGCAGCACGTAGCTCTTCGGCAGGCCGTGCAGCACCGCGTCGTTCACCGACAGGCAGATGACGTTGCGGAACGGCCCGCGCCCGAACGACGGCGAGTAGTCCCAGTAGCACGACACGGCGCCGCGCTCCTCGATCATCCGGCGCGCGTGGAGCTCCAGGTCGAGCAGGTTCACGCCGACCGCGGCCACCTTCGACAGCTCGTCGAGCAGCTCACCCACGAAACGGCCGGTGACGTGCATGCGCTCGATCTCCGCGGGCGACTTCAGTTCGATCAAGGTGATCCTCCGGTGCGATGGTCTCCGGTATAACAATACCGGCTTCGCGGAGACGGCTGAACTCCACCACCCAGGAGGGGGACGCGGTTTGCGCTCACCCGGCTCACCTCACCACAGTGCCTGAGCATGAAGCAGGTGCTGCAGCACAGGATCGACTCGACGTTCGCCCACTACGACGTCAACCGCGACGGCGTCATCGAGCTCGCGGACATCTACGCGCTCGCCAACCGCCTGTTGCAGGCGTTCGGGGAGCCTGCGTCGTCGGAGCGCGGCAGCGAGCTGGTCGACGCCTACGACAGGTTCTGGGAGATGCTGGTCGAGCACTGCGACGCCGACCGCGACGGCAGGATCGGGCCGGAGGAGTACCGGGACGCCATGATCGAGGCGTTCGTGGACCAGGGGCCGTTCGACGCCGACTTCCTGGAGGTCGTGCAGTCGTTGCTGGACATCATGGACGTCAACGGGGACGGCCGGGTCGACGCCGCCGAGTTCGCGGTGCTGCTGCGAGCGCGCGGACTGGGCGAGGAGGAGTGCGGCCTGGCGTTCGCGCACCTCGACACGGACGGCGACGGGGCCATCAGCGTGCAGGAGTACGTTGCGGCGGTGCGGGACTACTACACCAACCCCGCCGAGGACACGCCCGGCAGCTGGCTGTACCCGAAGGCGTTGCAGCACAGCTGACGGGAGTCACCGGACCGGGTGACGGGCGCGGGTGATCGGCTGGGAAACTTCCCGCCATGCGCGAGGTGGGCAACAGACGCTACCGGCTGGTCCGCGAGCTGGGCCGGGGCGGCATGGGGGCCGTGTGGCTGGGCCAGGACACCGTGCTCGGCCGCGAGGTCGCGGTCAAGGAGCTGCTGCTGCCCGGCAACGTGCCCGCCGCGGAACGGGTCGTCTACCGGGAACGGGTGCTGCGCGAGGCGCGGATCGCGAGCCAGCTGCAGGACCCCGCCGTCGTCACCGTCTACGACCTCATCTCCGAGGACGACCAGACGTTCATCGTGATGGAGCTGATCAAGGCTCCGACGCTGGAGGAGCTGGTCGAACGCGACGGCCCGCTCGACGTCAAGGCCGCCGTCACCCTGGCCGCGCAGCTGCTGAACGCGCTGGAGGCGGCCCACTCGTCCGGCGTCGTGCACCGGGACGTCAAGCCCGGCAACGTGATGGTGCCCGGCAAGGGCACCGCGAAGCTCACCGACTTCGGCATCGCCCAGTCCCTCGACGACCCCAGGCTGACCGCCACCGGCACGCTGATCGGTTCGCCCGCGTACATGTCGCCGGAACGACTCGCGGGCGGCGAGGCGACGCCCGCGTGGGACCTGTGGGCGTTGGGCGCCACGCTGTTCTACGCCACCGAGGGCCGCGGGGCGTTCGACCGGCCGACCACCTCGGCGACGATCCTCGCGGTGATGAGCGAACGCCCGCGGCCGCGCGTCGCGGGCCCGCTCGGCGAGCTGATCACCGGGCTGCTGGAGCCGGATCCGGCACGCCGGCTGGACGCGGCGGCCGCGCACCGGTTGATCGAACGTGCTTCGGCGCCCGGCAGCGAGCTGACTCAGCAGCTGCAGCCCGCCCCACCGGTGGTGCTTCCTCCGGCTCCGCCGAAGAAGCGGCGTTCGATCGCCCTGGTCCTCTCGGCGACGCTGACCCCGCTGGTCCTGGTCGGCGGGCTGGTGTCGTTGTACCTCACCGTGTTCAAGCCGATGTTCGAGGAGATGGGCCTGACCGGACCCGAGAGCTCGCCCGCCATGCAGCCCGTGCTGACCCTGGGACCGGGCGGAGACCTGCCCTACGACGGGCTGATGGCGTTCAGCAAGGACTGCCTGACCTGGAAGCCGGAGAAGGGCGCGCGGAAGATCGAGTCGAAGGACCGGGTCGGCTGCTACAAGGAGCACGAGACCGAGGTGCTGGACGTCATCCTCGCCAACACCGAGACCGAGAAGGACGTGCCGTACCCCGGCGCCGCCGAGCTGACGAAGATCGGCGGAACCGGGTGCACGCGCACGTTCCAGTCGTCGAAGGTGACCGGTCAGGACAAGGAGAAGACCCTGCGGTACTGGGTGGTCATCCCGACCGAGGAGGCGTGGAAGATGAAGCAGGAGAACGGCTATCGCACGTCGGACCGCATCATCCACTGCTTCGTGGGCAAGGCCGACGGCACCGCACTCGTCGAGCCCCTGATGCGGAGTTAGTCAGTCCTCCACGACGATCGCCGACGCCGGGCACACCGCCGCCGCGTGCCGCACGTCCGCCAGCCGGGAGTCCGGCGGGCTCTCGTCCAGCAGGTCGACCAGCCCGTCCTCGTCGCGCTGGTCGAACACGTCGTCGGCGGCCAGCACGCACTGCCCGGCCCCGACGCACTTCTCGCGATCCACCACTACCTTCACGACTACCTCCAGGTGACGGGCAGCTCGGCGACACCACCGGTGAGGGTGGCGCGCAACGGCAGCTGGTCGAGCTCCTTCGCCAGCCGCAGGTTCGGCAGGCGCTTGGCCAGCGCGGCGAACACCACGCGCAGCTCCGTGCGGGCCAGCGAGGCGCCGATGCAGAAGTGGGCGCCGTGGCCGAAGCCGAGGTGTGTCCTTTCCGGACGGTCCGGGTTGAACGACTCGGCGTCGGAGTACACGGTCGCGTCGCGGTTGGCGGCGTTGATCGACAGAACCAGGGCGTCACCGCGCTGGATGGTCACGCCGGCGATCTCCACGTCCTCGTGCGCGTACCGCAGCAGACCGAGATCACCGGGTGCGCCGAGACGCATGATCTCCTCGACCACCGCGTCGACGCGGCCATCGGGGTCGGCCACCAGGGCTTCCCAGCGGGACCGTTCGGTCAGCAGGAACAGCGTGCCGAGACCGATGCGGTTCACGGTCGTCTCGTGCCCGGCGAACAGCAGCCCGACGCACAGCCGGACCATCTGCTCGTAGTCGAACGACGGGTCCTCCTCCTGGGCGCGGATCAGGTCGGAGATCACGTCCTCGCCGAGCTGCGGACGCTTGGTCTCGACCAGCCCGACCATGTAGCGCATGAACTCCTCGCGCGCGTGGTGGGCCTCCTCGCCGATGGTCAGGTTGGCCATGCGCTCGGACAGCCGGGAGAACAGCTCGTGGTCGGACTCCGGCACGCCGAGCAGGCGGCAGATCATGGCGACGGGCAACGGGTAGGCGAGACCGGAGTGCAGGTCGACGACCTCGTCGGGGGAGGCCGTCAGTGCGTCGATGTAACCGTCGACCAACCGTCCCATGTGGTCGGACAGCATGCGCATCCGCTTGGCGGAGAACGCCGGCGTCAGCAGGCGGCGCATGCGCGCGTGGTCGGCCTCCTCGGTCTCGTACTCGCCGGACGGCCCGTCCAGGACGGCGGCGGACGACAAGCGCGACGCCTTCTCCGGTTCGGGGTGGGAGCGGCCGAACCTCTTGTCGCCCAGCAGGAGACGGACCTCCTCGTACCGGGTCACGAGCCAGGCGGGGTCACCGGCCGGCGTGGTGACCGGCGCGATCGGTGCTTCCCGGCGCAGCACGTCGTAGAGCGGGGCGAGTTCGAGGACGTTCGGCCTGCTCAGGGGTAGCTGCAGGCGCTCTGCGTCAATGCTCATGCACCGACCGTAGCGCTTAATGGCACTCACTGCCATAAAAGTTTTGAGCGTGGGCGTGCTTAAATCGCCCGATGGCGGACGTTGTGACCGAAAAGCCACGCCGAGGCAGGCCTCCGGTGAGCGACGAGCAACGTCAACGGCAGCGCCTCGACATCTCCCGGCACGCGGTCCGGCTCTTCACCGAGCAGGGCGTCGCCGCCACCTCGGGAGAGCAGATCGCCCAGGCCGCCGGCGTCTCCGAACGCACGTTCTGGCGCTACTTCCCGCACAAGGAGAGCTGCGTCGAACCGGTGCTCACCAAGATGGTCGACGCCTTCTGCGTGGTGCTGCGCGCCTGGCCGCCAGAGCTGGAGCTGATCGACCACCTGCGCCAGGCCTACTCGCCGGTGGTCGACTCGGCCTCCGGCGCGGACGTCGACGCCGTGCTCGCCGTCGTCCGCCTGACCCACGGCGAACCGGCGTTGCGCGCCGCCTACCTGGTGCTGCGCGAACGCGCCGAGGACGCACTCGCCGACGTGCTGGCGGAACGGATGGGCCTGCCGCGGGACTCGATCGACGTCAGGCTGCGGGCCGCGGCTGCGAGCGCCGTGCTGAGGGTGGCGACCGATGACGTCGCCAGGGCCAACGCGGCGGGCATCACGGTGGAGGCGCTCAGCGGGCACCGCGAGCAGATCGCCACCGCGGTGAGCCGGGTGCTGGGAGCGGCGACCCCGTAGCCGCGCCGGTCACGGCACGGAGATGCCCCAGTCATTCGTCGCGAGCAACACGAAGAACGTCACTATCAGCACGAGAACGACCAGCACCCCACCGATGCCGCCCACCGCCAGTCCGGCACCGATGGACCGCCATGGAGCGGGTGCGGCGAACTTGATGACCCCGCCGACCACGGTCGAACCGATCGCGATCCACAGGAACGCGTACGCGTACTCGCCACCCTGCCAGCCGAGGTGCGAGAGGGAGTCGTTGAAGTAGGTGCCGACGGTCAGCACGAGCAGGGCCGCCGAGACGGTGAAGCCCAGGAAGGCGGCGCCTCGGTCGCGGTCGAGTTCGGTCATGCTGTCGAGAGTGCTCGTGGCGCGGTTCGGCGGGCATCGGTACAACTACTCACCCTGTGGTTGCTGTTCAGGGCTGCTTTGACGGGGGTTTGTCGCGTCATCGCCGTGCTTCTCGGTCTTCAAAAGCCGGGCATGAGGAGCCCGGCCGATCCGAACACGGTAGCATCTCGCACTCAAAGTCAAGCTCCAATCGCGTGGTTGGGCACGTCATCACCGCTACCCGGGTCGGCATTAGGCCGATCACGCGACCGTGGTGATGACGTTACGTCTCGGTTTTTGATACGGGTCCAGCCAGCTGGGTGCGTAGAACGTCGGGATGCCGTGCACCATTGTCACTTCCCACTCACTCTGGTGAATGAGCGTGTGGTGATGGCGGCACAGCAGAACCGCGTTCTTGGCCGATGTATCGCCACCATTCGCCCAGTGATGGACATGATGCGCGTCGCATTGTTTGGGCGGTCTGCCGCAGATGCGCAGCCCTGGTCGCGGGCGACGAGGACTCTGCGGATTCCGGCGGGGAAGCTGCGGGTCTTGCGGCCGATGTCCATCGGCTGCGACCGCTCCCCCAGCACCAGCGGAATGATCCCCGCATCGCAGGCCAGGCGACGCACCTGCTCGACCGGAACACGCTCACCGTTGTCCAGCATGCCTTCGCCGAGCTGCCCGGCCAGGTCGTCGTAGCGCATCGTCACCGTGAGCGTGACCGGCTCACCGCCGTGCTCGGGAAGCTGGTCGGCGCGCAGCATCAGGTCCACCAGCTCGGCCAGCGCATCGCCCTCACGCTCGGCACGCGAGCGCGGGTCCGGGCCTTCCTCGGCCGTGGTGGGACGGGGCTTGGCCAGCGGGTCGAGCAGCGCCTCGTACTTGGCGCCGGTGACCTTGTCCAGCCTCGCCCGGATCTCCAGGCAATCGTCCTTCCAGCGCATCACATGCTGGTTGACCTGCCGCGCGGGTTCGGCATCGCGTGGTTCCGGGTCGTTCTGAAAGAGCGCGTAGACCAGCTTGCGGCCCAGCGTCCGCACCGCGACCGGATCATGCTCGCGGGCGAGATCGACCACGGTCTGCTCGTACTCGGCAGGCAGCTGCTTCATCACCTCGGCCACCACCGCGACATGCTCCACCGACAGCACACCCTCGGCCGCCGCCGACGCGGTCACCGGAAGAGCAGGCGCGATCTCGCTACCGGTCGGCGTGATCCCCGGCCCCAGTAGCCCGGCATTGGCCACCCACTGCTTGGCGGTATTCCGGCTCCAGCGGAGCGCGTGCTGCAACAGCTGCGGCAAATCCTTATAGCCAAGTTCACTGGCGGCGCCACGCCGATTCAACTCGGCAACCTTGCGCATCACCGCATACTGACGAGCCTGAAGATCCGCCACCTCATCGACGAGGGTGCTCAGCACCTCGCCGGTAGAAAGGAGTGGAAGGTCAGGGTCGATCACGCGTTCTAATCTACCGCAAGATCACGAGACAATAACGGCTAAATCCGTACACAAAAGTGTGAACCGCCCGCCCGGCCGCCCGAAGCGATGGCGAAGCCGAGCCCGAAAAGGCCTGATGCCGACCCGGCAACCGGTGATGACGTGCCCGCCCACGCGATGCGGCGATGACGCAACCAACCCCCGTTACGTCCGCATCAGTTGCGCCACACGTTCAGCCAGCGCACGGGCAACGGCGTCGAAACCCTTCTTGACGTACTCACCCTGCGCCGCGAACACGGCCTCCGCGTACTTGCCGGTGAACGTCTCGAACGTGCGATAGCTGCACCGTTCCACCCCAAGCGGCGTGATCACCTGGTCGCGCACCCCGAGCAGGCCGGGGAACGTGTCACCGGTGTCGTAGCGCAGCAGCCGAGGCGGCTCCACGACGCGGATGTACTCGTGGCTGACCCAGGTCCCCTCGCTGCCGTCGGGCATGGGCAGGGTGAGGTCGATGGGCGAGTCGACGGCCAGAGTCGTCGAAACGGCCAGGGTGTAGGGATTCCACTGTGGATAGTGGGCGTAGTCGATCAGCACGTCCCAGACGAACGAAGCGGGCGCGTCGATCTCCACCACGACGGACTCGATGAGATGGCTCATGCCGGCATGTACTCCCCGCCGTTGACGTCCAGCACCGCGCCGTTGACCTCGGAGGCCAAGCGGGACAACAGGAACAGCACCGCGCCCGCGCAGGCCTCGTCGGGTGGGATGCGGCCGAGCGGGTTGCGGGAGGCGATCTCGTCGTACACGTCCTGTTCGCTCACGCCGCGCGCGTCGGCGGCGAGCTTGAGGTAGTACCGCACGCTCGGCCCGTCGAGCCAGCCCATCACGGCCTGGTTGGCGCGGATGCCGTGCTGGCCCAGCTCGAGCGCGAGGAACTGGGTCGCGGTCGCCATGGCCGACTTCGCCACCGCGTAGCCCGCCTCGCCGCGCATCGGCTTGCGGGTGGTCATGGTGCCGATGTTCACGATCGACCCGCGTCCGGCGGCCTTCATGTGCGGCACGACTTCGCGGGTCACGTTCAACGCGCCGTACAGGATGATGTCCATCGACCGGCGGATCGCCTTCTCCGGTGTGTCGAGCAAGTCGAAGAAGCCGGGGTGGCCGAACGCCGAGTTCACCAGGCCGGTGATGGTGCCGAACCGGTCGACGGCGGTCGACACGAGCTGAGCCACGTCCTCCGGTCGGCGGACGTCGCACTGCACGCCGACGGCCTCGCCACCGGCCGCGCGAACGTCCTTCTCCACCTGGTTCATCACGTCGGCGGACCGCGCGGCCATCACGACCTTCGCGCCTTCCGCGGCGGCGCGCAGGGCCAGTTTCGAACCCAGGCCGGGGCCGACGCCGGTGATCACCACGACCTCGTCTTGCAGCATCACAGGTAGACCTCCGAGTAGAAGGCGAAGTCACGCTGCAGCTGGTCCTCGGACAACCCGAAGTCCTCCGGCGTGTAGGAGTGCGAGCCGTGCCGTTCGGTGCGGTTCTGCGCCAGGTAGGCCTCGAACGCCGCGTCGTCGGCCGGGCCGGGCGGCAGGCCGAGCGCGTCGAGGACCTGGCGGGCGACCGGAAGCGGTTTGCTGACGGTGTCGGCGAACCGCACGTCCACGAACCGGCCGGGGCGTGCCGCGCGGGCGGCGGCGAAGTCCCGCAGCGTGCGGGCGAACCGGCGCGACCAGTACCGTCCAATCCGGACCGGATCGACGTTCTCGCTGTACTGCGAGGACATCGCGCGCACCATCGAGGCGTACGACGGCACGGCGTTGACGGGTGAGCGGTGCGTCATCACGATCTTGCAGTCGGCGAACGTGTCGAGCACCGTGTCGACCGCGGTCAGGTGATGCGGTGACTTGAGCACCCACGGGCGGTCGCGGCCGGGGTTCTGCCACTGCAGCACCTGCAGCCACTCGCGCAGCTCGCGGTAGGCGGGGCCCTGGTCGGCCGAGCGCAGCCAGTCGCCGTACGACGGCACCCAGTAGAACGAGTCGTAGCTCATCGACACGAACGTGCGGTCCAGCAGGATCACGTCCTCCTCCGGCCCGTCCCACACGACCGTGTGCAGGTCGCCGAACTCGGGGGAGAGCTGCGCGAACAGCTGCATGCGTTCCTGGGCGCGGCGTTTGCGGTCCGCGGCGTCCGGTCCCTCGCCGGGGAACGGGATCGGGTACGCGACCTCCCACGACAGCGTGGACGTGACCTGCGGTGACGCGGCCAGCAACCGGTGCAGCAGCGTCGATCCGGTGCGGGGCAGGCCGCAGATCTCGGCCGCCACGCGCACTTCGACGTCGAGCACCGACGGGCTCTCGCGTTGCAGCGCGCGGAGTCGCAGCCGGTCCGCCAGCAGCGCGGTCAACCGGTGTTTGGTGAGCTCGAAGCCCAACGGCGACAGCGCGGCCTCGGTGTTGAGGCTGCGCACGAGCACGTCCAGCGGTTCGCGGAACCAGTCGTCGCCGAAGTCGGAGAGCCCCGTCTTGGCGGACGCCTTCTCCAGCAGCTCCGCGACGTTCAGCTCGGTCGTCACCGTCATCGCAGCTCCTCCAGCGGCACCACGCGGCACTTCGGGATCGGGTGTTCGCTCGCACCGAGCCACCGCAGCAACGCGGTGCCGGAGTTGTGCCCGCAGGTGTCGATCCAGTTGCCCACACCGGGATCGCGCGGCGCCACCACGATCGTCAACCGGCCGTCGGCGCCCAGCACGGCCGTGTGCTTGTTGACCGTGACGCGCCGGCGGTGGTCGAGCGACTCCATCCACCAGTTGTCGAGCTGGAAGTTCCAGTACGGGCAGTCCGGTACGTCGGTCTCGATCACCCACGCCTCGCCGGGCCGCAGCGTCCAGTAGCCGTGCAGGTAGAAGATCTCCGGATCGCCGCCCGCCCGCTGGAACATCTCCTGCCCGAAGTCGGGCAGCTCGTTGGGGCGTGCCATGAACGTCTGCGTCCAGTGCGCGAACGTGGCCGCGGTGCCGTGCACGGACGATGCCGCTCGTTGCAGCGCTTTGGCCAGGAACTCCGGTGTCAGCGCGTCGGGTTCGGCAGGGCCGCCGATCTGCTCGATGTGCCACTCACCGGGCACCTCGGTCGTGCGGTCGAGATACGTCTGGCGCACCACCAGGCCGGTTGAGTCGGGAGCGAGCGGAAGCCAGTTCTCCCCCTGCCGCCCAGCGCTCGCGATGATCTCCACCGTGCCGTCCGCCGCGACCGTCAGGTCCGCGTCGGACAGCTCACCGGTCGAGGCCATCGTGCCGTCCTTGGCGTACCGGTTGGCCTTCGAGCCGATGCTGAAGTACGCGATGGTGCCGCGCGTCCCGGTGATCCGGTACGCGCGGTCGCCGCGGATGTTGGCCGACAGGTAGACGTTGTCGGGGTTGTCGGCGCCGATCTTCACCAGGTCCAGCTGGTGGAACCGCGGGAAGTCCGGATCGGCGTTGTCCAGGCAGGAGTACAGCATCTCGCGGGTCAGCCGGGCGAGGTAGCGGTAGCCCTCCGCCCGGTCCAGCGGGGTGTCCGGCCCGGAGCCGATCACCTCACCGGCCTTCTCCAGCGCCCGGCAGAACTGCGACCACGCCTGATCCGGCACGGGACCCTCCCCGAATTTAGAACGTGTTCTAGCGGAACATACCCGATTCTGGACAACGTTCAACAGACGCCGAGCGTGCGAAGCCGCGCCACCACGGCCTCGGCGGCCGCCTCGGGGCCCAACGCCGTGGTGTCGAGCCGCAGCTCGGGGTTCTCCGGTGGCTCGTAGGGCGAGTCGATGCCGGTGAAGTTCGGCAGCTCACCCCTCCTGGCCCGCGCGTAGAGCCCCTTGGGGTCGCGTTGCTCGGCGACGGCGAGCGGCGTGTCGACGAAGACCTCGCAGAACTCGTTCTCGGCGACCAGCTCCCGCGCCAGCGCCCGCTCGGCCCGGAACGGCGAGATGAACGAGACCAGCACGATCAGCCCGGCGTCGACCATCAGCGCGGCCACCTCGGCGATGCGCCGGATGTTCTCGACCCGGTCTGCGTCGGAGAACCCGAGGTCGGAGTTCAGGCCGTGCCGCACGTTGTCGCCGTCCAGCAGGAACGTGTGCCTGCCCTCGGCGTGCAGGGCCTTCTCGACGAGGTCGGCGATGGTGGACTTGCCCGCGCCGGACAGCCCCGTCAGCCACACCACGCACGGCCGGTGGCCGTTGCGCTCGCTGCGCGCCCGCTTGTCCACGGTCAGCGTCTGCCAGCGCAGGTTCGCCGACCGCAACGCGAAGTCGATCATCCCGGCGCCGACCGTGGCGTTGGTCAGCCGGTCGAGCACGACGAACGAGCCCAGGTCGCGGTTGGTGCGGTAGCTCTCGAACGGCACGGGCGCGTCGAAGTGCACGCGGTCGACGCCGATCTCGTTGAGCTGCAACGGCTTGGTGGCGGTGAACCCGACCGTGCGCGCGCCGATCTTGGCCAGGTACTGCCTGCCGGGCAGCAACCCGGCCTCGTTCAGCCAGACCAGGTGCGCCTGGAACTCCTCGGCGACCCCCGGCGGGTCCTGGGCGGCCGCCAGCACGTCACCGCGGCTCGCGTCCACGTCGTCGGCGAGCACCACGGTGACCGACGATCCGGTTGGTGCCTCGGACAGATCACCGTCCATCGTGACGATTCGATCCACAGTGGAGGTTCGATCGCCGACACGAACTTCGTCGCCGTGGCGCAGAGTTCCGCGCAGCACCCGCCCGGAGAAGCCGCGGAACGACGAGTCCGGCCGGTTGACCCACTGCACGAGGAACCGCCACGGGCCGTCCACCTCAGCGGGAACGTCGACCGTTTCCAGCCACTGCAACAAGGTAGGCCCGTCGTACCACGGCGTGAGCTCGCTGTGACCGACCACGTTGACGCCCTCGGTCGCGGCCATCGGCACGCAGGTGATCTCGGTGAAGTCCAGTTCCGCCGCGAACTCGGTGAACTCCGCGACGACCTCCTCGAACGCCTCCCGCGAATAGCCCAGGAGATCGAGCTTGTTCACCGCGAGCGCGACATGCCGAATGCCCAGCAACGACACAATGCGCGCGTGCCGTCGCGTCTGGCTGAGCACGCCTTTGCGCGCGTCGAGCAGGATCACGGCGGCGTCAGCGGTCGACGCGCCGGTGACCATGTTGCGCGTGTACTGCTCGTGCCCCGGCGTGTCCGCGACGATGAACCGCCGCGCCTCGGTGGCGAAGAACCGGTATGCGACGTCGATCGTGATGCCCTGTTCGCGTTCGGCCGCCAGTCCGTCCACGAGCAGCGCGAAGTCCAGCTCGCCGCCCCGCGTCCCGACCCGGCGGGAGTCGGCCTCCAACGCCGCCAGGTGGTCCGCGTACAACAACTTCGACTCGTACAGCAGCCGGCCGATCAGCGTGCTCTTGCCGTCGTCCACGCTGCCGCAGGTGATGAACCTCAGTGACGACTTCTGGAGCTCCATCAGAAGTAGCCCTCCCGCTTCTTGCGCTCCATCGAGCCGCTCTGGTCGTGGTCGATCAGCCGCCCCTGCCGTTCGGACGTGGTCGCCGCCCGCATCTCCTCGACGATCTCCGCCACCGTCCGGGCCTCGCTGCGCACCGCGCCGGTCAGCGGATAGCAACCGAGCGTGCGGAACCGGACGAGCTCGTGGCGCGGCGGTTCGGTCAACGGCATCCGGTCGTCGTCCACCATGATCAGCATGCCGTCGCGGTCGACCACCGGTCGCCGGGCCGCGAAGTACAGCGGTACCACGGGAATCCGCTCGCGTTCGACGTAGCGCCACACGTCCAGCTCGGTCCAGTTCGACAGCGGGAACACCCTGATGCTCTCGCCGGGCGCGACCCGCGTGTTGTAGAGCCGCCACAGTTCGGGGCGCTGGTTCTTCGGGTCCCACCGGTGCTGCGCGGTCCGGAACGAGAACACCCTTTCCTTGGCGCGGGAGGCTTCCTCGTCGCGCCGCGCGCCACCGAACGCCAGGTCGAACCGGTGCTCGTCCAAGGCCTGCCGCAGTCCCCGGGTCTTCCACAGGTCGGTGTGCCGCGCCGATCCGTGGTCGAACGGGTTGATGCCCAGCGCCACGCACTCCGGGTTGCGGTGCACGATCAGCTCCAGCCCGAGCTCGCGCGCCGTCTCGTCCCGGAACTCGATCATCTCCCGGAACTTCCACGTGGTGTCTATGTGCAGCAACGGAAACGGCGGCTTCGACGGGTAGAAGGCCTTGCGCGCCAGGTGGAGCAGCACCGAGCTGTCCTTGCCGATCGAGTACAGCAGCACCGGCCGCTCGCTCTCCGCGACCGCCTCGCGGAAGATGTCGATGCTGTCGGCTTCGAGCCGGTCGAGGTGGTTCATATGAGCGCTCCCACGAGCTCGGGCCGGCAGATCAGCAGGTCCGGCAGCCACGGGTCGGGCTGGTTGTAGACGAGCGGCCGCCCGTCGACGCGCGAGGCGTGCAGCCCGGCGGCGCGCGCCACGAAGACGGGCGCGGCCGAGTCCCACTCGTACATGCCGCCCGCGTGCAGGTAGGCGTCGGCCTCACCGCGCACCACGGCCATCGTCTTCGCGCCCGCGCTGCCCATCGGCACCAGCACGGCGTTGATCGCGTCGGCGACCCGCTGGGCGAACTCGGGCGGCCGGGTGCGGCTCACCACGATCCTCGGCCGGCGCCGCGGCGCGCGCGGAACCTGTTGCAGCGCGGGCAGAGCGACCGCGCCCGCGACGAGCTCGCCGCGTTCCCAGAGCGCCACGTGCACGGCCCAGTCGGTGCGGCCGGGTTCGGCGTACTCGCGGCTGCCGTCCAGCGGGTCGATGATCCACACCCGGTCGGCGGCCGGCCTGCGCGGGTCGTCGGGCGCCTCCTCGGACAGGACCGCGTCGTCCGGCCGGTGCTCCTCCAGCTGCGCGGCCAGGAAGAGCTGCGCGACCCGGTCGCCGTCACCGGGTCTCACGCTGATCAGCAACCGTCCGGTCTCGGTGGCCAGCCGCAGGGCCAGCTCCGCATCGGTCTCCGCCATGCGACCGAGGGTAGCGAGCAAAACGAACAACGTTCAATATGCTTTTGAACGTTGTTCAACGTAGGATTTCCGGATGTGAGCACCGAGCAGACCGCGTGGGGTGACGCGGAAGGCAGGCGGCGCGACATCCTCGCGTCCGCCGAGCGGATCCTCGAAGAAAGCGGCTACGCGGGTCTGACCATGCGCGCGATCGCGGTGGGGGCGGGCGTCAGTTCCGGCACCGTGTACCAGTACTTCTCCGGCAAGGAGGACGTCTTCGCGGCCCTGATGGAACGCCGCCTGGACGAACTGCAGCGCACGCTCGCACAGGTCGACCGCGGTCTCGGCATCGCGGGCGTGCTCCGCGAGATCGAGCCCCAGATCACCGACCTGTGGCGGCGGTTCGGCAGGTCGGCCGCCCAGTGGGAGGCGAAGGTGCTGTCCGGCGGCCGCAGGGGCAAGGAGGTCGCCGGGTCCGCGCAGGACTACCGCAAGACGATCAAGGCGCTCGGGCAGGCCTTGACCGAGACCGCGGCGGCGTCCGGCCAGACGCTCGTGGACGACCCCGCGCTGCCGCACTGGGTGTGGGACTGCATGATCGGCCTCGCCGACGACCTGCTGCTCCAGGGCGCGCGCACGAACCGGGTCACGCCCGCGCACCTCGTCGAGTTCGCGACCGGTGCGATCGAGCGGGGCGTCATTTCCCGCTGACGAGCGAGTCCACCGTCGCCGAGCCGTTCTCCCCGCAGGCCCGCCGCGACGCGGTGAGCGTGGCCGGGTTGTTCGCCTCGTCCGACCTGCCCGCCTGGCCGAAGAGCCGCTTCAGCAGGTCGATCTGGGCGTCGAGGCCGGCCGACAGGAAGTCGCCGCACGTCGAGTTGGTGCTGAGCCGCTCCTCCGCCTCCCACTCCGCAGGTCCGAACGCGAAGAGCAGCGCGACCACGATCAGCAGGCCGAGCGCGAAGACACCGACGCCGGGTCCTTTCCTGGGGCGCAGCCAGGCCTCGACCTCCTCCGAGAAGGGCGCGAGCGGCGTCTGCTCGGTGTCGACCCAGAACTCGAAGCTGTCGCCGCCGGTCACCTCGACCTGCACGTGACCTGCGACGATCAGGATGCTCGCCACGTGGTCCTTCGGGTACGCGCCCACCCAGAACGGGTCCGGCCGCACCAGCACCAGCCGGTCGGGCAGCAGGAAGACGACGTCGCGCTCGCCTCGCGCGAGCCGCTCCGTCTGGCCCTGCTGGACCACCACGCCGGCCAGCCGTGCCCGCACCTCTGGGCGTTCGTGCTCTTCGAGGGCCTCCGCGGCGATCGCCCACAGATCGGGTTGTTCCACGCCCGTCCTATCGCTGCGGTCCGGCACGCGGGTTAGCCGCAGATGCCGAAATTGCTCCAAATGGCGTTCAAGTCGCAATCTTCGCGCCGACGACGGGAAGGTCGTAGCGTCGGCGGATGCTCGTGCCCAGCACGCCGATGTCGGCACCGTAGACGTGGATCGAGATCGCGACTGAGCCGGAGTTGTTGCACACCTTGTGAATGTCGCCCGGTGGGACCAGATAGGACGCCACCCCTTGCGGAGTGCGATTGAGCCGCAACGGAATGAGGTGATCACCCGCGAGCCGATAGGTGGTCTCTTCTTCTTCGCCGACGTACGTGCCGACCACACACCACGACACGTGGTCGTGGATGCACGTCTCCTGACCAGGCAACCAGACCAGCGCGACGACCGAGAAGCTGCCGTCGGGCTCCACGTGCAGGACGTGCTGGCGGTAGTGGTGGGGGTCGGGCTCGCGGTCTTCCGGGTCCAGCAGCCGCGGGTCGTCGAGGTGGGCGGTCAGGGCACCGGCGACCCGCGCGGCGACGACGGCGTCGTCACCGCCCGCGGTCACGGCGGTGCGGGCCGCGCCGACCAGGCGGGCGGCGGTGGGGGAGAGCAGACGAGGCATGGCGGACTCCTTGCACCTCCTGGTCACATGATCACAAAAGCTCCGATCAGCGCCACGAGTGAGATCAGGACGGTGGAGAGCAGGCCCAGGGTCAGGGCGGGCAGGCCGGAGCGGGCCAGCGAACGCAGCCGCACCGCCGTGCCGAGGGCGAACATCCCGGCGGCGAGCAGCAGGTTGTCCGCGAACGCCGCGGTCGACAGCACCACGTCCGGCAGGACGCCGGTGGCGCGCACGGCGGCCGCGACCAGGAAACCGACGACGAACAACGGCACGAGCGGCGGCCGCGTGCCGGCCTCGGGGAACCTGCGGCGTTCGGCGACGCTCACCGCGGCGAGCATCGGCGCCAGCAGGACGACCCTGGTCAGCTTGACCGCCACGGCGATCGCGAGGGCGCCGCTGACCGGTCCGGCGGCGGCGACCACCTGGGCGACCTCGTGCACGCTCCCGCCCGCCCACACCCCGTACGCGGCGGGGGACAGGCCCGTGAGCGGGTGCAGCGCGGGCAGGCTGAACATCGCGACCGTGCCGAACAGCGTGACCAGGCCCAACGCCTTGGCGACGTCCTGCTCGTCCTGCTCGCGCACCCCGTTCATCGCCGCGACCGCCGACGCGCCGCAGATCGAGAACCCGGTCGCGATCAGCAGCGACAGCCCGTCACCGACCCCGAGCAGCCGGCCGAGCCACCGCGTCACGGCGAACGTCACCACCACGGCGGCGACCGCCAGCGCCAGCACCTCGTAGCCGAGCGCCAGCACGTCCCTGACCACCAGCTTCAGCCCGAGCAGCACGATGCCGAGGCGCAGCAGGCGACGTCCGGCGAGCTTCAGACCGGGGCTGGTCGAGGAGGGCAGCCGCACGACGTTGGCCACGACGGCACCGAGCAGCACCGCCGCGGTCAACGCGCTGACCGACGGCAGCAACCACGTGACGACCATCGCCACCGCGACCCCGGCCGCCACCAGCGTGAGGCCGGGTAGCGGTGAGTCGGTCGCGCGCGTAGTGGTCCCGAGGCTGCCCATGTGAGCAACCATCACGCTCACGAGCTACGCGCAGAAGATGGTCATTGCTTGGGGACATATAAGCCGGCGTTATGCCCCGGCGGCCGCGCTCACCACCGCGTCCACCGCGGCCCGCATCAACGGCAGCCGGATCAGGTCCGGCCAGGTGTAGAGGGCCGTCTCCCGTTCCGCGCGGGAGTCCACCGCGATCGCGGTCAGGCCGGGGTGCTGCAGGAACGACAGCAGCAGCCGCGGCACGAGCGCGACGCCGAGCCCCGCGGTGACGAGGCTCTGGATCGCGAGGTTGTCGTCGGTGGAACAGGTGACGTCCGGGGTGAACCCGGCTTCCGCGCAGGCCTGGTCCAGGGCGCGCCGGCAGCGGGGACAGCCGGCGATCCAGCGCTCACCCTCGGTCTCCCCGAGCGACACGCGGTCACGACCGGCGAGCCGGTGACCGGCGGGCACGAGCAACGCGAGCGGTTCGCGCAGCAACGGCACCCGCAGCATCCCGGCGACGGCGGTCTCGTCCTGCGGCTCACCGCGGTAGCTGAAGCTGATCACCACGTCGACCGTGCCGCGCCGCAGCAGCCCGAACGAGTCCGGCGGCTCCTCCTCGACCAGTTCCAGGCGCAGCTGAGGACGTTCCTTGGCGAGGATGGCGGCCGCCACGGGCACGAGCGAGACGTTGGCGCTGGGGAACGCGCAGATCCGGATGGTGCCGATGTCGTGCGCGGCGATCGCGCTGATCTGCTGGTGGGTCGCGGCCAGCTGGTCGAGCAGCGCCGTGCCGCGCTCGGCGAGGATGCGCCCGGCCTCGGTGAGGGCGAGGCCGCGCCCGGTGCGGACGAACAGCGGGCCGCCGACCTGCCGTTCCAGTGCGCGCATCTGCTGGCTGACCGCCGGCTGGGTGCAGTGCAGCTCCCGCGCGGCCGCGCTGAACGACCCCGTCCTGGCGACGGTCGCGAACACTTCGAGCTGGCGGGTGTCGAGCACCTCCGGACCATAAGCCCGATCAGCGGCCTCGGCGAAGGGCCCGCATTGCCTCGATGAAGGGCGCCTTCATCCACCTCAGGTGGAACAAGGCGCCCTTCATCGACCTCCCAGGCGGAGTTAGAAGGTGAGCTTCCAGGAGTTGATGTAGCCGGTGTCGGCGGCGGCCACGTCCTGGACGCGCAGCTTCCAGACGCCGTTCGCGACCTCGCTCGACGCGTCGACCGTGAACGTCTGCTGGATGTTGTCCGCGCTGCCGCCCGAGCGGTTGCTCAGCGAGTACACCGATCCGTCCGGCGCGATCAGGTCGACGACCAGGTCACCGCGGTAGGTGTGCACGATGTCGACTGCGACCTTGAGCGTGGCCGGGGCGTTGCCGGTGACGCCGGAGACGGTGATCGGGCTGGTGACGGCCGCGGCGTTGTCCGGGATGTCCACGCGAGTGGTGTTCTCGAACGACTTGCCGGGCGTGCCGGTGCCGACCGCTTCGAGCGCGTCGACGCGGCCCTCGCCGAAGAAGTTGTTCTTCGCCGTGGTGCCCGAGCAACGGCTGTCGGTGCAGGCCAGGTCGTCGGCCTGGGTGGCGAGCAGCTGGCGCAGCTGGGCCGGGGTGGCCGCCGGGTTGACCGACTTGAGCAGCGCGGCCACGCCCGCGACGTGCGGAGACGCCATCGACGTGCCCGACTTCGAGCCGTACCCGCCGCCGGGCACCGTCGAGTAGACGGCGTCACCGGGCGCCGCGACGCTGATCTTGTCGGTGCCGTAGTTGGAGAACGACGACTTGCCGTTGGCCGAGGTGATCGACGCGACGGTGACGATGCCGGGAAGCTCCGTCGGCACGCTCAGGCACGCGTTGGTGATGGTGCGCTGCACCGGGGTGGAGTCGTTGGGGCTCTTGGTGTCGCGGGTCTTGTTCGCGAGGTTGTAGTTCTCGTTGCCCGCCGCGGCGACGTTCAGCACGCCCTTGCCCTCGGCGTAGGCCACGGCCCGCTTCACGCCCTCCAGGATGGCGTCCTGGTCGGCGTTGTCCGGGCAGTTGAACAGCCACGGGTCGGTGTAGTAGCTGTTGTTGGTCACCGCGAACCCGTGGTCACCGGCGAACACCATCGCGCAGATGGTGTTCTCGGCGAAGAAGAAACTTTCGGTGTTCGGCTCCGCGACGCGTACCGCGGCGATCTTCACCCCCGGCGCCACGCCGACCACGCCGCGCCCGTTCTTGGCCGCCGCGATCGTGCCCGCGACGTGGGTGCCGTGGGTGTCGATGTCCCGCCACGCGCCGGCACGGGTGTCGAGCTTGCCGTAGGCGCAGGACGCGGAGTCGGCCGCGTCGAAGTTCGCCTTGAGGTCCTCGTGCAGGTCGTCGATCCCGGTGTCCAGGACGCCGACCGTGACGTTGCGCGAACCCTGGTTGACCGCCCACGCCTGGTCGGCCTTGATCTGGGCCATGTCCGGCCGCACCGGCTCGGTGACGGTCGGCGAGTTCTGCGCCGCCGCCGGTGGGATCGCCGGGTTGGCCGCTTCCGCGGGAACGTCCGACGTGCGCGTCGCCCCGACCTTCTGCACACCGCTGACCGTGCGCATCTTGCTCGCGAAGTCAGTGGCGGCGGAGTGCGCGACGATGACACCGATCGCGTCGTAACTGCTGAACACCGTGCCGTTGTTGCTCGCCACGGCCGTCTTGGCACCTGAGGTGTCGCCCGGCGCGGTGATGACCAGGTAAGCGCGCGTACCCGCGGCAGGTGCCGCCGCGGCGGGGGTGGCCGCCGTCAGCACACCGGCGCCCACGGCCGCGGCGATGACCGCGGTGCGCAGGCGTGCTCGTGAACCCAGGAACACGATTCCTCCAACTCCTGGCGGGCGATGCCCGCGCACGGCGCGCGGGTGCAGGGGCCCGTTCCAGGCAGTAAGAGGAGGTCAGGACGGATTCGGGACGCGCGGTTCCAGAAATGCCCCGTTCGGCTCACGTCGAACGTCGCACGTCAGGCGTGCGGAGTCCACACCGGACAGTGCATGACCGTCACGCCCGCCTGGCGATCACCCTGTCGCCCAGGCGGATTAGACTTCGCGGCGATGGTTGGACCGGACCGAGACGCGCCACCACCGAAGGTGTTCGTCGCGTACACCCACGATTCGCTGCAGCACAAGGCCGACGTGCTCACCCTTGCCGCGCTGCTGATGCGCAACGGCGTCGAGACCGAACTCGACCAGTGGGCGGAAGGCCAGCCCCAAGACTGGGGAGTCTGGGCGCACGAGCACATCACAGGCTCGGACTACACGATCATCGTGGCGTCACCGCAGTGCAAGATCGCGGGAGACGGCGGCGGGCTTGCCACGGAGAACCGGGGTGCGCGCGCTGAGATGGCGGTGATCCGAGACCTGGTGCAGAGGGATCGTGCGACGTGGCGCCCGAAACTCCTGACTGTCGTCCTGCCCGGCCGCGGCGTCGAGGAGATCCCGGACTTCCTGCAGCCGTACGCGGTTGATCACTACAAGATCGGCGAGCTGACGACCCAGGGCATCGAGGACCTGCTCAGGGTGATCTTCAAGCAGCCGAGGACCCTTCGCCCCTCTCTCGGGCGCCCGCCGGTGTTCTCCCAGCTGAACCCGTCTTTGCCCGTCGCCGCGCCGTTGGCTGCGGAACCGACTTGGCACGTGCTGCCCGACGAGGCGGAGGTCGTGTGGCGGACGGGCGTCGAGTCCCTGGCGAAGACGTGGAAGCGCCAGTGGCCCGCCACACTCGAAGTCCACCTCGTGCCGGTCGGCGACGCGCGGATTCCGGTGAGCCAGCTGCGGTCCGTCGAGGCGAACTTGCCGGTGTACGCGCACGCGCAGGGCGTTCTCGACGTCAGTTCGGGAGTCGACAAGACCTCGACACCCGACGTCGTCATGGTCTCCTCTCAGGAGCCGTACAGCTCCGGCGGCGGAGGAATGGCGCTGCTGCGCAACGGCCAGCGCTCAGCGTGGATGAGGTTGCGCGAGGCGAGGCTCGGCAGCGTGCTGATTCGCGAGGACGCGGTGAGCAACATCAAGACCATGCTCACCGCGCTCGTGCAACTGAATCCGGCACTTTCTGCGAATGTGGTCCCGGTCGTCGGCATTGATCCTGTGCTGTTCGTGCGGCGCGGTGACCTCTCGGACCTCACGAGCAACAGCGCGTCGATATCGATGTTCAACAGATCGGCGCTCAGGCTCCGCGCCGACGAGTACCTGGCAGCGGCCGAACTGACCGGGATGACGGAGCAGGTGGCGGTGGAGCTGGCGGAGCGGCTGCTCGCCGAGTTCCCCGAGCCCGGCCGTTGACCCGATTCGCGACGAACCGGCATGGCTCGTCCGGCGGTGTGCCAGCTGGGGTGGACTGTGCTCTCGTGATCCACATGGCGTTGGACGGCGGTCGGCGCGGGAGCGGGCGATGACTCACAACGTGGTGAGCGGTACGGCGTCCGGCGTCGTGATGCAGGCGGGAACGATCACCGGCGACGTGCACCTGCACGCGCCGCCGGGTGGGCATTCGGTGGTGCCGCGGCAACTTCCGCCTGTTCCCCGCGGTTTCACCGGCCGTGAGGACGTGCTCGCCGCGCTCGACGCGGCGGTCAACGACGTGGCCGGTGCCCGCCCGGGAACCGCCCCGCTCGTGGTCGTGTCGGGCATGGGCGGAGTGGGGAAGACGACGGTCGCCGTGTGCTGGGCGCACAGGGTCATGGGCGATTTCCCGGACGGACAGCTGTACGTCGACCTGTCCGGCTACGGGGTGGGTGCGCCGGTTGCGCCAGGCGAGGCGCTTGGCGCGTTCCTGCGGGCGCTGGGTGCGCCGGCGGAGACCGTTCCGGCCGAGGTCGCCGAGCGGACCGCGATGTTCCGGTCGATGGTGAGCGGTCGGCGGATGTTGTTGTTGCTGGACAACGCCAGGTCGGAAGACCAGGTTCGGCCGCTGCTGCCCGGCACCGGGTCGTGTGCTGTCGTGATCACGAGCCGGGCGAACCTGACGGGGCTGGTCGTCGATCACGGCGCCGAGCAGCTGAGGCTGGACGTGTTCAGCGAACAGGAAGCGCTGGAAGCGTTGCACACCCTCATCGGCCCGCGGCTGCGGACCGAACAGGAAGCTGCCGTGGACCTGGCGCGGCGGTGCGCGTACCTGCCGCTGGCGTTGCGGATCGCGTCCGGGCTCGTCCTGAACGCGCCGGACGCGTCGGTCGCCGAGCTCGTGGAGGAGCTCTCCGACGAGCACGCGCGGCTGGACGTGCTCGACACCGGTGACGACCCGCGCACCGCGGTCAGGTCCGTGTTCTCGTGGTCCTACCGGCAGCTTCCCGCGGACGCCGCGCGGTTGTTCCGGCTGCTCGGCCTCGTGCCCGGCCGGGAGTTCGACCGGCGAGCCGTGGCCGCGCTGCTCGACGTACCGGTGACGGCGGCGAGCCGGACGATCGGTGTGCTGGCGAGAGCGCGGCTTGTCCGCGAACGGTCGCAAGGCAGGGTCGAGATGCACGACCTGTTGCGCGTGTATGCGGCGGAGCTGGTGCGACAGGAGGACGACGAAGAGGAACGCGGGCCGGCGACGAAGCGCTACTTCGACCACCACCTGCACACCGCCGATCTGGCGGACCGGCTGCTCACGCCACATCGGTTCCGCGTGGACCTGCAGGGAGAACCTCGGCACACCCACAACTTCGGCACTCGCGACGAAGCGCTCGCCTGGCTGAACGCGGGGCGCGACACGTTCCTCGGACTGCTCCGCGCCGACGACCACGAGCTCGACGCACGGCGCTGGCAGCTCGCTTACACGCTGCGCGGCTACTTCTTCCTCACCAAGGACTGGGACGCCTGGGTCGGCACCCACGAACTGGCGCTGACCGCGACCCAACGGCTCGGTGATCGTCGCGCGGAGGCGTTGACGCACAACAACCTCGGCATGGCGTTGCTGGAACGCGGCGACGGCACCGGCGCGGAGTCGCACTACGTCCGGGCTCGTGAGCTGTTCGAGGAGATCGGTGATGTGCGCGGGGTGAGCAACGCTCTCGGCAACGAGGCGTGGGTGCTGTACCACCGAGGCGATCACGCGGGGGCGCTGGACGTGGCCGCACGGGCGCTGGCGAACTACCGGCAGCTGCAGGCGCATGTGAACGTGGGCATCACGTTGCGCGGCATGGCGATCTTCGCCGCGGCACTCGGCCGGTTCGCGGAGTCGCGGGAGCATCTCGCCGAGGCGATGGAGCTGTTCACACGCACGGGCGCCGATCTGGACGTGGTGATGGCGCTCAACTGTCTGGGAGAGGTGCACGAACAGGCCGGTGAACCGCAGCACTCCGCACACGCACACCGGCAGGCGGCGGCGCTGGCGGAAGGGCTGGGAAGCACCTTCGAGCTGGCACGTGCGCACGCCGGTCTCGGCCGGGCGGCGCTGGCAGTGGGCGACATCGTTCTGGCGCGGCAGGAGATGCTGCGGGCGCGCGACCTCTACACCCGCCTCGGCGCACCGGAGGCGGAAGAGGCCGACCGATTCGTCGCGCTGATCCGAGGCGACACCGAGTGACGGTCGGGCGAACTGGACATCACGTCCCGCCGATCGGGTGATCTCGGTTCAGGAGTGGACAACGAGCTGAGGTGGTACGTGCCCGGCACGGCTAAAATCCACGCCCGTTGCCGTGCCGGAGGTGTGATGAGTTTTCCCGCCGATCAGCTGCTGGGGGAGCTGAAGACACTTCGGAAGGGCCTTGGCGTCGAGACCGACGACATCGGAGCGCGAGTGGGACGCGCCCTGCAGCGCGTGTGCGGTGTCGAAGACGGTGACAGCGGCGAGCGCATTCGCCGCAAGGTGCGCGACCAGCTGAACTCGCTGATCAACCAATGTCACCCGGATCAGCAGAAACTGCTGCGCGCAGCGCTCGGGCTCGAGGCCTCGTCCGCGCCGCGGATGTACCAGGAGCGGATCAAGGAGATCGCGGAGTCGACGTTCGTGGACCCGCGCACGGTCCAGCGCAGGATCGACAGCGCCCTCGGGCGCCTCGCCCAACTGGCGCAGGAGTCCCGGCGGCTGGTGGACGTGCGGCGGCGCCCACCCTGGCACACCACTGATCTCCGCGCGGTGGTGAGCTTCGACCTGCGGGTGCCGGAGGTGTACGAAACCCGCCGGATCGTCGCCGAGCAGGACGACGTCAAGGAGATCGAGATCGGCATGACGCTGACCCCGCCGCCGGACTGGTCCGGTTCCGGCAGCATCGAGGACCTCGGCGTCGATCTCCTCCACGGCGGTGAGCTCAGCGATCGGATGATGAAGGCACGCAACCGCATAGGGTTCGTGTTGCGCCTGCCGGATCCGTTGGCACGGGGTGACGAGCACGAGTACGCGGTCCGGGTGAAGCTGCCGCTGGACCGCGGTATCGCGCCGCATTACGTCTGCACCCCGAAGTACCAGTGCGACAGGTTCTCGTTGCACGTCCGCTTCGGTTCGGTGCTCCGTCCCCGGCAGGTGTGGCGGCTTCCCGGTGTTCCGCAGCTGGAGCTGGAGGATCCGGTGTGGACCGGTGACACGGTGGAACCGAACAGGTTCGGCGAGGTGCACACGACCTTCGAGAACCTCGAACCGCAGCTCTCCTACGGAATCGGGTGGAGCACCGGTCAGCCCTGACGGATCCTCGCCACCCTGCGTCCCAGACCGAACAGCGGTACGAGCGTCATGCCGAGCAGCACCGACACGCCGAGCGACCACGATCCGGGACTGTGCTCCCACAAAGGGTCCTTGGTCGCCGTCGGTGTCCGGGCGGTGAGATCGACCACGGACGCTCCGGCGGCATAGCCCCACCGGCTCGGCGCAGACCAGGACACCTGTTCCAGCACCGGTCGGTCGGCGACCGGGATCATTCCGCCGCACAGCACCAGCTGAAGCATCACCGTCACGACGAGGACCGGCATCACCTGTTCCGCGGTGCGGACCACCGCCGAGGCGAACAGCGCGATGGCGGCTGATGCGAAGGCGGTGCACCACAACGCGAGCCCGAGTTCGACCACGGCGTGGTCGAGCGCCACCGGGTTGTCGGGACCGGGTTTGACCTGCACCGTGACGGCGATCAGGACAGCGGCCTGGACCGCGCAGACGATCCCGAAGACCACGGCCTTGCTGACGGTGTACGCCCGCGGGGACAGACCGGCTGCCCGTTCCCGCAGCAGGATCGCCCGTTCCGCCACGACCTCGCGTGCCGCACCGGCTCCACCGGCGAAGGCCGCGCCGACGAAGAGCAGCACCAGGATCTGCCCGGCCTCCTGCGGCTCCGCGGTGTCGAGCGGCCCCAAGCCTCCGGTGCCGGGGACGACGAGCGCGAGCAGGCCCAGCACCACCGGGAGGACGAGCAGGAACAGCGAGTAGCCGGGATCGGCCGCGATGAGCCGGAAGTGCCGCGACACCAACGTTCTGGCCTGGTGCAGCCAAGGCCGTTTGATCGCCCGCACGGGAGTGGCGGGACGGTGCGGTTCTGCCGCGGGCTCGGGCGGTGGCGCCGGATCTGGCAGCGGATGCCGGGCGGCGGCCTCGAACACCTCCGCCCAGTCGTGGGTGCCGAAGTGACCGAAGAGCTCGCCGGGCGGCCCCGAGAACAACGGCACACCGCCGGGTGCGAGCAGCAGGATCCGGTCGCACCGATCGAGGCATGCGAGGTTGTGAGTGACGACCACGACCGCCCTGCCCGCGTCGGCGATCTCCCTCAGCCCGGACATGACCTGCCGGTCCAGGGCGGGATCGAGCCCGGACGTCGGCTCGTCCAACAGCAGCAACGGCGGTTCGGTGATCAGCTCGAGTGCGATCGACACCCGCTTGCGCTGGCCGCCGGACATCCGGCTGAGCCTGGTTCTCCTGTGTGCCAGCATGTCTACTTCGGACAGAGCAGCGCTCACGCGGGAACGCCGTTCCGCGCGTGACGTGTCCACCGGCAGGCGCAGGCGTGCCGCGTAGTGCATGGCCTGCCGGGCGGTGAGCTTGGTGTGCAGCACGTCGTCCTGCGGTACCACGCCGATCCGGCGCCGGACCTCGTCGCCGCCGGCGTGCACGTCGTGGCCGTCGAACGTGACCGTTCCACCGACCGGCACCAGTTGTCCCGTCAGCACTTTCAGCAGGGTGGACTTCCCCGCGCCGGACGGCCCGATGACCGCGACGAGCTCACCCGGTCCGACGTCGAGGTCCACCCCGGACAGCAGACGGCGTCCGCCCGGAAGCTGATGCTCGATCTCTCGCACGACCAGCCTGCGGGCACTCGCGGCCACCGAGAAGCCGTCCGCCGTGACGGCGACGTCCGTTGCGCCGAACGTGAGCACCGCGCCTGGCGGGACCAGCTCGTCGCCGACCGGAACCCCCTGGCGCAGCACGGGGGTGCGGCCGATCTGAGCCAGTCGCCATCCTCCGCTCTCCCTCGTCGCGACGGCGTGGTGCCGTGATGCCAGCGGATCGTCCAGCACCACGTCGTTCCCGGCCCATCGGCCGATGCTGACCGAGTCGCTGCGGCAGTCCCGCAACGAGACCTCGCAGCCGTCACCCAGCCGGAGCCGCACCGCGCCGCGGACGCGTTGCTCGATCACGCGGTGGTTCCCGATCCACGTACCACCGGTGGTGTCGCGGTCGCGGAGCACCCAGCCGGAGTCGTAGTCGACCTGCAGGTGTTCCCGGGACACCTGCGGGTCGTCGAGCACGACGTCACACTGACGCGCACGGCCGATCAGGACGCGGGCGCCCACCGGGAACGTCCACGTGCGACCGCCGGAGCTCACCTCGAGCACGGGTCACCTCGACGTGGTGGTCGTCGTGGTCACCGCGCCACGGGTGGATGTCGGTGGCAGGCCCGAAGTCGGTACTTCACCGGCGATCCCGAGCAGCTTGGCTTCGCCGAGCACCCAGGCGTTCGAGTCGCAGTTGCTCCTGGTTCGGACCGGCTGCCACTGGATCTTCAACCTGAGCACCTTCGTGACGTCGAGGTCGAGGTCCACCACCTCGCCGAGCTTGACCGTGGCGTTCTTGAGAAGCCGGCCTTCGTCGGCGAAGATCTCGAACTGCACCTGCAGGTCCGCGGAGGCGGACTCGTTGCTCATTCCGGCTGTCGCGACGAACCGCCGGTATCCCTGGGAGAGGTTGTACTCCACGCTGTCCTTGCCGGAGCAGGCGCTCACACCGGCGTAAAGAGAGTGCGGATAGGACTTGTCCTTCATGCCGATGATCTCGCCCTGGTAGCCGGACCAACTCCCGTTCGCGGGCTTGAGCATGTCCAGGTAGGTGGTGAAGGCTGGCCGGGCGACGGTGAGAGTGACCTGTTTGCCCACCGGCGCTCCAGGTGCCGGGTCCTGCTTCGTCACCGTGCCGTCCGGCTTGGTGTTGTCGAAGACCTCCTCGACCGCCACGTCGAGGGTCGCCGGCAGTGCGTCCCTCGCCTGTCCCAGCAACTTGCCCACGAGATCGGGCATCTCAGTCAACTGGGTGACGCGGGTGGACGTCACCGTCGAGGTGGTGCTTCTGGTCGAGGTGACGGTGCTGGTCCCGGTGGCGCCTCCGGAATCGCCCGACCCGCCTGCGTTCGCCTCGTCGCTGCCGGCGGATGTGTACAGGTACACGCCGGTGGCTGCGACGGCCGCGACCACCACGAGCGCTCCGGCCACTCGCAACTTGCGCATCGTCGTTCCCCTTGCGGGAGGAGGTGTTGAACGGGGGAAAGCTCCGGGCAGCAGCGTTTCCGCCTCGTTGCCCATCGGCCGTCCGGGAGGCGGCACGGTCAGGTGATCGGCGACCGGAGCGTTGCGCTGGTACAGGGCC
Organism: Lentzea sp. NPDC004782; assembly: GCF_040609115.1. Lineage (NCBI taxonomy): Bacteria > Bacillati > Actinomycetota > Actinomycetes > Pseudonocardiales > Pseudonocardiaceae > Lentzea > Lentzea sp. NPDC004782. The sequence goes on from NZ_JBEXJN010000011.1 coordinate 108,918, forward strand.
GTCGCGAGCTCGTCCAGGCGCCCGGCCACCACCCCCGCGTCGGGGCGCGCGACCGGGTTCTTCGACAGCAGCTGAGCGATCACCGCCCAGAGCTCCTCGGCGACGCCAGGTGGTTTGCCCGGTAACAGCTGCGCGTGCCCCATCAGCGTCTGGGGGATCGAGGGCGACGCGAACGGGGTGACGCCGCAACACAGTTCGTAGAGGACGATGCCGAGCGCGTACATGTCGACGGCGGGCGACGCCGGTCCGCCGGCAGCCGTCTCCGGTGCCATGTACTCCACCGTGCCGACGCGCGACGTGCTGGTCCGGCTGCCCGCGGACGCGACCACCGTCGCGATGCCGAAGTCGGTCAGCTTCGGGACGCGCTCGGCGGTGGTGGAGTCCATCAGGACGTTCTCCGGCTTGACGTCGCCGTGCACGATGCCGCGTGCGTGCGCCGCGGCCAGCGCCCTGGCGATCCCGGCACCGATCCGGGCGACCTCGGACGGCAACAACCGTCCGGTCGCTTCCAGCACCTGGCGGAGGTCACCGCCGGGCACCAGGTCCATGACGAACGCGATGCTCTCGTTCTCGACGACCAGGTCGTGCACCTTGACGAGGTTCGGGCCTTCCAGCTTCTGCAGGATGTCCCACTCCTGCAGAAAGCGCGTGATGATGCCCTTGTCGTCGCTCAGGTCGCTGCGCAGCATCTTGACCGCGAACTCGCGCCCGTCGACGTGCCTGCCCAGGTACACCCGGCCCATGCGGCCGGAACCGAGCTGACCGCCCAGCCGGTAGTTGCTGCCCAGAGGTTGTTCGTCCATGACCGTGGATTCCCGTCATTGCGAGTTGCTTCTGTCGCGTCTGCTCTTGACCACTGCGTAAATCGCGTATCCAACGCCGGCGAACGGGATGATGAAGATCAGCACCGAAAACGTGTACGTGCCCGATGTCTGGCCGGCGACGTACCAGCCGTAACCGGCGAAGAACACTCCCGCCACCACCATCGCGAGGCGGTCTTTCAGCGTTACGCCCGGAATGACGGCGCCGATCAGCAGGACTACGCCGCTGATCACGGAGAAGATTTCGTAGGCGGACCAGTGCACGGTGAACCTCCGGTAGGTCTGCAGTGAAGGACAAATTGTGGACAAATTGTGGGCGGGAAAGAAAAATGTGGTCGTCACTTCGCGGTCAGGTCGGCACGGGCTTTCGCCTCCCAGACGACGACGGGGTTGAGATCCGCGTAGTGCTCGGCGGCGAGCAGCCACCACTGGGCCGCCTCGACGTGGTCACCGGTGCGCTCGGCGACGTTGCCCAGCCCGGTGAGCGCGCGAGCCTGCTCGTAGCCGTTGTCCGCGAGCTCGGCGAGGTCGACGGCCTCGGTGTAGAGCCGGCGTGCGCTCGTGAGCTCGGCTGCGCGGTACTCGACCCAGGCGAGGCAGGTCAGGCCTCTGACCACGTCGATCGGCGCGGAGGCCAGCTCCCGTGCCGCGGTCGCGTGTACACGGGCCTCGTCGAACTGGTCCAGGCAGGCCAGCGCGAACGCCATGCCCCGCTGCGTGATGACGGCGTTGCGGTCCCGCCCGGTCCGCCGGTACTCCGTGAGTGCCGACGCGAAGCCGACCAGCGCCTCGCGCGCCTCACCCCGGTGCATCCGTGCCCAGGCAAGGCTGGCCAGCGCGTCGACCGCTCCGCGCGGGTCGCCGGCTTCGGTGAACCACATGTGCGCGCGTTCGTGGCAGTCGGCCGACTCGGCCACCTGCCCCAGTTCGAGCCTCGCCATGCCGAGCCCGTTGAGAACCCTGCCCTTGGCGGCCGGATCGTCCGCCGCGGAGGTGAGCGCGGCCAGGTGCATGCGGATCCACGCGTCGTACAGCTTCTCCCGGAAGAAGAAACCTCTCACCGCGAGCGCGAGCTGCCAGCAACGCTGATCAAGGACCAGATCGGTCAACCGGACGAGCGTCGGCCACTGCGAACGCATCCATTCCAGCGCGCCGGTCGCGTCCTCGAACGGTGGCTCGGAGTGCAGCGACGCCCTGGCCTCCGGTCGATGGCGGTCGGGTTCGAGCAGTTCGTCGGCAGCGATCGAGGCGGCGAGATGGTGCTCCATCAGCCGGTCGAACGCCTGACGCGCCACCGGCTCGGCAGGCAGCAGGTAGTGAGCCGCATAGGTGTGCACGAGGTCGTGCAGGTGGATCCGCTCGTCTTCGGACCTGGAGACCAGGCAGGCCTCGTGCAGCCGGTCGAGCAGCAGATCGGTCGTGCCGGGGTCGAGGCCCGTGACGGCCTGGACCGACTGCACCGGCAGGCTGGTGCCGGGGTGAAGGGACATGAGCCCCAGCAGTTGGCGCTGGTCAGGGGGTAGAGCGTCGCACGAGTCGGCGAGTGCGGTGGTCATCCCCCGTTCTGACTCCTCGAGGTGAGCGAGCTTCGTCGAGCGGTCGGCCAGTCGCTGGAGGAACTTCCCCGGGCTCCACCCGCCGCGCAGGATCCTGGCGGCGGCGATCCTGATCGCCAGCGGTATGCGGCCGCACTGTTCCACGATGGCGGCCGCATCGGAGTCGTCGACTGCGGTGGTGCCCCGCATCAGCGACTGGAACAGCCGCAACGCCTCCGCGGGCGGCAACGCGCCGACGTCGACGTGCCACGCGTCGTCCAGCGAGGGCAGCCGCCACCGGCTGGTGATGATCACCCGGCTGCGGCCGTCCGCCGGTAGCAGCGGCCGGACCTGGTCGGCGTGCCGCACGTTGTCCAGCACGATCAGCACCTCCCGGTTGCGCAACGTGTCGCGGAGCAGGTTGGCGCGACCGTCGGGGTCCGCCGGGATGAGGTCCTGCGTCGTGTCCAGTGACTGGAGCAGGTGGTAGGCCGTTTCCGCGGGTGTCTGCTCGTGCATGCCGAGGCTGTGCCCGCGCAGGTCGAAGAAGAGGCACCCGTCCGGGAAGTTGTCCGAGGAGGCCCGTGCGGCGGCCACGGCGAGCGCGGTCTTTCCGGCTCCCGCCAGGCCGCTGACGACGCAGACCTTGGTGCTCTGCCGGTCGCTGAGCACCACCTCCAGGTCGTTCAGCTCGGCGGATCGGCCGACGAAGTGAGGAGTGTGCGCGGGCAGACCGATCAGGCCGCGGGGCTTGCGCCTGGCCGGTTGGTCGTCCGCGATGGCGATCAGTTCGCCGTCGGCCTCCAGCACGCGGTCGTAGGCGGCGGCGAGTGCGCGGTTCACCTGGACGCGCCCGTTCTCGGCCTTGCTCAGATAGCCCTTGGTGAAGTGCGCCAGTTTGGCCATCTTGTCCAGCGAGTAGCCGGCCGACTCGCGTCTGCGTCTGAGTTCGGGTCCCAATTCCACCATGCCTGTCGCTCTCGTTTCGGACCGCGGAGGAGAATGCGTCCTGCGGGCGACTGCGCCCGCAGGACCGCGATGGGAGGATCAGCCGAGCAGGGTGCTCAGCACCACGATGATGAAGTGCGTGTGCATGACAGGTCCCTTCAGATGAGTCGGGTTTCATGCCCTCGCGAAGGCGTTTCGACGATCGATCGACGTGTCAATCGTGTGAGGCGCCTGCTCGGAATGAAATCGGTTTCCCGCTGAAACGTCACCGCGGAAACCGTGAAACCCGCTTTCAGCTGCTGTTCCCGGGACCTCCCGGAAACGGGTCAGCCCCCGGTCTTGCGGGTGAGTCCGTCGAGGGTGTTGGCGAAGCGCAGCAGTGGACCCGGCAGCAGGAGGAGCTTCTGGGCGACCTGCGCCATCGATGCCCACTGCTGCCATGGTCCGTGCTGTGCGACCAGCACGGGCGCCGCCTCGTCGATCAACTGCCGCGCCCGGTCCAGCTCGTGCAGCTTGAGCAGGCAGGCGCCGAGCTGGAACCGGGTCAGCTGGCTCTCGGGATGTCGACGTCCGAGGACCGCCACGTGCCGGGGCAGAAGATCCTCGTAGATCTGCCGCGCTCCCGGCCAGTCGCCCTTGTTCGCGGTGGCGAGGCCGATGTAGAGCCGGGCGCGCATGGCCAGTGGATGCCGGGGGCCGAGCGAGGTGCGGATTCGGTTCTCCGCCTCGGTGAGCACCTCGAGTGCCTCACTCGGACGTGAGTTGTTGTGCAGCGTGAGTCCGTGCAGTACCTGGAGCTCCAGCGTCAGCGGGTTGTCCTTTCCGTACCAGTCAACGGATTCCGCGAACGCCCTGGCGACCTTCTTCGTCGCCAGTTGCCATTCCTGAGGTCGTGAGCGGGTCTCCGACCACGCGAGGACGAGCTCTCCCTCCGCCTCGACGGCGATGGCCTCCCGTGCCAGGTGGTGTCGCGGCAGGCCGGCGGCCCCGAGTACGCGGATGACCCCGTCGGCCGTCTTCCTCGACTCGATCACCTTGCCGGTCAGCAGCTGGAGTCTCGCCATTTCGATGGCGACCCGCGGCCAGGCACCGAGATGGGTACCGGTCGGGTGCGCGGCCCGCAGCACCGACCACAGCCCGGTGACCCCTTCGAGCGCCTCCTGGTACCGGCCTCGCCTGCGCAGCGCGGCTGCTCTCGTCAGGCTGACGTGATTGCGCTCCTCTTCCGGCATCCAGACCGGCGCGAACCCGGACTCCGCCACGAGGCTGTGCTCGTAGAAGACTTCATCAGCCTTCGCGTAGTCACCTCGGAGGTCGTGCGCACACGCCGCCAAGAACCGCGCCACGTACTCGGTGTGGCCGTCGGACCCGCTGGTCAGAGCAGCCGTGAGACGTAGAACCTCTTCCGCGTCACCGGTTTCCACAGCGAGCCTGGCTGCGGCGAGCACATCTCGCGACGGTGGACGGTCGCCTCCCGCGCGCACGGCCGCCTGCCGCGCAGCTCGCGCCGCGAGGAGATCACCGTGCTCCTCGTGCACGCCCGCGACCGCGCGCAGCAGGTCCAGCTTGCGGCTCGTGGGCACCGCCGGGTGTTCGGCGACGTGGCTCGCGTGTGCGGACACGTCGGCCGTCTTCGAAAGCAGCCTGGGCAACACCACGTTCGACGCCCGATGTGCCAGCACGTCGAGCAACGAGTGGTCGAGGTCCTGCCGGACGGCCTCGGCGACGAGCGCGTGCAGTTGCCACAGCTGCCGGTGCGTGCCGTCTCCGTGGTGAACGCGGTGCAGCAGGCTGTGCGCGTCGAGTTCGTCCAGGGCGTCGGCCACGAGCACCGGCGTTCGCTCGCCCAGCAGTTCGGAGAGTCCGTCCACGAGCAGGTCACCGCCGAATGGCGCCCTGGCGAGCAGGGAGGCGAAGCCGAGCACCACCCGCGCGTGCTGGGAGCGGGCGCGGACGATCGGCACGAGCGTGCCGGCCACCGAGGCGGAAGGTTCGGCGGTGGCCAGGAACTGGTGCAGCGCACCGGTTCCCTGTCCGCTCCGCAGCGAGCTGACAGCGGGGGTGAGGATCAGCGGATGGCCATGTGCCTTGCGGGTGAGTTCCGCGACAGCCTGCCGTTCGGCGTCGCCGAGGTCGGGCCACTCCGCGGCGAACAGCTCTTCCGCCTCCACCTCGGTCAGGCCGTCCAGCGGGACGGTGGGCACCGGCCAGTCCGGCGTTCCGGTGCGGCTGGTGAGCACGGTCCGGACGAAGGGAGAGGGAATGATCAGCTCGTCGAGCAGGTCGTTGCCCAGCCCTTCCGGCACGTCGTCGATCACCCACAGCACGTCCAGGCCGCGTTCGGTGATCTTCTCGCCCAGCGCGGCGCGGGCCTGGCGGAGCTCCAGTTCGCGCAGACCGATGCCGAACTGCTTGCGCGCCACGCGGTTGAGCTCGGCGGCCCAGTGCGCGCGGATGTCCTCGGGACCGCTTCGGCTCAGGTCGCCGAGACCCGTCCACTCCTCGCCGCCGGGAAAGGCGTCGCGGAAGAGGAACCCGTACTGCTCCGCCAGTGCCGTCTTGCCCATGCCGGGCGGCGCCTTGACCAGAACGACCGAGTCGGACTTCGGCCGTTGCGAGGCGAAGTGGTCGTTGCCGCGCAAGTTGCTGTGCACCGCCCACATCGCGGGGTAGCGGCCGACGAAGCGCCTCGGATGCCGGAGGCGCTCGTGGAACTCACCCGCGGCGGCGTCCGGAACCCCGCCCAGCGGTGCGGTCAGCCGCTTCGCCTTGCCGAGCACGGCCTTCGCCAACGAGTCCACATCGGAGTCGTGCCGCCACGCGAGGTAAGCGGCGTCGGTGAACTCGAGCGGCGCGATGTGCCGGTCATCGCCCTCGGGGTTGACGACGACGATTCTGTCGCGCGGGTCCTCGCCCCGGTGCAGCGCGGACAGGAAGGCCCTGGTGAGCTCCCACTGGCAGGCGTAGCGCGTCGGATAGCGGCGGGAGTAGAAGGCCACGAGCAGATCGGACTCGTCGAGCTCCCGTCGCAGGTTGTCGGTGATCGAGTCGAACAAGTGGATGTCGCGATCCCTGAACACGGACACCCCGCGGGCCTTCAGCCCGTTCTCGATGACGTCGACAGCCGCCTCGTCTGCCCACGTGTAACTGAGGAAGATTCGCGGTGTTGCTGCGGTCATCGTTCGGTGCCTCCGCTCGTCGTCTCACCACCTTGCCTGCGGACGCGCGGCAATCGCCAGGCGAAAAGATGACAGAAGTCGGTCAACTTCGCGGCGTTCCCCTTGGCGGCTTGTCCACAAAATCTCGGGGTGTCAATTCTTCCTCTTCGGGCACGGCCATTGCGTGTGTATTGCTGTTCGCCGAGCTCGCCGGATCCGTTACTGAATCACTCGATCGGATCAGCGCATCAACGTTTCCGATCCCATCCGCCGGTCGCCGTGAAATCCGCGACGGTCAACCGGCCGTGCCGGCGATGTTCCCAGGTGCGCCGCAGGACGACGGACTGCAGTTCGAGCGTCCGGTGCTCGCGCACCAGGAGATCGACGAGTTCGGAGTCGACGGCGCGTCCGGAAGACCTGGCGGGACGCTCGATCGACTCGCGCAGCTGCGGTTCGGTCAGCGCCGGTACGGCGAACGTGGTCGTGCCGGGAACCGGCGAGCGCGAGCCCAGCACGAGGGTCGCGCCTCCTTCGACCAGTGCGTCCAGCGCTGCCCGGAACGTGCCGGCGGTCCCGTCGAACCGCTCGTACTGGTCGATGACGACCACCGCCCGGTCCAGGCCGGCCGTCGCGGCGAGCGCGGCGGGTGCGGTGTGGACAAGACGGTCGGCACCGTCCGCGGTCAGTCCGAAGGCACGGACCAGGAGGTCCGACAGGGCGCGGCACGGGTTGGCGCCAAGGCGCGTCAACACGACCTCGCGGCCGGGGGTGACCGCGGGCAGACCGGCCAGGAGCAACGAGGACTTGCCGATGCCCGCGGCGCCGGTCACCGCGATGCGCCGCCGGTCGGCGATCATCTCGCCCAGCTCGTTCAGCAGGCGGTCGCGCCCTCCGAGGCAGTGCCGATCGTTGACGGGCGCCGCACCGGGATAGGGCGAGGCGGCGTGGTTCGGGCGTCGTCGGAGCCTGGTGAGCGCGCGATGCCATTCACGCACCTGTGTGGCGTCGGTGACCCCGCACAGCCGGAGAATCCCGTTGAGCAGCGACACAGACCGCACCGGCGGAAGTGAGCGGCCGGAGAAGTAGTCGCCAGTGGTGGCCGGCGGCAGTCGGAGTGCTTTCGCGACATCGCGCACCGACAGTCCCGCCGATTCCCTGAGCAGCGTCAGCGCCTCGCCGAAGTCGGCTTTGCTCTCAAAATTGATCTCGTTCATCGTGCACTGTCCGAGGTTGTCCGGGAAAGCTGCGAATTCTTGTTCGAAGTGACGGCCGAAAGTTTCAATTCAGGTGGCAGAACCGCTCATCAGGGGAGAGGGTCATGGAAGACACCCAGCAGAACAGACGGGCGAGGAGGCGTTCGATTGCGTGGGTCTACTACGCGATCCTCGCGGCCGTCGGAGTGTGGGTCGGGTTCAGCACGCACATCGCGGCGCTGTTCCCCGGCCTGCTGTGCGCGTTGTACTCGGTCTACCTCTTCCGAGGTGGGCGCTTCGTCCTGTGGATCTGGTGATGCGCTGTGAAGGCCTTCGCCACGATCGCGACCGCGGCCCTCGTCACCGCACTCGTCCCGGCCTGCTCCCTCGGCCCGACGTCCAAGGAGGAGGTCTGCGAGAGCTTCACCGAGCTCGGCAGGTCCTTCACCAATGCCAACGGAATCTTCGACAACGCGGTCTTCCGCAACGCGGGTGACCTGGCGGACATCGCGGGCCGGTACAACGGCGGCGACATGCTCCAACGCGACGCCAAAGCGCTCAGTGGCATCGCGGATTCCAAGCACACCAACGGCTTGGAGCTGCTCAACGCCACCCAGCAGATCGCGAAGCTGTGCGGGCACCAGCTCATCAGGCTGTAGCTCCGTCCCGCGGATGCGGCCGAGCGGGCCGGGGAACAACGACTCCCGCCCGCTCGGCCGCTGAGTCAGAGCACACCGGCGATCGCGGGCAGCAACTCGTGGAAGGTACGTCCCGAGGTCGGGATGCCGAGCGCGGTCATCGACCAGCCCGAGCCCTCCCTCGACACCTTGGCCATGATCTGCGCTGTGTGCCTGCCCGAGCCGGAGAGGTTGTACTTGGCGATCTCCACGCCTCCGCCCGCCTCGTCCACCAGACGGCAGAACGCGTTCTCGATCTGCGAGAAGTCCTGACCGGTGAACGAGTTCACGGTGAACACCAGCGTGGAGACGGTGGCGGGAACCCTGGTGAGGTCGACGAGGATCGACTCGTCGTCTCCGTCTCCCGCGCCGGTCAGGTTGTCGCCGGTGTGCCGGACGGAGCCGTCCCTGCTCTTGAGCTGGCGGAACCACACCTGGTCGACGAGGGTTCCGCCGGCGTCGAAGAGAAGCGCGGAGGCGTCGAGGTCGATGCTCTGCTCGCGCATGCCGAACAGGCCTCTCTTCTTCACGGCGTCCCAGCCGAGGCCCATGCGCACGCTCGTCAGCGTGCCGCCGTTCTGCTTCTGCAAGGAGACCTTCTGCCCCTTGGTCAACGTGATGGTCATGCCGGACCGCCTTTCGTCGGGTCGTTCCTACTTGCGGCCTGCTGTCCAGCGCAGGCCCCAGCCGTACTCCTCGTCCAGTCGTCGCTGCGCCCCGTCGAGATAGCGGACCTCGCGGCGCACGGTGAGACTTCCGGTCCCCGACTGCTCGATCATGGCGACGGCGCACATGCGCGCGTTGTCGTCGGGTTCGTCGAGGCGAACCTCGATGACGGGCCCCGACACCGGGTGCAGCGTCACGACACCGTCGGCGGCCGCCCAGTTGGGCACGCCCTCGTAGATGTAGCTGAACACGACCATGCGCCGGATGCGGGCGGCGTGGGCGAGGTCCACGTACAGGTTCTCGCCCGCGGAGTTGGAACCGGACCGGTCGTCGCCGTCGAGCCAGATGACCCGGTCGCGCAAGCCGCTCGGGCTGGCGCTGAAGGAGTTCCCGAGTGCCTGCACCACACCTTTGGTGCCGTCGGCGAACTCGTACAGGCAACCCAGGTCCAGGTCGATGTCGGCCGGCGCGAGCCACTGGCGCAGCAAGCCTGCCGCACCCTTCGGTGCCGGGCGGGCATTCCAGTTCAGGTTGACGCGGAGCAGCCCCGACGCCTGCTTGTGCAGCGAAACGCTCGGCTTGGACTTGGTCAGGAGAACGGTACCGGTGGACCCGTCTCCGGTGCGCTTCGTGTAGTCGATTGCCATGACATACCTCAGGTTCTTGCGGTGTCGAAGGAGCCGCCGCCACGGGGGCGAACCGGCGTGGCGCGCCGGTTGTGGACGACGGAGGACGCGAAGGCGAGCAGGATGAAGCCGATCCCGATGAGGCCGGTCACCAGCTCGGGAATCTCGAACTTGATGGTGCACAACAGGAGAACGGCGAGCGCTCCGATCGCCCAGTGGGCACCGTGCTCCAGGTACACGTACTCGTCGAGGGTTCGCCGGCGGACGAGGAAGACGGTCAGCGAGCGCACGAACGTGGCGCCGATCAGACCGAGGCCGACCGCGATGATGATGGGGTCGGACGTGATCGCGAAAGCGCCGACGACACCGTCGAAACTGAACGTCGCGTCGAGAACTTCCAGGTACAGGAACGACATCAGCGCGGCTCTGCCGACTTTCAGCTTGAGCGATCCGCCGTGCTCCTCGGGATCGAACCTGGCGCTCAACGCCTTGACGAGCACGTAGGTGAGCAGTCCGAACACACCGGAGACCACGACCGTGGTCGACCTGCCCTCCGGGGCCAGCTCCAGTGCGGCCACCGCGATGACGAACAGGGACACCGCGATCGAGAGTTGTTCGAGCTGGCCGATGCGGGCGAGCGGCCGCTCCACCCAGCTCATCCAGGTGATCTCCCTGCGCTCGAAGACGAAGTCGCAGAACAACGTCAGCAGGAAGATGCCGCCGAAGGCCGCGATCGCGGGATGTGCTTGGTGCAGCAGGAAGCCGTAAGTGCCCGGCGTGTGCGGGTCACCGCGTTCCATCGCCAGCGAGATCGCCGACGTGGGGGAGAGGCTCGCGGTCACCCCCACGACGAGCAAGGGGAACGCGAGCCGCATGCCGAAGACGGCGATCACGATGCCGGCGGTGAGGAAGAGCTTCTGCCAGAAGGCGTTCATCGCTTTCAGCACCGCCGCGTTCACAACGGCGTTGTCGAACGAGAGCGTCAGCTCCAGCACACCGAGGATCGCGGCGAGGGCCACGCCCGCCGGGCCGGCGTAGAGATAGGCGCCGACGAGTCCGACGGCGGTGACGGCGATCGAGCCGCCGAACGTCCTGAGCCACATGGTTTCTCCGACGGGGTGAGGGTGGACCGGGCCGACCGCTGCGCCGGCGCGGCCCACCGTCTTCTTGCGCGGTGCGGAAAGGGCCGTCAGCCCACGTTCACGCCGTAGTCGCGGGCGATGCCGGCCAGTCCGGAGGCGTAGCCCTGTCCGACCGCGCGGAACTTCCACTCCCCGTTCGCGCGGTACAGCTCGCCGAAGATCATCGCCGTCTCGGTGGAAGCGTCTTCGCTGAGGTCGTACCGCGTGAGCTCCTTGCCGTCGGCCTGGTTCACCACGCGAATGAACGCGTTGCTGACCTGGCCGAACGACTGCGAGCGCTCGATCGCCTCGTGGATGGACACCGCGAACACGATCTTCTCGCAGTCGGCGGGCACGACCGAGAGGTCGACCTTCAGCGACTCGTCGTCGCCGTCGCCCTCGCCGGTCAGGTTGTCACCGGTGTGCACGACCGAGCCCTCGGGGCTCTTGAGGTTGTTGAAGAAGACGAAGTGCGAGTCGGAGATGACCTTGCCGGAGGCGTTGCACATCAGCGCGCTCGCGTCGAGGTCGAAGTCGGTGCCACTGGTCGTCCGGGCGTCCCATCCGAGGCCCACGAGGACGGCGGTGAGGCCGGGCGCCTGTTTCGTGAGCGAGACGTTGCCGCCCTTGGTGAGCATTACGGTCATTGCTTCCTCCTTGTCGTGTCGCCGCTGTCGTGGTGAGCGGCTTCGGCTATTGGCTGCCGAATGTTTCGGATCATTTCTCGCTGACGGTCGAACGCGCTGTGGACATCGGCTCGTGGAAGGCGTCGTTACCGGTTGGCTCAAGTTGGCCGGGACGTTGTCGAGAAAGCGTCGTGTATTTGTCATGTCCGGCCCCGACTGGACAGCCGCGAGGGAAACCGGCAGAAGAAGTGGCTGGTCCAGAAGGTCCTGTGGCTGACTTTGCTCTATTTGTGCAGGTCTTGAGCGTATTCCTGGCCGCGTAGAATTGCGGCAGAGGCGACGCTGGAAGGCTCCGGTCGTTGTCCGCATGGAAGATCGATGAGGTGTTGATGTCCGATCGTGCTGCTGGCGAGCTCGCAATGTCGTTGACAGAGTGCGGCGAGCGTCGGCCGAGAATTGCGTGCGCGCCTGCGAAGGGCTCGATCCGCGTGTCTTCTGCGCAAGAGCGTCACGGCCCAAATGCGGGGTCGCAACTTCGCCTTCGAGTTTCGCAAGATCTGCGGCCAAGGCATCGGCAGGTAGGTCGTGCGGTTCTTCTCGCGGAAGTACCTTGTCGGCCGCTGTCCGAGGGCCCGGTGCAGCACTGCGGCGACCTGGCCGTCCGCCGCTCGTGCCCGGTGGCTGGACTCGGCGGGTCCGGGCCAGGTGATGGACCGGACACCGTCAGTCGTGTGCTGGGCGATGAGGAGGGCTGGGAGGCACGCCCGGCTGCTGTGCCGGCTCTGTTGCCGGTGCGCGAGAAGCGCGCGGAGGTGGCCGACTTCTACGACATCGCGGTGTCCCGTTCATCTCGGCCAGGTACCTGGGCGCAGCCGGCCCGCTCGACATCTTCTCGTCGGCGATGGTCCACGCGAGCGAACGCGATGATCGGTACATCCTCCCGGTGCTCGTGGGCGAGGTCGAGGTGCCGCACGAGCTTGTTGTCGCTGCACATCGGCGTTCTGCGCGCCGATGATCTCACCGCAGAAGGCTCGCCGCACGCATGCGGGTCGTCGTGGACCACTCGGTGAGCACGACACGGCCATGTGCCGTCCGCTGGAGGACTTGCTCAGAGGGCTCGAACAGCTCAGCACGAAGGCGGCGCTGTTGGCAGAAGAGGCGCGGGTGGCGTTCGCCGGCCACGCCGCGGATGCCCCGGATCCCTGGGGCCTGAGCGAGGACGTCGCACGGCGGCACCTCGATCCGGAGGTTCCGCTGACCTTCCACACGTTGGTGTCGAGCCTGGAGACCGTGTTCAGCGGCTTCGGCCTGCCTGAGCACACGGTCTCGGTGGCCGCTGCGTGTCTGCTGGAACCCGCGCTGGGAGCGCCGTGATGATGCGGCTATCGCTGCATGATCAGCCGCACGAAGTGGTTCATGTCCGCCTGCACGCACGGTTCCTCGGCGTGCTTGCCGGTGCAGCCCGGGGCCCAGGCGCTGCCGTCGCCGTAGTCGGAGAGGTGGAACGGGATGCCCTCGGCGGTGAGGTTGGCGGCCGTTACGAGTGCGGTCTCGCGTGCCCGGTTCTCCAGCACCGCCTGGATCGGGTTGACGGTCAGGTCGCCGCCGTTGCCGGTGTAGAGGGCGACGCCCATGCCGCGCAGTGAAGCCACGTGCTGGGCCGGGCTCTGGGCGTTCCAGACGCCGTCGAACGGCCAGATCGGCGGGCCGAAGATCGCGTCGGCGCCGACGGCGGGGGTGCCGGAGGCCGGGTTGAGCTCGGTCGCGACGACGGCGGCGCGCAGTTCGGAGTTCTGCAGGTCGAGGCCGCCGGAGAAGCTCCCGGCGTAGTGGAAGAGGTCGGGGCGGTGCTCGGCGTAGTGCAACGCGCCGAAGCCGCCCATCGAGTGGCCGACGATCGCGCGGCCCGCCCTGGTCGCGATCGTGTTGAGGTTGGCGTCCACGAACGGGATCAGCTGCTCCAGGTGGAACGTCTCCCAGTTCTGCGGTCCGGCGGCGCCGGGGCTGACCCAGTTCGAGTACCAGCCGCGGCCGCTGCCGTTGGGCTGCACGGTGATCAGCGGGACGTCCCTGGTCGCGTTCTCGACGACGCGCTGGTTCCACTGCGCGTCCGGGCGGTCGGGGTGGCCGTGCAGGTAGTACTGCACCGGGTAGCGCGCGCTCGGGTCGTAGCCGGACGGCAGGGTCACGACGATCGTGTGCCTGCCCGGTTCCTGGCCTGCCAGCAGGGTCGGCGCGGGCACCTGGTCCGTGGCGACGCTGAACAGGAACGTGCGGTGGTGCTCGTCGGCCCACCTCGGCTGGCTCGTGACCGTCAGGCCGAAGCCGTCGGTGAACCGCGGTGGCGACGGTTCGGCGGCCCTCGCGTGCGGGCTGGACAACGCCAGGGCGGCGGTCAGTGCGGCGAACAGGCAGGCTCCGCGTTTCCTGGCCGTGCGGAAGCGAATCGACATGAGTTCCCCCTCGGGTCGTGGAACCCGATCATGGTGCCGTCCCGTTCCGGAGGACAGGCCAGCGACCGGCCATCGGTGGCCGGGTGGTGTTCTGGCTGGTCACGAGCTCGGCGGCGAACAGTCGGAGGAGGCCGGGCAGCCGGTAGGTGTCGTCGTCGGCCCACTCGGCGAGACCGAGGTCGACCAGCTGGTCCAGGGCGGCTTCCGCCCCCAGCACGTCCGTGCCCAGCGCGCCGGCCGCGGTGGCGGCGTCGCACACCTCGTACTGGCCGAGGAGCCGGAACGCCGCGGCCGCGAGCGGGTCGTCGACGGCGCTGAACGCGGTGGCGCAGGCGGCGCGGACCGAGTCGCCGCCGAAGCTGAGCTCGGCGAGCCTGCGTCGTTCCGGCGCCAGGCGGCGGGCCAGCCGTGCCGGTGAGCAGGCAGGGCGGTGCGCGAGGATCGCGCCCGCGATGCGCAGCGCCAGCGGGACCCCGTGGCAGAACTCGACGATCTGGGCCGCGGCGGCGGGATCGGTGGCCGCCACCGGTGCCAGTCCCGTCAGCAGCTCCAGACCGTCCACCGAGGACAGCGGACCCAGCGGGAGGTGCTCCGCGCCGTCCAGCAGCAGCGGTGCCCTGCTGGTGATCAGGACCGCGCACGGGCCGGTGGCGGGCACCAGGTCGCGCAGCGGTGCGGGATCGGTCGCGCCGTCGAGCACCACGAGCACCGCGCGGTCGGCGAGCCGCGACCGCAGCAGCGCGGTGGCCTCGTCCGTCGCGTGCGGCACGTCGGAGACGCCGAGATGCCGAAGCAGCCGGTGGGGGACGTGCGTGGCCTGACGGAGGTCGACGTAGAGCTGGCCGTCCGGGAACACCGGTGCCACGCGGTGCGCGGCCTCCAGTGCCAGCGCGCTCTTGCCGGCACCGCACGGGCCGTGGATCACCGCCGTGGTGGGTGAGTCCTGCGTGAACAAAGCCTGCAGCCAGGCGATTTCGGGGCCGCGGCCCGCGAACGGCCGGCACGGCGCCGGCAGCTCCCTCGGGACGGCGGACGACGTGCGCGCCCTGATCACGGTGAGCCCCGGATCGCGGTCGAGCACCGCCTGGTGCAGCTTGGCGAGCTCCGGTGACGGCTCCAGGCCGAGCCGGTCGGTGATCACCCTGCGGTAGTCGGTGTAGACGGCGAGGGCGCCGGCCAGGTCGCCCGACCGGTACAGCGCGGTCACCAGGTGCGCCCGCGGCCGTTCGCGCAACGGGTGCTCGGCCACGAACTCGCGCAACGGCGTGATCAGCTCGCGGTGCTCGCCGAGACCGAGCCGTGCGTCGAAGTGGTCCTCGGTCACCGCCAGCCGCAGCTCCTCGACCGGTGCGATCGACGCGGCCAGCGCGTCGCTGCCCGCGAGGTCCTCCAGCACCGCGCCCCGGCACGTGGAGAGCGCCTCGCCGAGGTACCGCGCGGCCGCGGCGTGGTCACCGCGGCTCAGCGCCGCCCTGCCCGCGTCCGCGCGTTCGGTGAACAGGTGCAGGTCCAGCTCGCCCGGCCGGAGGATGAGCTCGTAGCCCGACTGGCGGCCCGCGATCCGCCGCGCACCGTCCGGCAGCACCTGGCGCAACCGGTTGGCGTACGTGCGCAGGTTCGCCACCGCGGACATCGGCGGCTCGTCGGCCCACAGCGCCCGGACCAGCCTGCGGATCGGCACCGGGCGGCCGGGGTTGAGCAGCAGCGTGGCGAGCAGGAGGCGTTGTTTGAGCGAGCCCAGCGCGACGTTCGTGCCGCGGGCACGCACCTCGATCCTCCCGAGAACCCGGAACTCGACTGACATTCCGGTGATCCTGGCTGTGGTCGCTGACACACCGCCGACACGGCATACACGCGCTCGTGTACGCGCGCTGGGCGTTCCCGTGTAGCCGCTTTTCCTACGTTGGCGCCACCGACGCCACCCGGCGCGGAGGAAGTGAGGGAGCGCGACACATGCGCAAGACGTTGGAGTCGCTCAGCGACAAGCTGCTCGGCGTGTTCGTGGCCAAGGTGGACGTCGGCGCGGCCTGCCCGCCCGACCCGTACTACAAGCACTGCTACTGCCGTGAGCGCAGTGACTTCCGCCAGCGCTGTTCGCAGAACGGCGCGTGCAAGGAGTTCTGCGGTCCCTGCACGGTCTTCCGGACCTGCGGCGCGTGACCAGTGGCCGTGAGCGGCGAGGCGTCTCGCCGCTCACGGCTCCCGTTTCCCCTCTCTAGCCTCGGAGACTTGCCATGTCAGTGCTGACCGCCGCGGTCGTGGTCGTCGGAATCCTGTGCGTGCTGGACCTGTTGCTGAGCTTCGGCATCATCCGCCGGTTGCGTGAGCAGAACGAGACGCTGCGGGACCTGCGCGAGAAGCAGGCGGCGGCCGAGCCGCCGATCATGCTGCCCGCCGGCTCCCGCATCGAACTGTCCGATGTGGACGTCGCCGGTGCGCTGGTCGGGTTCTTCTCCCCGAACTGCGAACCGTGCAAGGAGCGCATGCCGCAGTTCATCGAGTACGCGACGGGCCACCGCGGCAAGGTGATCGCGGTCGCCGCCGGGGCCGCCGACGAGATCGCCGACATGGTCGTGCGCCTCGGTGAGGTGGGCGAGGTCGTCGCGGAGGAGATGGGCGGCCCGCTGCACACCGCGTTCGGCACAGAGGGCTATCCGGCCGTGTGCCTCGTCGGCGACGACAACACCGTGGTGGCGAGCGGCTGGGAGATGTCCGCGCTGCCGGTGCCCGCGGCCAGGTGAACGCCGATCTCGGCGCCCGCCGGGTGCTGTCGTTGCTGGTCAGCGCTTTCGGTCTGACGAGGACGGCCGCGCCCGCGGGCACCCCGGTGTACGTGGTGCTGAGCCTGCTCGGCGGTGTCGTGCCGCTCGCGACGGCGTGGTGCACCAAGGTCCTGCTCGACGGCCTCGCCGCGGGCGGCGGCTGGGCGGCGCTGGTGCCGTGGGCGGTCGCACTGGCGATGACGGGGCTGGTCAGCGGCCTGCTGCCGGTCGCGTCGGAGTACCTCAAGCAACGGCTGGACCGCGCCGTCGCGGTGCTCACGATGGACCGGCTGTACCAGGCGATGGGCCGCCTGACCGGCCTGGCGCGGATGGAGGACCCGCGGTTCCGCGACAGGCTCCAGCTCGCGCAGCAGACCGGCCGCAGTGGTCCGGGCCAGCTCGTCGACGACGGGCTCGGCACGGTGCAGGCGGCCGTGACGGCGGGCGGGTTCCTCGGCACGTTGTTCTTCACGAGCCCCGGCATGGTGGTGGTCGTGCTGCTCGCGGCGGTGCCGGCGTTGGTCGCGCACCTGCGCCTGAGCCGGGCCAGGGCCCGGGTGATGTGGTCGATCACCCCCGCCGAGCGGCGCGAGGTGTTCTACGCCGAGCTGCTGTCGAGCCTCGACGCGGCGAAGGAGCTGCGGTTGCTGGGCCTCGGGGACCTCTTCCGGCGTCGCATGCTCGTCGAGCTGACCGCGGCGCACGCGCTGGTGGAAGGTCAGGACCGCAAGGAAGCGCGGGTGCGCGGACTGCTCGCCGGGCTGACCGCGCTGGTGTCCGCGGCCGGGCTGGTGTGGTCGGTGTGGCTCGCCGCCACCGGTTCGCTGTCGATCGGCGACGTCGCGATGTTCGTGGCCGCCGTCGCCGGGGTGCAGGGCGCCTCGCAGAGCCTGGTGCACAACCTCGCCTCCGCGCACCACTCCGTGCTGTTGTTCCACCACTACCGGGAGATCGAGTCGCAACCACCCGACCTGCCCGTGTCGACTGCTTCGGTTCCCCCGTTGCGGCACGGGATCGAGCTGCGCGACGTGTGGTTCCGCTACGCCGACGACCAGCCGTGGGTGCTGTGCGGGGTGAACCTGACGATCCCGCACGGGCGGTCTTTGGCGCTGGTCGGCCTGAACGGCGCGGGCAAGTCGACGATCGTCAAGCTGCTGTGCCGGTTCTACGACCCCTGCCGCGGTGCGGTCCTGTGGGACGGCGTCGACGTGCGGACGTTCGCCGTCGACGAGCTGCGTGCCCGGATCGGCGCGGTGTTCCAGGACTACATGCGTTACGACCTCACCGCTTCGGAGAACGTCGGTCTCGGCGATGTGTCCGCAATGGACGATCGCGCACGGGTCGTCGCGGCGTCCGAACGCGCCGGGGCACACGGTTTCGTGACCGCGTTGCCCCGCGGCTACGACACGTTGCTGTCGCGCATGTACCTCGACGAGGCCGACCGCGAGAACCCGGAGACCGGCGTGCTGCTCTCCGGCGGCCAGTGGCAACGGCTCGCGCTCGCACGGGCGTTCCTGCGCGACCGCAGGGACCTGATGATCCTCGACGAGCCCAGCTCGGGCCTCGACGCGCAGGCCGAGCACGAGGTCCACACCAGCCTGCGCCGGCACCGCGCGGACGCGACGAGCGTGCTGATCTCGCACCGCCTCGGCGCGGTCCGCGACGCCGGGGTGATCGCCGTGCTCACCGGCGGGCAGGTGACCGAGCTCGGCACGCACGACGAGCTGATGTTCCTCGACGGCGACTACGCGCGGCTGTTCCGGCTGCAGGCTTCCGGCTACGACGAGGTGGTGACCGGGTGATCTGGGGTGTGCTGATCGTGGCCGGTGCGGTGGCGGCCTGGCTGTTCGTGCTGCGCCGGCGGTTGCTCGTCGTCACGGTGCACGGGGTGAGCATGGAACCGACCTACCGCTCGGGCGACCGCCTGCTGGTCCGCCGGGCCCGGTTGGACCGCGTCCGCGCCGGGCAGGTCGTGGTGGTGCGCGTGGACGCCGCGCCGGGCGACCCGACCGGCGGTCGCATGGTGAAGCGAGCGGTGGCCGTGCCGGGTGACCCCGTGCCGCCGCAGATCCCGGTGCCGGGGCCGCGGGTGCCGGCGGACAGCCTGCTCGTGCTCGGTGACAACCCGGCGCGCAGCAACGACTCCCGCCGGTTGGGCTACCTGCCGGCGACTGCGTTGATCGGTGTGGTGCTGCGGCCGATCGGATCGAGGTGAGGCCGTGCTGAGCACGGGTGCTGTTGTCCTTTGTGGACTGGTCCTGCTGGTGTCCGCGGTGAGCAAGGTGCGCGGCAGGGCCGACTACGCCGACTTCGTCGCGTCGGTGCCGGCGTTCGGCGTTCCGGCGCGCTGGACGCGTGTCTTCGCGGTGCTGACGGTCGTGGCGGAGTTCGGCACGGCCGCCCTGCTGCTCGTGTGCCCGCCCGCGGGCCTCGTGCTCGCGGCGGGCCTGTTCGCGGTGCTGACCGCCGCGGTGTGGCGCGCGGTGTCACGGCGGTCCGGCGCGGTGTGCCGGTGCTTCGGGCGTGCTCGCACCACGCTCACGCGCCGGCACGTCGCGCGCAACGTCTTCCTGCTGGCGGTGGCGGTTTTCGGGTTGCTCGCACCGGCCACCGCGGCCGACCCGGTCGCGCTGGGGCTGGCCGCGGTCGTCGGCGCGGTGGGTGCGGCGCTGGTGGTCCGGTTCGACGACCTCGCCGACCTTCTCGCGTGACCGGTCACCCGCGCAGTGCGGTCGGCAGGCGTTCGAAACCCCGCAGGATGCGGGTCGGCCGGCGGTGCGCGCCGGGCAGCGGCCGCAGGTCCGGGAAGCGGTCGAAGATCGAGCGCAGACCGATCTCGCCCTCCATGCGGGCCAGCTGCGCGCCGAGGCAGTAGTGGCGGCCGGCGCCGAACGACACGTGGTCGCGAGCGTTCGGGCGGGTCACGTCGAACGCCAGAGGGTTCTCGAAGACCTCGGGGTCGCGGTTGGCCGCGGCGAGCACGGTGGTCACGAGCCGGCCGCGGCGCACCGGGACGCCGGCGATCGTGGTGTCGCGCAGGCACATCCGGCCCGTCATCAGGACCGGCGGGTCCACGCGGAGGACCTCGTCGACCGCGTTGGCCCACAGTTCAGGCCGGGCGCGCAGGACGGCGAGCTGCTCGGGGTTGCGGGTGAGCAGGGCGATGCCGTTGCCCAGGAGGTTGACGGTGGTCTCGAAGCCCGCGGCGAGCACCAGGCCCGCGGTGGCCTTGAGCTCGCGGTCGGTGAGGCCCTCGCCGTCCTCGCGGGCGGTGATCAGGCGGCTGAGCAGGTTGTCGCCGGGGTTGGCGCGCAACGCGTCGAGGTGGCGGGTCAGCCAGGCGTCGAAGGTGCTCAGCGTGGTCTCCACGGAGCGGAAGACGCGCCACGACAGGCCCAGGTCCAGGCTCGGAGCGGCGGCCGCGCCGAGCGCCAGGACCTCGGCGCGTTCCTGCGGCGGGACACCGAGGATCTCGCTGATGACGGTGACCGGCAGCAGGCCGCAGTAGGTCTCGATGAGGTCGACCGGGTGGTCGGGGTCGAGGCCGTCGAGGAGCTCGTCGGCGATCGCCCGGGTGCGTTCGCGCAGCTGTTCCACGGCGCGGGCGGTGAAGACGCGGGTGACGAGCTTGCGGTAGCGGGTGTGCTGCGGTGGTTCGACGACCAGCAACGACGGCGGTTGCACGGGATGGGTCACGTCCGTGGCCGACCACGCGGCGAGCTTGCCGAGCAGGCCCGCGCCGTACCGCGGACGGGTCGTCACGAGGGCGTCGTCGGTGAGGACCTCCTTGACGACCGCGTGCCGGGCCGTGGTGTGGCCGACCTTGGTCGCGGCCAGCGGTCCGCGCGACCGGATCTCCTCGAACAGCCCGGTGAGGTCGGCGCCCGTGGAGGCCTCGACGGTGATGCGGCCCTGCAGGTCGCCGCGGCGGGCCGCCAGGCGCAGCACCGCCCGTGGCAGCGCGTGGCCGATGCCCCAGCGCACCGCCGGCTTGACGTGGTCCTCCGTCATGCTCATGCGTTCAACGGTATTCTGCGGCGTTCGACGAAACAGCGGTCTCAGGCTTTGACGACCGGCACTTCCAGCGCACGATCGCGTTGTCCGCGTCCGTGACCACCCCGGCGACCTCGCTGAACGGCAGCACCCCGAACCGCAGACCCCGGGCGGCCTGGGCATCACCGTCGCCTGCTTCCGCGACGCCGACGGCCTCGCGCAGTGGCGGAGCCACGCCGAGCACCGCGCGGCACAGCGGCGCGGCCGGGCGGTTACGTGGATGAAGGGCGCCTTCCTCCACCTGGTGTGGATGAAGGCGCCCTTCATCCACCGCACCGGACGGCGAGTGCGAACACGACTTCCGGCTACCTGTCTAGCCGTGCCTCAGCCGCGGGCGGCGGCGACGAACTCGCGCATGCGGCCGTGGTCCTTCACACCCCGGCTCGACTCGATGCCGCTGGACACGTCGACGCCCCACGGCCGGGCCACGCCGATCGCCCCGGCCACGGTCTCCGGCGACAACCCGCCCGCCAGCACCCACGTGCCGGTGGGCGGGTTGTCCTCGAGCCGCGTGATGTCCCACTGCTCACCCGACCCGGCGACCGGCGAGTCGATCAGCAGCAGCTCCTCGCCGAACGCGCCGGTGCGCACGTCCGTGCCCGGTCCCAGCGCGGTCGCCCGGACCAGCCGGAACGGGTGGTGCGCCAGCTCGTCGAACGCGGCCTTCGGGTAGTCGCCGTGCAGCTGCAACGCCCCCACACCGGTCCGCAGCGCCAGCTCACCGGCCTCGGCGGCGCTGATCCCGCGCACCACGGCAACGGTGAGGACGTCGGCGGGCACCTGCGCGACGAGGGAACGCGCCAGATCGGCGTCGACCTGCCGCGGGCTGGCGGTCAGCACGAAACCGACGGCGTCGGCCCCGGCTTCGACCGCCACGGCGACGTCGGACTCGGTGCGCAGGCCGCAGAGCTTCACGAACACGGCACCGATCCTAGGCGCCTGGCCAGAAGCGTTGCCCGCAACCTCCACGCTCGCCCGGTGGGGGCGCTCGCGTCGTGGATGAAGGGCGCCTTCATCGATCTCAGGTGGATGAAGGCGCCCTTCATCCACCTGAGATCGCGCTTGGCCGTGCACACCGGTCAGCCCCCACATTCGCGGTTCGCCGCGGTGACCTGCCCCGCTCGATCATCGGCAGCTCGACGAACCGGTGGCAGAGGTCGGCGAGTCCAATCGCGACGATCGCCGTCGCCACCGCCATGACCAGGCCGGACGCGCCGGACAGCAAGACGACCGAATGCGCGGTCGACTGCACCAGGTAGATCGAGTACGACCGTTCGCCCAGCCACACCATCGGGCGAGCCGAGAGCAGCCGTTGCGGCAACCCCGGCGCCAGCAACGACGGCAGCATCAGTCCAACTGAGACGGCATAGATCGGCACCGCGGCCACGAATCCGGGGATCGGCCCGTCGAGCGCTCCGGAGATGTACGGCACCGCCAGGTGCACGCCGACGAACAGCAGCGCCACCCACGGCGCCATGAGCGGCCTGAGCAACGCGAACCCGCGCCGGTTGTTCATGAGCAGCGCCAGACCGCACCCGACCAGCACGGTGAAGTAGTGCACCGGCCATCCCTTGGGGTCAAATGAAACGGTGAGCGGCACGACGGCCAACGCGAGCGTCATCAGCGCGACCGTCACCCACGGACGCCACCGGGGCAGCAACCCGAACGCCAGCAACGGCCACACGAGGTAGAACTTCTGCTCCACGCCCAGCGACCACGACTGCCCGTACGCGCCGCCGTGCCCGAACTCGTTGAGGAACGTCAGGTACAGCCCGAACTCCCGGCCCAGCGGGTCTGCCGTGAACTGCCCGGCGGCCAGCAGCCCGGCCGCGGTGACGAGCAGGACCACGAAGTACACGGGCAGGATCCGGAACGCCCGCCGCCGGTAGAACCGCGCGAGCGAGATCCGGCCGTTGCGCGCGTGCTCCCGCAACAACAACGTCGTGATCAGAAATCCCGACAGCACGAAGAAGATCTGCACGCCGAGCCAGCCCTGCAGCCACCCCGGACCGCCGTAGTGGAAGAACACCACCATCAGCGCGGCGACGGCGCGAACCCCGTCCAGCGCGGGAAAGCGTTTCAGCGCAAGGAAGTCGGCATGGGTCATGCGCCTACGTGGTCGCAGCGCGCCCGAGCGTTCCGGTGAGGACGATCACATTCCCGAACGTGCAACGCGAAGGTGCGCATCGGTCAAGAAGCAGGTGTGAACGAGACAGTGTTGATCGGACAGCTCGTCGGCGACGTCCCGCCGATGTCGCCCACCGCGTTCGATTCCGGACGACGGCGCATTCTCGCGTTGCACCGGTGGGCCAGGGCGCGCAGGGCGACGCGCGTGCTGTGGCTCCTGGCGCTCGTCGCACTGCCGGTCGTCCTGGCCGCGACGGGCGCCCACTTCACGGACCTGCAGGTGTACCGGACCGGCGGGATCGCCTGGCTGCGGGACCTTCCGCTCTACGTCGGCTTCCCCGGCGCACTGGACGGGCCGCGCCTGCCGTTCACCTACCCGCCGATTGCCGCGGTCCTCTTCAGCGGTCTCGGCTTTCTGCCCGTGTGGGCAGCGAACGCGCTCGTGACGGTCGTCGGCTTCCTGTGCCTGTCGGTGGTCTGCTTCCTGGTCACCGGACGGCTCACGCGGCGGGCGGACGTCGTGTGGACGGTCACCGCGGCCGTCCCGGTCGCCGCGATCGCGCTGGAACCGGTGCGGTCGACGTTCCTCTTCGGTCAGATCAACCTCGTGCTGATGGCGCTCGTGGTCGTGGACTGCTTCGCCGTCACCGGCCGCCGGTGGCGCGGGGCGCTCGTCGGGCTGGCCGCCGCGATCAAGCTCACACCGCTGGTGTTCGTGCTGTACTTCCTGGTGCGCGGCGATCGCAGGGCCGCGCTCACGTCGGTCGCGAGCTTCGCGGGCCTCGCCGGTGCCGGGTTCGTGCTGGCCCCGCGCGACTCCGCCGAGTACTGGTTCCACGCGGTGCTCGACCCGAGCCGCGTCGGCGGCCTCGCCTACATGGCGAACCAGTCCGTGCGAGGTGTCCTGCATCGGTTCAACCCGGGACAACCGGCCGAAACGGTGCTGTGGGTGGTGTTGTCCGCGATCGTCCTGTTGCTCGCCGTCGTGGCCGCGCGCCGGACTCGTCACGATGTCGTGGCACTTGTCGCAATCGCGACGGCCGGTCTGCTCGTTTCGCCGGTTTCGTGGTCCCACCACTGGGTGTGGTGCGTGCCGGCGTTCCTGGCACTGGGTTTCCTGTGGCGCAACGCGGCCCTGCCGCTGCTCGCCGCGGTGTTCTGCCTCGGACCGTTCACCTGGTTGCCCAGCACCGGTGACAAGGAGATGCTGTGGACCTGGTGGCAGCACCTCTACGGCGACATCTACACGTGGTGCGCCATCGGCGGGCTGGTGGTGCTCGCCGTGACCGGACATGACCGGACACGCGTGACTGCAGACAGGTGAAATCCGGAACTCCGCCCCATCGGAAGGTATTTTCGTACCCGGCATGCCGCTAGCCTGTACTCCGGTACACAATTAGACGGGGGTTCACGTATGGCGGGGACGCGACGCGTGGCCGAGCCCGCGGCGCCGACTCAGGCTGTCGGGAGGCGCGAGCGGCACAAGCGGGCGATGTACGAGCGTTTGTACACGGCCTCGATAGAGCTGTTCACCGAGCAGGGCTATGAAGAGACCTCGATCGAGGACATCACCGAACGGGCGGATGTCGCGCGGGGCACCTTCTTCAACTACTTCGACCGGAAGGAGGAGGTCATCGCCGCGTGGGGTGCGCGGCGACGGGACACCCTCAGGGCGGAACTCGGCGCGATCGCAGGTGGGGGCCTGGACGCGCAGACGTGCCTGGAGAACTGCATGCGGGCACTCGCGAGGACCAACAAGCTGGAGTGGCGCACCACACAGGTCATGCTCGCGGCCTGGGTGCGGTGCGGCCACCCCATCTTCGAGGAACCGTATGCGACGTCGTTGTTCGCGGAGATCGTCAACGCCGGCAAGCAGGCCGGCGAGATCGCCGAGCACGTCGACCCGACGCTGGTCGGGAACATCCTGCGGGACGTCTACCTGGGGACGCTGTACCGGTACGTGGGTCGTGGCAAGCAGCCGACGACGCTCGCCAACGAGCTCGTCACGACCCTCCGGCTGGTGCTGGACGGCATTCTGGTGAAGAAGTAGCGGGAAAGGCGGTCCCCCCGGCGAAGCTGTCGGCGAGCGCTCCCACGTTCTCCGGTCCCAGCAGCCGCGCCGGGGGAACCGTTCTCCCGAGCGACTTCTTCAGCCGCGCGGCGAGCTGCGCGGCCATCAGGGAGTCCAGACCCAGGTCCCGCAACGTCCTGCGGGTGTCGAGGCGGTCGCGCGTCGTGCCGAGGACGTCGGCGACGTGGCCCAGCACCACCTCGCACGCGGGTTCGTCCTGCCTGGCGACGGCCACCGGTTCCTTGCGCGGCACCGGGATCGGCTTCGGCGGGCGAGCGGGTCGCAGCAGCTTCGTGACCAGGCCGTTCAGGCTCGCGAACGGGGTCGGCGCCTCGGTGCGGACGGTGATGCCGGTGAGCTCGGCGAAGCAGTCGTGCCGCGCGTCGAACAGGCGGACGTCCACCACGGGCTTGCCGCGCCGCCGCCGTGCCACGGCCCAGAACTCGCCGTGTGCGCGGCCGGTGACCCGCACCCGTTCCGCGCGCAGCGGAACCGCGGCCGAGCCGAGCGCGAGCAGCACGGCCTGCAGACCTGTCTCCAGGACGACAGAGGTGCTCGCACCGGGCGAGTCGAACCGGGCGACCGCCATGTCCTGCCCGCGCCACGCCTGCTTCAGCGCGCGGAACGGGCCTTCGAACTCGTAACCGTGCCGCGCGGCCAGCTCGTGGAACTCGCTGTCCCGCACGTACCCGCGGCAGCGTTCGAGCGCCCAGTCCAGCTCGACCGTGCTGATCGGCCCGCCGCGTTCGAGCTCACCGCTCGCGCAGCGCACACCTTCGTCGGTGTGGACCGTGAACGCTCGCACGCCGCCGCGTTCGGGCCTCAGCGTCACGGTGAGCGTCGGCAACGACTCCGGGTCGACCGTGCTCAGCTCGTGGAACCGGACGTTGCGCAGGGCGTGGTCACCGCGCGCGGCGGTGAGCACCGCCTCGAACACGACCGCGCCGGGCAGCGGTGTGATCCCGCGGAACCGCAGCCCGCGCAGGGCTTCCGCGATGCCGAGGGTCGCCGTGTCGATCTCGCGGGAGATCTCGGTGTCCACGGTGAACGACTCGAACCAGTACTCCTGGTGCTGCCACGGGTAGGAGGGCAGCGCCACGCACCGGCCGCCGCCGAGCCACGTCTCCCAGTCGACCGGCACCCCGGCCACGTGCAGCCGGCCCAGCGCCGCCGTGATCGTGCGGAGCTCGGGTTCGCCGCGCAGCGACGACGGCACGGTCACGGCCCGGCCGATCTCGTCGACCGCGTTCAACAGCACCGGATGCGGGCTGATCTCCAGCACCACGGTGTGCGGGGCATCGGTGAGGACGCGGCGCATGGTGTCGTTGAGCCGCACGGTCTGCCGCACGTTGTCCGCCCAGTAGGCGGCGCCGAGCTCGCGCCTGCCGCACTCCACGGTGGACCGGAAGTCGATCTGGGGCGCGTGCGGGCGCAGTTCGTCGAGCTGCTCGCGCAACGCCTTGGCGACCTTGTCCATCAACGGCGAGTGCGACGCCACGTCGACGTCCTTGACCGGGCGGCACGCGACAGCGAGCGCTTCGAGGTCCCGCGCGACGATCTCCATCAGCTCCACCGGACCCGCCAGCACGCAGGTGCCGGGCGAGTTGTCCGCGGCCACGCACACCTCGCCGCGGTAGCGGTCCAGGAGATCGGCCGCGCGTTCGGCGGACAGCTCGGTCCACAGCATCGCGCCGCTGCCGGCCGTCTCCCGCATGAGCGCGCTGCGGCGGCAGATCACGGCGGCGGCGTCGGTCACCGACAGCGCCCCGCAGACCTGGGCGGCCGCCACCTCGCCCATGCTGTGGCCGATCACGACGTCCGGTTCGACGCCCCACGACCGCCAGTGTGCCGCCAGCGCCACCTGCACCGCCCACAGCAGCGGCTGGATGACGTCGATGGTGTCCTGCCACGGTTGCGCGCCGGTCAGAACGTCCACAACGGACCAGCCCGCCTCCAGGCGGACGGCCGCGTCGCACTCGTCCAGGGCGGCGCGGAACGCGGGGGAGGTCTCGTACAGCTCACGGCCCATGCCACGCCACTGCGAGCCCTGGCCGGGGAACAGGAACACCACAGGTGGCCGGTCGGCCGCCTCGCCCGCCGGGATCGCGCCGCCGAGGAACTCCCGCAACCCGGCCTGCACCTCCGCCCGCGTGGTGCCCGTGACCGCGAGCCGGTGCTCGTGGTGGTCGCGCCGCGCCGCTGCGGTGTAGCAGACGTCCTGCAACGACACGGTTTCGTCGAGGAACGCGGCGTAGGCCTCCGCGCTCGCCCGCAGCGCGGCGGCCGACTTGGCCGACAGCGTTAGAACCCGTGGCCGCTCAACGGGTTCAGCGGCGGCTTCGGCGGCCGGTGGGGCGGTCAGCACGACGTGCACGTTGGTGCCCGAGATGCCGAACGAGCTGACGCCCAGGACCGGCCGCTCCGCCTCCAGCACCCGGTTGCGGGTGACCAGCTGCAACGGTCCGTCGGCCAGGCACTCCGCGAGCTCGTGCGCGTGCAGCGAAGCCGGAACGGTGCGGTGCTCGGCGATGAGCACCGCTTTGATCAGCCCGGCGATGCCCGCCGCCGCCTCCGTGTGGCCGATGTTGCTCTTCACCGAGCCGAGCAGCAGCGGTGCCGACCGGCCCGCCCCGGCGACCTCGCGCAGCGCCTCCAGCTCGACGCGGTCGCCGACGCTCGTGCCGGTGCCGTGCGCCTCGACGTAGTCCACAGTGGACGGATCGAGGCCGGCGTCGCGGTACGCGGCCGAGAGCATCTCGGCCTGACCGCGCACGGCCGGCTGCAGCAGGAACCCGCTGCCGCGGCCGTCGTTGCTGATCGCGCTGCCGAGCAGCACGGCGTGCACGCGGTCGCCGCGGTCGAGCGCGTCCGGCAGGCGTTCCAGCACCACCGCGCCGATGCCCTCGCTGCGCACGAACCCGTCCGCGTGCGCGGAGCCGAACTTGCAGCGCCCGTCGGGGGCGAGCATCGACGCCTGCGAGTAGGCGATCGCGTCGTCGGGCAGCAGGATCACGTTGACCCCGGCCGCGATCGCGAGGTCGCACTCACCGGTCAGCAGCGCCTGACGGGCGTTGTGCACGGCCACGAGCGAGGACGAACAGGCCGTGTCGACCACGATGGACGGACCGCGCAGGTCCAGCGCGTAGGACAGGCGGCCGGACGTGACGGCCCGCAGCTCACCACCGGCCGCGTGCCGGATGTCGTGGTTGCCGGCGTTGCGGCCCGCCTTGCCGTACTCGGCGGTGGCCTGGCCGACGAACACCCCGACGCGGCGCCCGGCGAGCTCGGACGGCCGGATTCCCGCGTCCTCCAACGCTTCCCAGGCGACCTCCAGCAGCAGGCGCTGCTGCGGGTCCATCGCGCGCGCCTCGCGCGGCGAGATGCCGAAGAACTCCGCGTCGAACCCGCGCACGTCGGCGAGGAACCCGCCGTGCCGCGAGATCGTCCTGCCCGGCGCCGGGACCGGCGAGTACCACTCGTCGACGTCGAACCTGTCGCGCGGGATCTCGCCGACGGCGTCGGCGTTGCGCGTCAGCAGGTCCCAGAACGCGGCGAGGGAGCTCGCTGCGGGGAAGCGGCAGGACATCCCCGCGACCGCGACCTGCCGGGAGGTGTCACCGGCGGCCGCGCTGGATCTGTCGGAGATGGAGGCATGGCGGTGTATCACGGTCCCCCCGTGGGTTCAAAGTGGTTTCCAGTACAACTATGTACCCGGAGCCAAGTTTAGCCACCCCGGTTGAGGCCTGGAAGCCAAACGTACGCAATTGCCGGTGTGACCGAGAGAGCCCGGACCACGGTCTCGCAGGGTGGAACGAGAAGCCCTACACTCAAAATCGGTCTTGCGTTCAAGTTTGTACTGGCGTACTCACTACAGCGGTTGACGTCCGGCAGGGGGAGATCCGCACATGGCCCGCTTCGTGGTCGAGATGGTGTTCGAGACACAGGACGAGCGGTTAGACGAGGTCCGGCCCGCTCATCGCAGGTACTGGGAAGAGCTTGCCGCCCGCGGCGTGCTGCTGGGGGGCGGCCTGTACACGGACGAATCGGGCGGATTGATGCTCTGCGAGGCCGCCGACGGTTCGGCGTTGCGCCGTTTGGTCGACGGAGACCCTTATGTGCGAGGGAAATTGGTCCGCAGTGTGAAGATTCGCGAGTGGCACGTTCTCGTCGGCGACCTGACAACGCCGGCCGGCCGCGAGCCTGAACCGCAGCAATTGGGATTCACTATGGGTTCCGGTGCCGGTTCGCTGATTTCCCGCATCGAGAACGGACCGCGCATCACCCGCGCCGCGGTGGCCGCCGGTGCCCGCGCTCTCACCGCGCACGAGCACCGGATCGCCGAGCTGATCGTGCGCGGCAAGACCAACCGGGAGATCGCCGGCCAGTTCCGGGTGTCGGTGCGCGCGGTCGAGCTGCACATCACCAGCATCTACCGCAAGCTCGGCATCAACCGCAGGGCGCAGCTCGCCTCGGCGCTGGCGGCGTGAGGAGGAGGTGGCGATGAGGTTCGGCGTCAACGTCCCCAACTACGGCGACCGCGCGGCGCCCGGCGAGATCCTGCGCTGGGTGAGCAGGATCGAGGAGCTCGGCTACCACCTCGCGATGGTGTCCGACCACGTCGCGCTCACCCCCGACGTGGAGCGGCTCTTCCCCGCGCCGTTCTACGACCCGTTCGCCGCGCTGGCGTGGCTCGCGGGCCAGACCACCCGCATCGAGCTCGGCACCACGGTGATCGTGCTGCCGTACCGGCATCCTCTGCTGATGGCGCGGATGGCCGCGTCGATCGACCAGTTCAGCGGCGGCCGGCTGGTGCTCGGCGTCGCGGCGGGCTGGGCTCCCGCCGAGTTCGCCGCGGTCGGCGCCGACTACCGCTCGCGCGGCCGGGTCGCGGACGAGTCGTTGCGGGCGATGAAGGCGTTGTGGGCGAACGACATAGCGAAATTCGATGGCTCGCACGTCCGGTTCGGACCCGTGGCGACCGGCCCGCGGCCCGCACGGCCGATTCCGGTGTGGGTCGGCGGGCACAGCACCGGCGCGATGCGGCGGGCGGTGCTGCTCGGCGACGCGTGGCACCCGACGTCCGTGCCGCCGGGATACCTGGAGCAGATCGGCCTGCCGCAGCTGCGGCGCGTGGCCGAGCAGCGCGAACGGCCGGTGCCCGCGCTGGCGCCGCGCATCAAGCTGCGCCTCACCACGCGGCCGTTGCCCGACCACGGCCGGTTGCTCGGCGAGGGCACTCTTGACCAGATCCGCGGCGACCTCCACGGGCTGGAGTCGTTGGGCGCCACGCACGTCGTTCTGGACACGACCTATCCGGGGGAGACGGTGCGCAAGCCCGCCGAGCACTACCTGGGGTTGCTGGAACTCGTCGCGTCCGAGATCGTGGAGCTGAGGACGGGGGAGTTGCGCTGATGGGTGATCTGGACGTCCGCAAACTGCGCATGCTGCGCGAGCTCGACGAACGCGGCACCGTCGCCGCGGTGGCGCAGGCGCTGCACCTCACGCCGTCCGCGGTGTCGCAGCAACTCGTGGCGCTGTCGAAGGAAGCGGGCGTCCGGCTGATCGAACCGGTGGGCCGCCGCGTCCGGCTGACCGACGCGGCGCGCGTGCTCCTGCGGCGTGCCAACGAGATCTTCGCCGAGCTGGAGCGCGTCCAGGCCGATCTCCAGGCGTACTCGGAAGGCTCGGTGGCCGAGGTTCGCGTCGCGGGTTTCGCGGCCACCCTGTCCGGCCTGGTGCTGCCCGCCGTGCGCGAGCTGCGCGACAGCCACCCCGGGGTGGGCGTGCGGCTGGTCGAGTCGGATCCGCCGCACTCGTTCGACCAGCTGGTGCGCGGGGACGTGGACGTGGTGCTGAGCCTGGAGTCCAAGGACAGCCCGG
Organism: Lentzea sp. NPDC004782; assembly: GCF_040609115.1. Classification (NCBI taxonomy): domain Bacteria; kingdom Bacillati; phylum Actinomycetota; class Actinomycetes; order Pseudonocardiales; family Pseudonocardiaceae; genus Lentzea; species Lentzea sp. NPDC004782. The sequence continues at coordinate 139,635 of NZ_JBEXJN010000011.1, forward strand.
CGGCCACCGACCGCCGCTTCCACCGGGTCGCGCTGCTGGCCGAACGGTTCGACGTCGCCCTGCCGGTGCACCACCCGCTCGCGCACGCGCCCGTCGTGCGGCTCGCGGACCTGTCGAACGAGGCGTGGATCTTCTCCAACACCGGGACGTGCCGCGACATCTCGTTCGCCGCGTGCATCGCGGCCGGGTTCACGCCCGAGATCGTGCACCACATCGGTGACTGGGAAGCGACCCTGGGCGCGGTGGCGCTCGGGCTCGGCCTGGCGCTGGTGCCGCGGTTGATCAACGCGGGACCGCGCGAGGACGTGGTGATCAGGGTGCTCGACGCCGAGCAGCCGACCCGGCACGTGTTCGCGGCGGTGCGCAGGGGCAGCGAGGAGGCACCGCACCTCGCGGCGGTGCTGGGCGCGCTGGCGACGGCGGCCGAGGCGAAGGCGGCCGATCGTGAAGTTTCCCTGCACGATTGAGAGCGGAAAATCTCGATGGAACTCTCCTCACGCGCGTGTGAAGCTGGCTGCAGAACTTCTCCGGTCTGGATTACCGACGTGAGGAACAGGGATTTCTGATGTCTGCTGCCGTGTCCAGGATGAGCCTGGTGAGGTTGGTCGCGCTCGGCCTCATCTGGGGCTCGGTCTTCCTCTTCATCAAAATCGCCGGATTCGCGTTCTCGCCCGTTCAGATGGTGTTCGCCCGGCTGGTGCTCGGCGCGGTCGTGCTGCTGCCGTTCGTGTACAGCCGCGGCGGCAAACTGCCGGCTTTCGGATCGATCTGGGGACACCTCGCCATCGCCGCGCTGCTCGGCAACGCGATTCCGTGGGTGCTCTTCGCGTGGGGTGAGCAGCACGGGTCGTCGAGCGTCGCGGGCGTGGTCAACTCGACGACGCCGCTGTGGACGATCGTCGGCGCGTACGTGCTCGGGCAGGACCGCAAGCTGACCGCCACCAAGATCGGCGGCGTGCTGCTCGGCATGGTCGGCACGATCATCATCGCGGCACCGTGGAACGCCGCGTCGACGGGCAGCACGAGCAGCATCGTCGCGTTCGTCGTGGGCACCGTCAGCCTCGGCGCGAGCTTCGCCTACATGGGCAAGTTCCTCGCCGGGCGCGGTATCCCGCCGCTCACCCTGGCGGCCGCGCAGCTGACCGCCGCGAGCGCGTTGTTGCTGCTCGCGATGCCGTTCGCCGGTCTGCAGCCGGTGCACCTGCGCACCGACGCGCTCGTCGCGCTGGCCGTGCTCGGGCCGATCTGCACGGGTCTCGCGTACGTGCTGAACTTCCAGCTGATCACCAAGGACGGGCCGACCGTCGCGTCCACCGTCACCTACCTCTTCCCGATCGTCTCGGTGGCTCTCGGCGCGCTGGTGCTCGGTGAGCCCGCGGGGTGGCCGCTCTACGTCGGTGCGATCGCGTCCGTCGCCGGGGTGATGCTCGTGCGCCGCAAGCCCAAGGCCGCGCAGGCACCGTCGCCCTCGTCCCCGGCCCCCGCGGCGGCGAAGGCCTGACCCCCGCCTTCCCGCCCGGCGAAGGGCCTTCCGGACATCGTCCGGGAGGCCCTTTTCCGCGTGCTGTGGCCAAATACCTTCGGCATCCCGCAAGAATTGATGTATCAAGCACTTCTGCGGACTTCCGTAGTGAACTCCCCAGTCCTCGCTCATAACGTCAGCGACGTTGGATCGCGACTCGAGGAGGAACCGGGGGAATGGTCAACCCAACCGCCCCACGACTGGGTGTCGTGGTGCCGTCCGGAAATGCGGCGGTCGAACCGGAGATCGCCGCGCTGCTGTTCGGTCATGTGAACGTCCACGCCACCCGTTTCCCGTTGTTCACCGAGTTCGAACAACGGGAGCGGATCGCGAAGTACAACGAGGCGCTGGCGCCCGCGATCGCGTCGTTCGGCCGCCTCGGCGCCCGTGCGGTCGTCGCCGAGTGCAGCGGGTCGCACTACCTGCAGGGGCCCGAGCGCGAGCAGGAGTTCTGCGACGACCTGAGCGCGCGGTTCGGCGTGGAGGTCACGACCGTCACGCGCACCGTGCTGGCGGCGCTCGCGAGCATCGACGCCACCGAGGTCACGCTCGTGTCCCCGTACGCCCAGTGGCTCACCGACCTCTCGCGGGGGTACTGGGAGGCCGCCGGGATCAAGGTCCGCGACATCGTGAAGGTCAAGTCCGCCAAGGGTTTCTCGCCTTACGACGTCACCACCGACGAGCTGGTCGAACAGGTCCGGGCGGCCGATCGCCCCCGTGACGAGGTGCTGCTCATGACCGGCACCGGCATGTTCACCCTGGCGGCGCTGAAGGAGCTCAAGGCGGGCACCGAACGCACGATCCTCACCTCGAACCTCGCCACCGCGTGGTGGGCGCTGGACCGGCTCGTGCCGGACGCGGTCGTGGACTGGCGGCTGGCGCCGTGATCGCCGTCGTCGGAGCCGGACCGGTCGGGCTGACGGCGGCCGTGGTGCTGGCGCGGGCGGGTGTCCCGGTCACGGTGCTGGAACGGGGACCCGCGCTCGGCACGGCGTCGCGCGCCTCGACGTTCCACCCGGCCACGCTCGACCTCCTGGCCGGGCTGGGCGTTGCCGAGGAGTTCATCGCTCGTGGCCGCAAGGTGCACGACCTGCAGTGGCGCAGCCGGACCGGCGAGCTCCTGACGCGCATGAGCTACGCCGCCATCGCCGACCGGACCGCGCACCCGTTCCGGCTGCACGCCGAGCAGACCGAGCTGACCCCGTTGCTGCTCGAGCACGTTCCGGACATCCGCTGGAACACCGAGGTCGTCGACGTCCGGCAGGACACCGACGGCGTTGAGCTGATCACGTCCGGCGGCACGATCCGCGCCGAGTACGTGATCGCAGCGGACGGCGCGCACAGCACGGTTCGCACCAAGCTCGGCCTGGGCTTCCCCGGCGTCGAGTACCCGACCTGCGCGTTGCGCGTCATCACGACCACCGAGCTGGACCGGTTGCTGCCCGGCCTCTCGCCGATGACGTACTTCCGGGACCCGGCCGGGTCGTGCAGCGTCCTCGGGCTGCCCGACCACTGGCGGGTGATCCTGCGCCTGCCCCACCAGACCGGCGTCTCGGTGGAAGCGTTGCTGCACAAGGCGTTGCCGACGCTGGCCGACCGGATCGAGGTGCGGGACGCGCACACCTACCGCACCTCGCGCCGCGTGATCGACAACTACAAGGTGGGACGCGTTCTGTTCGCGGGCGACGCGGCTCATCTGACCTCCACCGCCGGTGGCATGAACATGAACTGCGGCATTCACGACGCGGTCGATCTCGCCACCGCCCTGATCCGGGGAAGCGCACTGCTCGACGAGGCCGCGCGACGCCGCCGGAACGTGGTCACCGACCACGTCATCCCGCGCAGCGAAGCACGAGTGTCCGGAGTGGACGGACAAGCGGGCAGCGTCGAGGCCGCGGTGCGTCAGCTCGCCGCCACCGCGAGCGATCCCGCCGAAGCCGCGCAGTACCTCGTCCAGGCATCGATGCTCGACTCGGTGCCCAAGATGATTCAACACAGCCTCGAAGGGTCCGCTGCCTCATGAAGATCTGGTTCCACAAGCACACCGTCGAAGGCCGGCTGCCACTGCTCGACGAGTGGTACCGCAAGCACCTCGCCGAGGTCACCTCGCCCGGCACCGAGATCGTCATCAAGACGCTCCCCGAAGACACCTACGACACCGAGACGCCGTTCGACCTGGTGAAGTTCGGCGCGCTGCAGATCCACTTCAACGCCTACTTCGCCCGTGGCGCGGTGGAAGCCGAACGGCAGGGCTTCGACGCGTGGGTGATCGCCGCCGGGCAGGACCCCGGTCTGCACGACGGCCGTGCCCAGACGTCCATCCCGACCCTGGGCTACGGCGAGACGAGCTTCTTCTACTCGGCGATGCTCGGCTACAAGTTCGGTGTCCTCGGTTTCATGCCCGCGTTGCGGGAGATCATCACCGAGAACATCGAGCGCTACGGCCTGACCAGCCGCCTCGCCGCCTACGAGCTGGTCGACGACGGCCACGAGGCCGTGCGCCAGGCGCTCGACGGCGACTTCGACCGGTTCGTCGAGGTGTTCGACGCCGCCGCGAAGAAGGCCGTCGCCGCCGGTGCCCAGGTGCTGATCCCCGGCGAGGGCATCCCGGCGGAGATCTTCTGGCACCTCGGCATCAAGGAGCTGCACGGCGTTCCGGTGATCGACCCCGCCGGACTCCTGGTGCGGCAGGCGGAACTCGCGGTGAACCTCGGCCGCCTCGGCGTGGTGAACCGCTCCACGGCGGGCTACTGGTTCCGCCGGCCCGGCGACGCGCTCACCGAGCACGTCGAGAACGTCTTCCTCGGAAAGGCCATCTGATGTCTTCTCAGTTCCCCGTCGCCCGGCCCCGCCGACTCCGTCGCACGCCCGCGCTGCGCAGGCTCGCCACGGAGACCCGGCTGCACCCGAGCAACCTCGTCCAGCCGCTGTTCCTGCGCGAGGGCATCGACCAGCCGCGCGAGATCAGCTCGATGCCCGGCGTCTACCAGCACACCCGCGAGTCGCTGCGCAAGGCCGCCGCGGAGGCCGTGAGCGCGGGCGTCGGCGGCCTGCTGCTGTTCGGCATCCCGGTCTCCAAGGACCCGCTGGGCCTCGGCGCGACCGACCCCGACGGCATCCTGCAGGTGGCGTTGCGCGACGTCGTCGAGGAGGTCGGTGACGCGACCGTCGTGATCGGCGACGTGAACCTCGACGAGTACACCGACCACGGCCACACCGGCGTGCTCGGCCCGGACGGCGACGTCGACAACGACGCCAGCATCGAACGCCTCGCGGACATGGCCGTGGTGCAGGCGGAAGCCGGTGCGCACGTGATCGCGCCGAGCGCCATGATGGACGGTCAGGTCGGCCGGATCCGCGCGAAGCTCGACGCCGCCGGCTTCTCCCACGTGCCGATCATGGGTTACTCGGCGAAGTACGCCTCGGCGTTCTACGGCCCGTTCCGCGACGCCGTGGAGTCGTCGCTGAAGGGCAACCGCCGCGCGTACCAGCAGGTGCCCGGCAACATCCGCGAGTCGCTGCGCGAGGTCGACCTCGACCTGGCGGAGGGCGCGGACTTCGTGATGGTCAAGCCCGCCGGGGCCTACCTCGACATCGTGCGCCTGGTCGCCGAGCACGTCGACGTTCCCGTTGCGGCGTACCAGGTCTCCGGCGAGTACTCGATGATCGAGGCCGCCGCCGCGAAGGGCTGGCTCGACCGCGACCAGGTCGTGCTGGAGAGCCTCAACTCCATCCGGCGCGCCGGCGCGTCGATCATCATCAGCTACTGGGCGACCGAGTTCGCCACACGACTGGAGCGGTGAGCGTGGGAGACGTCAAGCTGACCGTGCTGGGCATCAGCCACTCCTCGGCCCCGGTGGACGTGCTGGAGCGCGTCGTGATCTCCGGTGAGGACCTGGACGCGGTGCTCGGCGAGATCAACTCGGAAGACGAGTTCGGGGCCGTCTACGCGTTGTCGACGTGCAACCGGATGGAGTTCTACGTCGAGAAGCAGTCCGAATCGGCCGCCTCCTCGTTGCGCGCCAAGCTGGTCGAGCGCCTCGGTCTGTCCGAAGAGGACGCGTCGAGGTTTCTCTACCAGCACGAGGGCGCGGACGCGGTGCGGCACCTGTACTCGGTGTCGAGCGGCCTGGAGTCGATCGTCATCGGCGAGGACCAGATCCTCGGCCAGGTCAAGGACGCGCTGGACCGCTCGCGCCGCCTCGGCACGGCCGGACCGCTCATCAACCAGCTGGTGCAGTCCGCGATCAGGGTGGGCAAGCGGGTCCGCACCGAGACCGACATCAACCGCGCCGGGCGCTCGCTCGCCACGGTCGGTCTGTCCGCGCTGGAACACGTCGTCGGCGCGATGTCCGGCCGGTCGGCGCTCGTCGTGGGCGCGGGGGCGATGGCCGGCGTGGTCGTGGCGGCGTTGCGCGGCAGCGGGCTGGCGCGCATCGACGTGGCGAACCGCACGCCGGAGAAGGCCGCTCGGCTCGCGGAGACAACGGGTGGCAACGGGTTCGGGCTGGAGCAGATCCCCAGTCTGCTCACAGCGGTGGACCTCGTCGTGACCTGCATCGGTGGCACCGGGGCGTTGATCACCGCTGCGGACGCGGAGGAGGCCGTGCGCCACCGCGCGGGGTCGCCGTTGTTCCTGCTGGACCTGGCGCTGCCGCGCAACATCGACGGTGACGTGGCCAAGGTCGACGGCGTGTCGCTGGTCGACCTGGAGACCTTGGCGGGCAACGGCCCGGACGAGTCGGCACTGTCCAGTGTGGCCTCGGTCCGGGCGTTGATCGACAGCGAGGTCGAGGGCTTTCTCGCGGCGCAACGGGCCGCGAAGGTCGCGCCGGCGCTGGTGAAGCTGCGGACCGTCGCGTCGACGACGGCGGAGGCCGAGCTGGGCCGGTTGTTCCGGAAGGTGCCGACGTTCGACGAGCAGCACCGGTCGGAGATCACGCTGTCGGTGCACCGGATCGTGGAGAAGGTGTTGCACGGGCCCACTGTGCGGGCCCGTGAGCTGGCCGGTGCCCCTGACGGCTCGCAGTACGTGGAAGTGCTGGGGAAGTTGTTCGACCTCCCCGAGGCGAATGAGGTTGTGGCATGAGTGAGTTGTCCCTGTTGTGGAACGCCGAGTCCGTCGCGGTCATCGGCGCGACCGAACGCGAGGGGGCGCTGGGCCGCAAGCCCGTCGCGTACCTGCAGCGCTACGGCTACCCCGGCCGCATCCTGCCGATCAACCCCAAGGGCGGCACGATCCTCGGCTACCAGGCCTACCCCTCGGTGCTGCAGGCGCCCGGCCCGATCGACCTCGCGTTCATCGTGGTGTCGGCCGACCGCGTGCCCGCCGCCGTCGACGACTGCGTGGCCGCCGGGATCAAGGTCGCGATCATCGCGTCGTCCGGGTTCGCCGAGACCGGCGACGAGGGCGCGGCGCTGCAGGCCGAGACCGTGGCACGGGCGCGGGCCGGTGGCCTGCGGCTGATCGGGCCGAACTGCATCGGCGCGGTCGGCTTCGGCAACAAGGTGATGGCGACGTTCAGCCCGTTGTTCTCCGCCGAGGCCGTGGTGTCGCTGGAACCGGGCGGGCTCGGCATCGTCTCGCAGAGCGGTGCGCTGGGCTTCGGCGCGGCGTCGCTGGGCATCGAGCGCGGCATGCGGCCGGGCTGGGTGATCACCACCGGCAACGACGCCGACGTCTCCGCGCTGGAGGTCCTCGCCGAGCTGGCCGCCGAGCCGTCGTGCACCGGGCTGCTGGGCTACCTGGAGAACGTCCCGGACGTCGCGGCGCTGCGGTCACTGGCGTCGTCGGGCAAGCCGGTGGCGCTGCTCAAGTCCGGTCGCAGCGAGGAAGGCGGCCGCGCGGCCGCCTCGCACACCGGTGCGCTGGCCACGGACGACCGGGTGCTGGACGCGGCGCTGCGGCAGTTCGGCATCGTGCGGGCCGGGGACATCGACGAGCTGCTCGACGCCGGTGACGCGTTCACCTCGCCGCGCAGGCCTCGTGGGCCGCGGGTCGCGATCGTCACGACGTCCGGTGGCTCGGGCATCCTCGCCGCCGATGACGTTGTCGCCCAGGGGCTCGAGCTGACGCCGTTGAAGGACGAGACGCGCGCCGCGCTGGCCGAGATCATCCCCAGCTTCGGTTCGGCGAACAACCCGGTCGACATCACGGCCGCGGTGCTGAGCGATCCCTCGCTGTTCGACCGTTCGCTGGACGTGATCGCCGCGGACGACACCGTCGACATGATCATCGGGTGCTTCTGCGTGATGACCGACGGGGACGTCGACAAGGCGGTGCGGGCGCTCGCGAAGGTGGCGGAGAAGTCCGGCAAGCCGGTGCTGGTGTCCCGCACCGGCGCGGACTTCCTCGCACCGAACGCCCGCGCGACGCTGCGGGAGGCCGGTCTGCCGGACTACCCGTCGCCTGCCCGGGCCGTGCGCGCTGCCGCTGCTTTGTGGCACGTGAGCAAGCCGCGTTCCGCGGAAGCGTTGGCGGGCTTGGAAGTTGCGGCTCCTGCGGGTGAGCTGACCGAGCCGGAGCTGAAGGCGCTGTTGTCGCAGGCCGGGCTCTCCGTGCCGGTCGGGCGGGTGGTGGCGTCGGCGTCCGAGGCCAAGGCCGTGGTGGACGAGGTCGGCGGGACCGCGGTGTTCAAGGCGGTCGTGCCGGGCCTGGTGCACAAGACCGACGTCGGCGCGGTGAAGGTCGGTGTGGTGTCGGCGGACGCGGCGGCCGCGTTCGACGAGCTGTCGGCGTTCGGTGGCGCGGTGCTGGTCGAGGAGCTGGTCGGCGAGGGCGTCGAGCTGATCATCGGCGTGCGCACCTCGGACCTCGGCCCGGTGCTGACGCTGGGTCTCGGCGGCATCTTCACCGAGGCGCTCGACGACGCGACCTCGCGGCTGCTGCCTCTCGCGCCTGGAGACGCGGCGCAGATGGTCTCCGAGCTGCGCGGCAAGGCGTTGCTGGACGGCGCGCGCGGCCGTGCCGCGGCCGATGTCCCGTCGCTGGTGCGGACGCTGGAAACCGTGGCAGCGCTGGTGTCCGGTTGGGAGGGCGGGTTCGAGCTCGACCTCAACCCCGTCCGGGTGCTCGCCGAGGGCACGAAGATCCTCGACGCCGCTCACGTGATCGCGAAGGAAGCCTGAGATGACTCTGTCCATTGTGGATATCGGTAAGCCGGCTTCCGCTCCCGAGTCGGAGGCGTTGTTCGAGCGCGCCCAGAAGACCGTGCCGGGCGGGGTGAACTCGCCGGTGCGGGCGTTCCGCGCGGTCGGCGGCACGCCGAGGTTCATGAAGAGCGGCAAGGGCGCGTACATCACCGACGCGGACGGTCGCGAGTACGTCGACCTGATCTGCTCGTGGGGCCCGATGATCCTCGGCCACGCCCACCCGGCCGTGCAGGAGGCCGTGCACGAGGCGATCGGCCAGGGCACGTCGTTCGGCACGCCGACGCTGAACGAGGTCCTGCTGGCCGAGGAGATCGTGGCCCGCGTGGACCCGGTCGAGTCGGTGCGCCTGGTCAGCTCCGGCACCGAGGCGACGATGTCCGCGATCCGCCTGGCGCGCGGTTTCACCGGCCGCACCAAGGTGGTCAAGTTCGCGGGCTGCTACCACGGCCACGTCGACGCGCTGCTGGCCGCGGCGGGTTCCGGTGTCGCGACGTTCGCGCTGCCGGACACGCCGGGCGTCACGGGCGCGCAGGCCGGCGACACGATCGTGCTGCCGTACAACGACCTCGACGCCGTCCGCGCCGTTTTCGCCGAGAACCCGGACGCGATCGCGTGCGTGATCACCGAGGCGTCGCCGGGCAACATGGGCGTCGTCCCGCCCGCCCCCGGTTTCACCGCCGGGCTGCGCGAGCTGACGTCCGCGTTCGGCGCCCTGCTGATCTCCGACGAGGTCATGACCGGGTTCCGGCTCTCGCGCGCCGGGTGGTACGGCCGCGAGGGCGTGGCCGCCGACCTGTTCACGTTCGGCAAGGTCATGGGCGGCGGTTTCCCGGCAGCGGCGTTCGGCGGCCGCGCGGACGTGATGGCCCACCTCGCCCCGGCCGGCCCGGTCTACCAGGCGGGCACGCTGTCGGGCAATCCCGTTGCCACGGCAGCAGGTCTGGCGACCCTGCGGCACTGCACGCCCGACGTGTACACGCACCTGGACGCGACGGCGACGGTGGTCGGCGGGATGATCTCGGACGCGCTGGCCCGCGAAGGCGTCGAACACCAGCTGCAGCACAGCGGCAACATGTTCTCGGTGTTCTTCGCCGCCGAGCCGGTGACGGACTTCGAGTCGGCGAAGGCCAGTGAGACGTTCCGCTACAACGCGTTCTTCCACGCGATGCTGAACCAGGGCGTCTACCTGCCGCCGTCCGCGCTGGAGTCGTGGTTCCTGTCCGCCGCGCACGACGACGCGGCGCTGGACCGGATCGCCTCGGCCCTGCCGCTGGCCGCCAAGGCCGCAGCCTCGGCCTAGGTGCTCGATGAACGGCGCTTTCGTCCACGTGAGGTGGACGAAGCGCCGTTCATCGTTTTCAGACCTTGGCGGTGACCTCGACGTCGATGTTGCCGCGCGTGGCCTTGGAGTACGGGCAGCGCTGGTGCGCCTGCCCGACCAGGTCGTCCGCCTGCTCCTGGGTGAGACCGGGCAGCGTGGCGACGATGTGCGCGCCGAGGTGGTAGCCGTCCTCGCCCTTCACCAGGTCCACCGAGACCGTGACGGTGCTGTCGGTGAGGCCGGCCTTCGCGTTGCGCGCCACCAGTCGCAGCGCCGAGTGGAAGCACGCGCCCCACCCGGCCGCGAAGAGCTGCTCGGGGTTCGTGCCCTCGCCGCTGCCGCCGACCTCCTTGGGACTGGTCAGTTTCAGGTCGAGCACCCCGTCGGCGGACGTCGCCGCGCCCTGCCGGCCGTCCCCGCTCGACGTGACCTCCGCCGTGTAGACCACAGACACTTCTGCTCCTCTCGTTTTGGCGCCGAAGCTAGGTGGGTTCTCCCGCCGCGGTCACTACGGGACCTCGTAGCGACTTCGCGCGCCCGCGCGGGAAGTCTGGGCAGCGTCGTCGTCGAGTGGTTGGAGGGGTTGTGCCTGGTCCGTTGGAAGGCGTGCGGGTGCTGGAGATCGGCGGGTCGGTCGCCGGGGCGTTCGCCGCGACCGTGCTCGCGGACCTCGGTGCGGACGTGCTGCGCATCGACCGGGCGGCCCAGGTGCCCGCCGCTCCCGCCGAGCCGTCACCCGACCCGCTGGGCCGCGGCCGCCGGTCCGTCGCCGTGGACCTGAAGCACCCGGACGGCCCCGCGGTCGTGCTGGACCTCGTCGCGGCCGCCGACGTCGTGGTCGAGGGCGGACGACCCGGCAGCGCGGAGAAGCTCGGCATCGGCCCGGAGGTGTGCCTGCAGCGCAACCCGCGGCTGGTCTACGGTCGCGTCACGGGCTGGGGCCAGGACGGTCCGCTGGCCCGGCGCGCGGGCCACGACATCACGTTCCTCGGTGTCACGGGCGCGCTGTCGGTGCCGGGCCAGGCCCCGGCCACGCCGCCGCCGTACTACCTGTCGAGCTTCGCGGGAGGCGCGCTGCAGCTGGTGATCGGCATCCAGGCGGCGCTGCTGGAACGCGCGCGTTCCGGGCAGGGCCAGGTGATCGACGCGGCGATGGTCGAGGGCACCGCGCTGCTGTCCGTGCTGATCGACCAGTGGCGCCACACCCCCGGCCGCGTCACGGTGGTCGACGCGCCGTTCTACACGACCTACGAGTGCGCCGACGGCCGCTTCCTGTCGGTCGGCGCGGTGGAGCCGCACTTCTACCGCGAGCTGCTGGACAAGCTCGGCCTGGGCGAGGTCGCGTTGCCCGACCAGTACGACGAGTCCGGCTGGCCGCTGCTGACGGTGAAGATCGGCGAGGCGTTCCTGTCCCGCGACAGCACGGAGTGGGAGAAGATCTTCGCCGACTCGGATGCCTGCGTGGCACCGGTGCTGGCGCCCTCCGAGGTCGCCGGGCACCCGCACCTGCAGGCACGCGGCTCGTTCGTCGACGTCGGCGGTCAGCACCAGCCCCGGCCCGCGCCGCGGTTCTCCCGCTCGGGGACCGGGGTGCCGTCGGTGGCGCCGTACGCGGGCCAGCACACCGCGTCCGCCCTGCGGGACTGGGGAGTGGACGGGTGGACGGACAGCGAGGCGGTTCGGGGCGTCTGATGCGCCAGGTCCTCACCCTCCTGCCCGGCATGGTGGCGCTGGGCCTGGACGCGTACGTCGTGGCCGGAGTACTGCCCCAGATCAGCGCCTCCCTGCACCAGCCGGTCCCCGCGGTGGGCCAGCTCGTCACCGTCTTCACCCTGTCCTACGCACTTCTCTCGCCGATCGCCGCAACATTGGTGACCGGCAAGCCGATGCGCGTGGTCCTGCTGTCCGCCCTGGCCGTCTTCACCGTTGGCAACGCCCTGAGCGCCGTGGCCACCTCACTCGCGTTCCTGCTGCTGTCACGGGTGATCGCGGGCTTCGGCGCGGGCCTGTACTCCCCGATGTCGGCGGCCACCGCGGCCGCCCTCGTCGCACCGGAACGCCGCGGCCGCGCCCTCGCGCTGATCACCATCGGTCTGAGCTCCGGCACCGTCGCGGGCGTGCCGCTGGGCCTGCTGCTCGCGTCGCACGTCGGCTGGCGCGGCACGTTCTGGCTCGTCACCGCACTAGGGGTGGTGGCGATGTGCGGGGTGGCGGTGTCGTTGCCCGCCATCCCGCCCGCCGCACCGCCGTCGCTCAAGGCGCGCCTGGGAGTCCTGGCCGACCGGCACGTCCTGTCGATCGTGCTGGTGACCGTCTTCTCCACGCTCACGAGCCTCGGCACCTACACCTACATCGCCCCGATCCTCAACCGCGACAACGTGACCGTCTACCTGGTGATCTGGGGTCTGGGCGGGCTCGTGGGCAACCTGCTGGTGGGCGCGGTGATCGACCGCTGGCGCGACACCCGCGCCCTGATGGGCGTCCTGCTCACCGTGATGGGCGCGAGCCTGGCGCTGCTGCCCGTCGGCCCACCCGCCCTGCTGGTCTTCCTGTGGGGCGCCAGCGCGTGGAGCTGCCCGGCCACGCAGCAGCACCGGGTGATGGCGGCACGACCGCTGGAGGGCCCGGTCGCCGTGTCGCTCAACGCGTCCGCGATCTACCTCGGCTCGTCGCTCGGGGCGGGGCTGGGCGGCACGGTGCTGGCGAGCGGGGGAGCACCGGCGTGGCTCGCGTACGGGTTCGGCGGCCTGGCGGTGTGCGCGGCGGTGCTCAACCAGCTGATCACCGCCAGGCCGGTGCTCAGCAGCGCCTGACCCGCACCACCCCGCGGCTCGACTCCACGATCGCGAAGTTCAGCCGGTCCGGATCCGCCGACCCGAGCATCACGCGCACTTCGCCGTTGACGTTGATGTTGCGCGGCGAACCGCACGGCGACCATTGGATCTCCGTCGAGCTCGGGCGGTAGCTCGTCTGCCAGTCGTCGCTGAACGGCCCGGTGAACGTCTGGGTCACCGCGGCGGTGGGCGACGTGCCCTGGAGGTAGGTGCTGATCCGGCTGAGGCCGGTAGCGCCGTCCTGCAGATGCGCGTAGCCCTCGTAGGTGGTGCGCGCCAGGCCGTAGGTGTAGCCATCCGGCACGGACACCCGGATGTTGACCTGGCAGTTCTTGCGCATGTCGACGGGTGAGGAACCGTCACCTGCCCGTGCCAGGAACGTGTGATAGCTGATGGTGAATGTTCTGTCGGTGGTGGCGACGTCGGCGTCGCCGGCCGGGCAACCCGAGCCGTTGACGGTCACGACCTCGAGGGTGGCCGTGGGTTCTTCTTCCGCCGCGTCGATGGGCGCGAGGGCGGTCAGAGCTACCAGTGCTGCCGCTGCCGTGTTCAGCATGACGAGGAACCTCTCCGAGGAGTCCGGGGCGGCGGGCCGAACCAGACGCTAGTGAGGAAGTTCCCCGGTTATCTGACGATTGCCTGACGATTCAGGGCTTGAACGGCAGCAGCTCCTCCTCGACACCGGGCCGCACGACGACGCACGTCGACTCGGGCACCTCCTGCCAGGCGCCCACCAGGTCGCCCAGCGGTTCGGACACGATCAGCCGCGAGTCGTCGGCCAGGTCGTGCAGCGCCGGGTTGTCGGGGTACTGGCGGCGCAGCGTCGTCACGTCGGTGCTGTGGAACAGCGTTCGCGACTTGCCGCGGCTCGAGTAGCGGAACGCCCAGGTGGTGGAGCCGTCGGTGACCGCGACGGTCATCTGGACCGGGTACTCGACGCCCGCGCGCCTGCCGACGTCCTCGACGAACTCGACCATGCGCGCGACGGCGGCGGGCGGGTCCTGGTCCAGGCCGAAGCTGACCGCGAGGTAGAACATGATCTCTGAGTCCGTCGAGCCCTCGATCAGCGGGAACAGCAGCGGGTCGATCGCCAGCGCCAGCTCGCGGCGCACCAGCGGGAACTTCGCCACGAGCCCGTTGTGCATCCACAACCAGTTCTTCCAGCGGAACGGGTGGCAGTTCGACCGCTGCACCGCGCCGCCGGTGGACGCCCGCACGTGCGCGAACACGCGGTCGACGGTGATCTGCGCGGACAGCTCGCGGAGGTTGCGGTCGTTCCACGCGGGCTCGGTGCTCAGGAACAGCCCCGGCGTGCTCGTGCTGCCGTACCAGCCGATGCCGAACCCGTCCCCGTTCACGGCCGTCGCGCCCAGCCGGGCGTGCTTCGACTGCATGACCAGCGAGTTCTCCGGCGCGTAGAGCAGTTCCTCCAACAGCACCGGCGAACCGGAATACGCGAGCCACCGGCACATGACGGACCTCCCTTTGCCCAGCGGCTACATGGGAACACGGACCGGACGGCGAACGCGAGGTTTGCGGCGGCGCGCCTTCCTCAGGCAGCATGCTGGGTGTGACGGTTCCCCCCGGCGTGCGGCCTCCGGCCTCTCCGCAGCACTTCGAGACGATCGAAACGCGCGCGCCGGTCCAGGTCGTCCAGCCGGTCGAGCAGCCGCGGGAACGTCACGACATGGCCGTCATCGGCCCGATCGCCGCGCTCGTGCTCGCACTGACGATCAGCACGCTGGTCCTGCAGCACCCGGCCGCGCGTGCCGTGGCCGCCGGGCTCGCGACGCTCGGGCTGATCGTCGCCGTGGTGCTGATGCTGATGGCGAAGAAGCCGGACAAGCCGAAGGGCGGCAGGCACGTCGCCCGGCACCGGGTGGAGCCCGAGGAGGGCACCGTGCGGATCACGCCCGGCTGGAACGCCCCCGGCTCCCGTCGCTGACCAAGCGCGATCTTCGTCGTGGATGAAGGGTTCCTTCCTCCACCTGAGGTCGATGAAGGCGCCCTTCATCCACGACGCAAGCGCTCCTGCGGACGTGTCCTCCGGCAGCCTGCTCAGAGGTCCGGGGGAGTGGTGCTGGTCAGCCGCGGATCGGGCTGACCGCCCGACATCGCGAGCACCCCGCGCAGCACCTGCAGCAGCTTGCGCAGCCCGCTCGGCCTGCGCCGGTCGATCCCAGCGACCAGCTGCTTCAGCACGGACAGCTGGTCGAAGTAGATCCGCTCGGTGACCAGGTTCTCGTGCTCGTCGAAGATGAAGTACGCCGTCATCCGCGTGCGATGCGTGCCACCGGTGGCCGGGATCCTGCCCAACGGCCCGAGGTGCGTGCCGAGCAGCCAGAACTCCACGATCACCGCGTCGGCGCTGTGCCGGAACGAGATCAGCTCGTGGTGCTGGTCGGGGAACGCGACGCGCGTGTCGGTGTAGTACTGCCGCACCGCGCTGTCGCCGTCGTGGACGACCATTTGGGCGATGATCTCGTAGTGCGGGTGGGGGAACGTCGACAGCGTGGCGTCCCAGTCGTGGGCCACCTCGTCGCGGAAGTGGTCGAGCACGAGCTTCTCCCTGGCCTCCAGGACCTCCCGCGCGGGCAAGGTGAACCGGTCGGACATCAAATTCCTCCAATACCCACGGTGTGGGTTAAACGCTAAACCCACACCGTGGACATCCGCAAGGCACAATGGCCGGGTGACCGGAACCCGCCGAGGCCGCCCCCGCACGCCGCTGCTGTCCCGCGAGTCGATCGTCGCGGCGACGCTGCAGGTCATCGACGCGGAAGGCACCGCGGCGGTGGGCATGCGCTCGGTCGCGCGGGCGCTCGGGGTCGACGCGAAGAGCCTCTACAACCACGTCGACGGCAAGGACGGCCTGCTCGACGCCGTCACCGAGCACCTGCTGGGCGGCCTGGTCCTGCCCGCACCCACCGGCGACGCCCGCCGCGACCTGCGCGCCATCGCCGACAGCTTCCGCGACCAGGCGCTGAAACACCCGCAGGCCGCTCCGCTCGTGCTGACCCGCCAGCTCGCGTCCCCGCAGGCGCTCGCCCCCGTCAACGCCGTGCTGGCGGTGCTGCGCGACGCGGGCGCGGGCACCGAGGAGGCCGTGCACATGCTGCGGATGCTGCTCGCCACGCTGATCGGCACGCTCCTGCGCGAGGTGTCGGCGGCTCCGGCGTTCGGGAGCAACGACCGCGAGGACACGCTCACCGCGAGCGGGCTGCCCGCGCTGGTCGACGCCGCGGCGCACCTCGCCCGGTTCGACCGCGAGGCCGAGTACGAGTACACAGTGGACCTCGCGATCACGGCCGTGCTGCACCGACTCGGATGACAACCGGTTGATCTCCCGCGCGTCCTGACTGGTGGACAGGTTTCGCAAGAAGGGGGACAGGACGTTGGTTGTTGACCGCCGCTCGGTTCTGGCACTGGGCGCGGGTGCCGCGCTGGCCGTCGCCGTGCCCGCCCAGGCCCAGGCTTCGACGATCACCGGCAAGCTGCGCGAGCTCGAACAGCAGCACGGCGCGCGTCTCGGCGTGTTCGCCACCGACACGGGCACCGGCCGCACGGTGTTGCACCGCGCGGATGAGCTGTTCCCGATGTGCTCGACGTTCAAGACTCTCGCGGCCGCGGCGATCCTGCGTCGCGACCACGACGGTTCGTTGCTGCGCAAGGTGATTCACTACACGCAGGACGACGTGACGAAGTCCGGCTACGGCCCGATCACCGGCAAGCCGGAGAACCTCGCGAACGGCATGACCGTCTCGGCCCTGTGCGAGGCGGCCATCACCCACAGCGACAACTGCGCGGCCAACCTGCTGCTCAAGGAGCTCGGCGGTCCCACCGCCATCAGCCGCTTCTGCCGCTCGATCGGTGACCCGGTCACGCGCCTCGACCGCTGGGAGCCGGACCTGAACTCGGCGGAACCGGGCCGCACCACCGACACCACGTCGCCGCGCGCCATCGGCCAGAGCTACGCGCGCCTCACGCTGGGCCACGCGCTCAACCGCGCCGACGCCGACCAGCTCACGAAGTGGTTGCTGGCCAACACGACCGGCGCCAACCGCATCCGCGCGGGGTTGCCGGCGGCGTGGCGGCTCGGTGACAAGACCGGCACCGGCAAGTACGGCACCACCAACGACGCCGGCATCGCGTTCCCGCCCGGACGGTCGCCGATCGTGATCGCGGTGCTGTCCACCAAGGCCGCGGACCCGAACGCCCCCGCGGACGAACCGCTGCTGGCCAAGACCGCCGAACTGGTGACGGGCTCGTTGGGCTGAATGCCGAGCGCTCGGGCGCCCCGTCTGGTCAGATGGGGCGCATGAGCCTCTGGGGGAGATCATTCCTGCTCACCGTCGCGCTGGTGGCCACCCTTGTGGCGCCGGCGCACGCGAGCAACAGCATCAGCGTGTCCGCGGCCGAGGTGACGCTGCCGCCCGGCCAGAACTCGGCGTCGGTGAACGTCAGCTGGCACACCGACGGCAACCAGGTCGTGCAGATCTGGATCCGCGAGACCGGCAAGGCCGCCAAGCTCTGGCAGCAGACGTACGACGGCAGCGCCACCTGGCCGTACCTCTACGCGGGCACCACCACGACGTTCGAACTGCGCGGCGGGCCGAGCTTCGCGACCCTGCTCGGCACCGCGAGCAGCACCGGGAAGCTGCCGGGAAAGCTCAGCGCCAGCCGCACGCACCTCGCGCTGGCACCCGGCGCCACCGGCACCGTCGACCTGACGTGGACCACTTCGCTCAGCAACGCGCAGGTGTGGGTGTCGCACGACGAAAGCCCGCAGAAGCTGTACGCGCAGGGCCCGTCCGGCACGGGCCGGATCACCTGGATCAGCCGCGGCACCACGGTGTTCACGCTCTGGTCGGGCACCGCGCAGGAACACCTGCTCGACGCCCTCGTCGTCACCGCCGACTCCGGCGCGACCGCGTCCTTCGACCAGTCCGTCGTCAACGCGGGCGACCCCGTCACGGTGCGCTGGACGGGTGGTGAGGCACGGCTGGTCAACGACGACGGCACCGAGACCGTGCTCAGCGGCGGGTCGGCCGCGATCGGCACGCGGGGCGCGGACCGCAAGGTCGTCCGGGTCTACGAAGGCGGCCAGGTCGTCACGCACGCCGGCGTCACGATCCTGCGCGACGGCCGCGGCTGGTCGGGCTTCAACTACCTGCCGGAGCACGACAGCCGCTACCAGGAGTACCTCGGCGACGCGGTGTGGCCGCAGGTCCGCGACCAGGTCGCGCGGGACTTCGACGTGATCGCGTCCACCGGCGGCACCGTCGCGAGGATCCTGCTGTGGCCGGAGAAGAGCACCGACGCGCCGGCGCAGGCCCGCAACCTCGCCGACCTCGCGGGTATCGCGAAGCGACGCGGCGTCCGGCTCGTGATCGCGTTCGCCAACAGCTGGCTCACCAACCCGAACTGGCAGAGCGACCGCACGAAGTGGGCCGAGTTCGCCGTCACCAGCGCCAACTGGATGAACACCTACATCAACGCCCTCGAACCCACCGGCGCGGTGCTCTACTACGACCTGCAGAACGAGACGTCCGGCGTGCGCGGCAACCAGCCGAACCTGCAGAGTGCTTACGTGGCGATGGTTTACGACCGCACGGCCGCGCCGAGGGGCAAGCGCGGCGTGTCCGTCATGCACGCGGCGACCGACGGCCCCGACCTCGCGGAGGCGTTGGTGGGAAAGCAGATGGACTTCGTCGACGTCCACGGCTACAGCACCCTCGACCTGCTCGACGGCGCGGTGCGCGGGCTGCGGCAGAGGTTCCCGGCCGGCACGGTGGTCGTCGGGGAGATCGGCAAGAGCGCCACGGACCAGCAGGCGGAACGCGCACAGGCCGACTACACCCGGCAGACGCTCCAGACGACCGCCGACCTCCGGGTGCCGCTCACCCTGGCCTGGGAGCTCTACGACGACCCGCGCACGCCACCGCACCCGAACAGCATCGCCATGGGCTACCTCGCGAAGGAACGCGCCAAGCCCGCGTTCGGGGTGCTGTGCTCGCGCTGGAGCCTCGTGCCCGACTGCGGCACGCTCCGCGAGGCCTCGGCGCCACAACCGTCCACTTTGGAGGTGAGCGCGAACTTCCCGGTGCGGCCCGGAGTTCTCACGCCCAACGCGGTCCTGCGCGGCAACGGCACCGTCCGGCTCGTGGTCACCGAGCTCGACTCGGCCGGCCGTGAGCTGGCCACGACGCTGACCGAGCCGGTCGCGGTCGGTGCGGCGGGGCTCGACTACCTGCGGCACCAGGGGGCGGACGTCCGGCTGGGCAACGGCACGACGTCCGTGCGGGTCGTGGTGCGGGCGGAGGGGGCGACGCGGCTGCAGGTGGACGCGCTGACCGCGGGCGTCAGGTGATGATCGGCACCCAGAGCTCGATCACGGTGTGCCGGCGGTAGAACTCGACGAGCGGCCGGGAGGAGTCCCAGGGCCCCAGCGCCTTGAGCTCCTCCATGGCCGGTCCGATCCGTTCGTACAGCTCCGGCGGCTCGCCTTCCAGCACCGTGCGCCGGTAACGGCCACCGGGCAGCACGCCGACGGTCAGGTCGTAGGAGTCGCCGGGCAAGCGCGGCGTGCACACGGTGTAGGTGCCCGCCGTCTCGTCGACGCGGGCGAACATCTTGCGGCCCTTGAGCCCCACGAGGTTCTCGAACCAGTCCCACGCCTCGGTCATCGCGGTGACCTCGTCCGCGACGGTGTGTTCGAACACTTCGACGTCGAACGCGTCGAATGCGTTGTGCGTCAACCCGATCATGCGTCCCCCTTGTCAATCAGACCCTAGCCGAGCATGAATTCACCGGCTACCGTGCAACGCGAATCTCGTTCACGTTCCCAAAGGCGGCGGCGATGCGGCGGGCAGTCCTGTTCACGGTCCTCTTCCTGCTGGCACTGGTGATCACACCCGTGCACGCGGAGTCGTTCGACGGCACCGAACTGCGGGTGTCCGGCGGGGTCTTCCGCGACGAGTACGGCCGGGAGGTCGTGCTGCGCGGCTTCAACGTCTCCGGCACCGCGAAGCTCGCCGAGAACCGCGGCCTGCCGTTCGCGAACGTCGCGGACGCGCGCAAGTCCGCGATCGCGATGAAGCAGCTGACCGGCGCGAACGCGGTGCGGTTCCTGCTGACGTGGGCCTGGGTCGAACCGCGGCGCGGCCAGATCGACCACACCTACCTGGACGGCGTCACGCAACAGCTGCGGGCGTTCACCGACCAGGGGATCCGCGTCTACCTCGACTTCCACCAGGACCTGTACTCGCGGTACCTGTTCAACCCCGGCAGCTGGTACACCGGCGACGGCGCGCCGGCGTGGGCGGCCAGCGGGTATCCCAAGGAGTCGTGCGGCATCTGCGTCCACTGGGGCCAGAACATGAAGAGCAACAACGCCGTCACTGCCGCCACCTACGACTTCTGGCACAACCGCGACGGCGTGCAGGACTCGTTCCTCAACGCGGCCGGCGCGGCGCTCGAGCACGTCCGGGAAGCCCTGCCCGCCAACGAGTTCAAGCTCGTCGTCGGGGTCGACCCGTTGAACGAGCCGTACGCGGGCAAGTACGACAACGGCCAGACCTCGCAGCAGTGGGAGCGCGATCTCCTGATGCCGTTCTACCAGCGCTTCCGCACCAAGATGGACGAGGCCGGCTGGACGGCGAAGCCCGCGTTCGTCGAACCGCTGGTGTTCTGGAACCAGAACGTGGACTCGTTCGCGGAGCCCGGCGGTCTCGCGCTGGTGCCGTCGCTGGGCGAGCGGTTCGTGTTCAACGCGCACTTCTACGACGGCAAGGCGCAGTCGGGCGTGCTGATGCCGGGCAAGGCGGGCGACGGCCAGTACACCCAGGCGTTCGGCACGATCCGCGACCGCGCCCGAGCCCTCGGCACCACGGCGATCGTGTCCGAGTTCGGGCACCCCGTCGCGGGCTTCACGTCCGACAAGACGCCCTCGGTGCTCAAGGCGATCTACCAGGGCCTCGACTCCACCGCGCCGGGCGCGCGCTGGTGGTCGGCGCCGCGCGGCACCGTGATCTCGGGCAGCCAGTGGCACTGGGACATCAACTACGGCCGCCACCACGAGCTGATGAACGACAACCCGGACAAGGTCAAGACCGACGGTGACGCCATGAACGACGAGCACTTCTCGGCGGTCGGGCTCGACGCGTCCGGCAACCCCGTGCTGACCGTCGACCGCGGTGTCGTCGACCGCGTCTACCCGCAGGCCGTCGCGGGCACCACGCTCGCGTTCACCTACGAGGACCGGGTTCACCAGTCGTGGCAGCAGATCCCGCTGACCGCGGTGCGCACGCTGGTCGGGTCGGCGCCGTTCGCGGTGCTCGTCTGGGACTCCAACGGCGGGTCCGCGCCGACCGAGGTGCACCTGCCGCAGTCGCTGCGCTCGCCGCTGGTCGTGAGCTCGGCCGCGACGGCGGTGGACGGTGACAAGCTGGTGCTGCGGGCCGGTGCGGGACGGCAGTTCGCGCTGGTCACGGCCCCGTCGGGCGCGAACACGGCGGCGGCGGAGGCAGAACTGCGGCAGTGGTCCGTAAGCTGGTGAGGTGCGTACAAGGCCCACCCTGACCTGGTCTCCTTCGGGTCCGTCGCTGCCGCGCACCACCACCCTCACCGACGTCGTCCCGATCGTCGCGGACGGCGGGGTGCTGGTGCTCAGCGGCGCGGGCCTGTCCACGGAGTCCGGCATCCCGGACTACCGCGGCGAGGGCGGGTCGCTGCGCAAGCACACCCCGATGACCTACGAGGAGTTCACGACGAGCGCGGCGGGCCGGCAGCGCTACTGGGCCCGCAGCCACGTCGGCTGGCGCACCATCGCCCGCGCGCGGCCGAACGCCGGCCATCACGCGGTCGCCAGGCTGGCGCCGGTGCTGGCCGGCGTCATCACCCAGAACGTCGACGGCCTGCACCAGGCCGCGGGCAGCCGGGACGTCGTGGAACTGCACGGCGGCCTGGACCGGGTGATCTGCCTTTCCTGCCGGACCCTCTCGCCGCGCCTCGGGCTGGACCGGCGCCTGCGCGAGGCGAACCCGGACTTCGCCGCCACGACCGACGAGATCAACCCGGACGGCGACGTCAACCTGGCGGAGGAGGCCGTGCGCGGCTTCGAGGTCGTCGGCTGCACCGAGTGCGGCGGCGTCCTCAAACCGGACGTCGTGTTCTTCGGCGAGAACGTGCCGCGCCCGCGCGTCGAGCAGTGCTACGCGCTCGTCGACAACGCCCGCGCGCTGCTCGTCCTCGGCTCCTCGCTGACGGTCATGTCCGGCCTGCGGTTCGTGCGCCGCGCCGCCGCTGCCGGGCTGCCGGTCGTGATCATCAACCGCGGCGAGACCCGCGGCGACCCGTTCGCCTCGCTGCGCGTAGACCTGCCTTTGGGTCAATCCCTCACCGAGCTGGCCGACGCCGTCGATGAAGGGCGCCTTCCTCCACCTCAGGTGGATGAATGAGCCCTTCATCGAGCACCCCGGCAGGATCGCGGGTGCTCAGAACTGCTGGGAACGGAACTGGTCCAGCACCCGCCGCTCCCGCTTCGTGGGCCGCCCGGCACCCCGGTCCCGCCGCGCGATCGGGATGTCCGGCGGTGGCGGGGGAGTGCGGTCGATGAAGCACGTGGCCGCGTCCGCCGCGCCCACCCGCTTCTGGATGACCCGGACCACCTCGACGATCCGCGTCTTGTCACCGACGCGGGCGCGGACCTGGTCGCCGGGCACGACGGTGGTGGACGGCTTCGCGGGCTTGTCGTTGATCCGCACGTGGCCGCCGCGGCACGCCTGGGCGGCGTCCGGGCGGGTCTTGGTCAGCCGGACCGCCCACAGCCAACGGTCGATGCGCGTGGACTCCACTCCGCCATCATGGCACTCTTGGAGATCATGAAGCTTCTGGCGGTCGCTCTGACCCTCGCCGCGTCGCTCACGCCCCTCGGCCCGCTCGGTGAGCTCACCGACCTCGCCGTGCAGCGCGTCCAGGTGGCGGACCTGGTGGCAGCGGCCAAGTTCGGCACACCGCAGCCCATCGACGACCCGGTGCGCGAGAAGCAGGTGCTCGACACCGTGCGCGCCAAGGCCGCGGAACTGGCACTCGACCCCGAGAACGCGGTGACGTTCTTCCGCGCCCAGATCGAGGCGAACAAGCTCGTGCAGCGCGGCCTCTACGCGCGCTGGACCGAGCACCCGGAGGAGGTCCCGCAGCACCGCCCGGACCTCGGCACCGAGGTGCGGCCGGTGCTCGACCGCCTCACCACGAGCATCCTCGCCGAGCTCAAGGACACCGAGCAGCTGCGCCACCCCACGCTGAGGTGCCGGATCGACGCGGTGATCGCGGAACGGTCGGCGGTCGTGCTGCGCGGCCTCGACCGGTTGCACGAGGAGGCGCTCGGCGAGGCGATGGGCCCGGTCTGTTCGAAGTAGACGGTCAGAACGGCGGCAGCGGGCGCGCGCCTTCCGGCCTCAGCCCGTCGAACAGGATCGCGAGATAGCGCTCCCACAGGTCGGGCCGCGCGTCGGGCACGTGCTTGACCACGTCGTTGGGCACACACATCAGCAGCATCACGTCGGTGCCGGTGACGTCGGGCCGCAGCGCGCCCTGCGCGCGGGCCCTGTCGACCAGCGCGGTGATGGCGAGCGACATCCGCAGCTGCGCTTCCCCCACCTCCACGCCGAGGTCCGCCGACAGGAACGAGAGGTCGAGCTGCTGCCGCTGGCGTGCCGCGTACCGCATGAACTCCAGCAGCGCGGCACCGGCGTCGGCGGCGCCGGCCAGTTCCGACGCCAGCTCGGTCAGCCGGGTGACGCGGTCCAGCACGATGGCGGCGATCAGGTCGTCCTTGGTCGGGAAGTGGCGGAACACCGTGCCCTTCCCCAGCCCCGCCCGGTGCGCGATCTC
This sequence comes from Lentzea sp. NPDC004782, assembly GCF_040609115.1. NCBI lineage: Bacteria > Bacillati > Actinomycetota > Actinomycetes > Pseudonocardiales > Pseudonocardiaceae > Lentzea > Lentzea sp. NPDC004782. Next base: position 163,357 of record NZ_JBEXJN010000011.1, read on the forward strand.
CGCGACCGGCGCGTCCACCCCCTGCTCGGCGAACACCTCGACCGCCGCGGAGAGCAGCGACGAGCGGTTCCTGGCGGCATCGGCACGCGGAGACACGCTGATCAGCCTAACAAGTTGACCGCACGGTCCGTTTCGAGCACTCTAAGGTGACCAGACGGTCATCTTAGTGGGGGTTTACGGGTGAAAGCAGTCATCGCGACCAGTTACGGCCCGCCGGAGAACTACGTCGTGGCGGACATGCCGGTGCCGCGGCCGGGACCCGGGCAGATCCAGGTCCGCATCGCCGCGGCGTCGATCAACCCGGCCGACGTCGTCCTGCCGGGCGGCGTCTACCGGGAGAGGGCGGACCTGGCGTTCCCGCACGTGCCCGGCAACGACTTCGCCGGCACGGTCACCGAGATCGGTCCCGGCGTGACCGCGTTCCGGGAAGGCGACGAGATCTTCGGTCAGGCCGTGCCCCGTGTGCTCAGGCCGCTGGCCGACCCGGTCAGGCCGTCGCTGAGCACCGGGTCGCTGGCCGAGTACGCGGTGTTCGAGGCGGACACGCCGTTGCTGACCCACCGGCCACCGGGCCTGGACGTGGCGGACGCGGCCGCGCTGGCGACCTCGGGCCTCACCGCGCGGGCCCTCATCGCGACGGCACGGCCGCAACGCGGTGAGACCGCGCTCGTCGTGGGCGCGACCGGAGGCGTCGGCACCGCGGTCGTCCCGTTGCTCAGGGCCGCGGGTGTCACCGTGATCGCCACGGCCACCGCCGCCGACGCGTTGTTGCTGCACGACCTCGGCGCCGCGCACACCATCGGCTACACCGACGCCTACCCCGTCGGCGTGGACGCGGCGTTCAACCTGGCGCTGCCGGGCGATCAGCTGACCAGGATCGCCCACGCCGTGCGACCGGGCGGCCGGTTGCTCACGATCACCTACCCGCTGCCCGAACGGGACCGGGACGACATCGACACGAAGTTCGTGATCGACCTCGGCGGAGCTCTCGGTGGCATGCGCGAAGTCGCCGAAGCAGCCGTGCGGGGCGTGCTGCCGGCGACGATCGGCCGTCGCTACACCCTCGACGAGGGCCCGCAGGCGTGCGTGGACTTCGTCCGCGAGCACACCACGGGCAAGCTCGTCGTCACGGTGTGACGTCGTCCACTGTGGACGGCAGGCCGAGCATCCTGGCGAGCCCCGCCAGTTCGAGCACCCGCGTGACCTGAGGTGACGCGGCCGACAACCGCAGTCCACCGGCGGCGGCCGAGGCGCGGGCGTGGCCGCGCACCAGGGCGCTCATCCCGCTGGAGTCGCAGAACGAGACACCGGAGAGATCCAGCACCAGATGCCGGTGACCTCGGTCGAGGAGGCGGTCGAGCCGGGTGAGCAGGCGTTCCGCGCCGGTGGCGTCGAGCTCCCCGGTGACGGTGAGAACGGCGGACGCCGCAGCCGATCCGGTGGCCGTGACAACGAGCATCCCGCAGAGGTACCCACCCGCTCCTGATCAAAACGCGGTCCGCTGACCGGTTTTCGGGTTGTCCGGGCACGCGCGCCGGGAGTTCCCTCGAAGCACGGCGAAAGGGGACCCCGTGCGCGTGCTGCTGACCTCGTTGCCCATCCACTCCCACCTGATGCCCGTGATGGTGCCGCTGGCCAGGGCGTTCCGGGAGCAGGGCCACGAGGCGGTCATCGCGACCGGACCGGCCATGGCGCACCTCGGCCACGTGGCCGTGATGCCGGACATCCCGTCACCGCAGGACTTCGGCCCGCCGCCGCCGTGGGTGCCGGAACGCGACGGCGTGCTGAAGGTGCCGCTGTGGGCGGAGGAGCTGGTGGTCAGGGCGGCCGCGAACGTGCTGGACTTCGCCCGCACCTGGCGCCCGGACGTGATCCTGCGCGAGACCTGCGAGTACGGCGGCCGGATCGCCGCGGAGGTGCTCGGCGTCCCGCACGGGCTGATCGACATCGCCCCGTTCGCGCCGTTGGAGATCGAGCACCTCGACGAGCGCATGGACGCCGTCCGCGCCAGGTTCGGCGTCGCCGCCACCGACCCGGCCTTCACCGCCGGGCTGACCCCGCGGTCGTGGCAGCCCGCGCAGCACCACTTCCGCGTGCCGATCGAGCGGGGCCACCGGGACGGCGCTCCGGAGATCGTCGCGACGTTCGGCACCAACGCCGGACTGCTGATGAGCGGGTCCCGGCTGCCGCACCTCGTGGTGGAGGCGCTCGGGAAGGTCGCGGCGCGGTCGGTCGTCGCGATCGGCCGCGGTGGCTGGACCGGGCCGCGGCCGCCGAACGTCCGGCTCGAACCCGAGGTGCCGCAACAGCGGTTGCTCACCGCCGCGAAGGTGTTCGTGACGCACGCGGGCTACAGCAGCGTGCGGGAGGCGTTGACCGCGGCCGTGCCGATGGTGGCCGTACCGCTTTTCGCCGACCAGCCCCGCAACGCGGCGCGAATTCAAGATCTCGAAGTGGGAGTGCCGGTCGAGGTGAAAGGACTGACCGCCGCCGCGCTGGCCGAACGGATTCAGCACGTGCTCGACACGACGGCATACCACGACGCCGCTGGGACATTGGCGGAAGAGATGGCGGAACTGCCGGTGTTCACCGGGATTCCGGACCGTCTCGTATCCGCCCTGTGACGATGTTTTGGATGTCGCCAAAAGCTTCGACGGTATTTTCGCCCGTCTGGAGACTTGGCCGTGGGGCAGGTGCTTGTTGGGGAGAACAGGTCGCCTGACAGAGGGGATACAGGGGGATTGCATGAAGAGGCACTCGCGCGACAGTTTCTTCGTCGTGGGTGAAGGTGTGCTGGAATTCGACGACAGAGGTGAGGCCGTCACCCGCCGCCCCTCGACAGCGGAGGAGCTGCGCCGGTTCCGGTTCTCACGACTGGGACCGAAAGGCCCGCGCACGGACGAGGCGCTGCGGGAGGCGCTCGCGAACGCGATGACGCCGCCGAAGGAGGTTCCGCAGCCCGACTCGCGGGATCCGGGGGTCCCGGCGGGCTTCACCTACCTCGGCCAGTTCGTCGACCACGACCTGACGATGGACCGCACCGAGTCGCAGCTCGGCCAGGACGTCACCGTGGACGAGCTGCTGCAGGGCCGCTCGCCCGCGCTCGACCTGGACTCGGTCTACGGCCGCGGCCCGCGGGACAAGGACGACCAGGTCTTCTACGCCGAGGACGGGGTGAAGCTCAAGGTCGGCACCACGACACCGGTGCCGTTCCCCGACGAGGGCACCAACGTGCCGTTCGAGGGCTTCGACCTGCCGCGGCGCGGCGGCACCGCGGGCACGGCGGCCGACCGGCGCGCACCGCTCATCCCGGACCCGCGCAACGACGAGAACCTCGTCATCGCGCAGACGCACCTGGCGTTCATCCGCTTCCACAACCGCGTGGTCGACGAGCTCGCGCTCACCGGCCTCACGGGTGAGCGGCTGTTCCGCGCCGCCAAGGAGCTCGTGGTGCGGCACTACCAGTGGATGCTCAGGACCGACTTCCTGCCGCGGATCGTCGACCCGGAGATCGTCGACGACGTCTTCACCAACGGCCGCAGGTTCTTCGAGGTGCCCGGCAGGCACTACGGCCACGGCAACACGCCGACCATGCCGGTCGAGTTCTCGGTCGCGTCCTACCGGCTCGGGCACAGCATGGTCCGCGACGCCTACCAGTGGAACCGCGTGTTCAACCGGACCGGGCCCGGTCCGGAGGGGACGCTGTTCCTGCTGTTCACGTTCACCGGCACCAGCGGCAACTTCGACCCGGGCTCCACTCTGCCCGGCGACCTGGACGACGTGAACCGGGGCACCACGTTCACGTTGCCCAGCAACTGGATCGCGGACTTCCGCCGCCTCTACGACTTCACCGAGGCGGACCGGGACGACCTGGTGCCACCGGCGGACTCCGGTGGCGGCAACCTCACCAAGCGGATCGACACGCTGCTGGTGAACCCGTTGCGGGAGCTGCCGGCCGGCACGTTCGGCGGCCGCGGCACGCAGTTCCCCGAGATCCAGCGCAACCTCGCGTTCCGCAACCTGACCAGGGCCAGCATGATGGAGCTCGCCACCGGTCAGCAGATGGCGGAGCTGTTCGGAGCCGAGCCGCTCACCGCCGAGCAGATCCTCACCGGCAACGGTGGCGCGAACCTGGACGGGCTCACCGACGAGCAGAAGGCGCAGCTCGTCGAGGCGACGCCGTTGTGGTTCTACGTCCTGCGCGAGGCGGAGCTGGGCAACGGCCGGCTGGGTCCCGTGGGCGGACGGCTCACCGCCGAGGTGTTCCACCGGGCCGTCGAGGGCAGCCGGATCTCGATCGTGCGCTCGCCGCACTGGCGGCCCACGCTCGGCCCGGACGCGAGCACGTTCCGGATGGTCGACCTGCTGCTGTTCGCGTTCGAGGGCAAGGCGGACCTGCTGAACCCGCTCGGCGAGAAGCCGGCCCCGCCCGCGGGCGCCTGATCTCCCTCGCCCCTCCTGTCCGGCTGGGTGGTGGCAGCCGGACAGGAGAGGGAGATCGATGTCGCGTCCAGAAATCACGCGCCGCGAAAACGCGGAAGACCGCGTCACCCGTTTCGCGAGTGAGGCGGGAATTCCGCTGCTTCGCATCGGACTGGGGGTCGTGTACCTCTGGTTCGGCGCGCTGAAGCTCTTTCCCGGTGGCAGCCCTGCCCAGGATCTCGTCGAACGCACGGTTTCCGCGCTGACGTCCGGGATCGTCCACGGGGATCTGGCGAGGTTGAGCGCCGCGATCACCGAGATCGGGATCGCACTGGTTCTGCTGAGCTTCCGCGCTCCGCGACTGGTCGCGGTGCTGCTGATCGGTCACGTGCTGCTGATCGGTCACGTGCTGCTGGTGTCGACACCGCTGGTGTTGTTCCCCGGCGAGATGTGGGCCGGTCCGCTGCAGGCGTCCTTCGAAGCCCAGTACATCCTGAAGAACCTGGTGACCGTCGCCGCCGCGGTGGTCATCGCCTCATCGCACCCTCGCGTGCGATGACGCGGGAGCCGCTCGATCGTCCTGATCGGGCGGCTCCCGCTGCTGTACGTTCCGATTCATGGGGGAATCGTTCGCGCCTTTGGCGCATCCAGCTTTCCGTTGGCTGCTCACGGCCCGTGTCACGACGGTGGCGGGCAACGCGATGGCGCAGATCGCGCTCGCGTTCGCCGTACGGGACGTAACGTCGTCGGTCACCACCCTCGGCATCGTGGTGGCGACGCGCTCGATCACCAACCTGGTCTTCCTGCTGTGGGGCGGGGTCGTCGCCGACCGGCTGCCCCGGCAGTACGTGCTCGTGGGGTCGTGCACGGTGTCCGCGCTGAGCCAGGGCCTGCTCGCCGCACTGGTGCTGACCGGGTCGGTGTCCGTCCCGGCGTTCGTCGTGCTGGCGGCGGTGAACGGCATGTCGAGCGCTTTCTCGTTCCCCGCCTCGGCCGCCCTGGCACCGCAGACGGTGCCGTCCGAGCTGCGGCAGCGCGCCAACGCCCTGCAGCGCCTCGGGCAGAACTCCTCGATGATCGCGGGCGCCTCCCTGGGCGGCCTGCTGATCGCGTTCGCCGGGCCGGGCTGGGGCCTCGCGGTGGACGCGCTGTCGTTCGCGCTGGCCGGCCTCGCCTTCTCCCGCGTGCGCGTGCCGGCCGCGCGGGTCGCCGCCGAGCACCGGCCGGGCGTGCTGTCCGAGATGCGCGCCGGGTGGACGGAGTTCTCGTCGCGGACGTGGGTGTGGCTCGTGGTGGTGGCCTTCGTGTTCGTCAACGCGGCCTACGCGGGCGGCACGATGGTGCTCGGCCCGGTCATCGCCGACACCGTGATCGGCCGCGAGACGTGGGGCCTCGTGCTGGCCGCGCAGACCGCGGGCATGGTCGCCGGCGCCTTCCTCGCGATGCGGCTGCGCGTGCGGCGCCTGCTGCTGCTCGGTGTGATCTGCATGGTGGCGTTCCCGGGCCTGCCGCTCGCGCTGGCACTGCACCCGGCGCCGTGGTTGCTCATGGCAGCCTCGTTCGTCTGCGGCGTGTGCATGGAACAGTTCGGCGTGGCGTGGGAAACCTCGCTGCAGCACCACGTCCCGGCGGACCGGCTGGCCAGGGTCTACTCCTACGACATGCTCGGCTCGATGGCGGCCGTCCCGCTGGCCCAGCTCGTCGTCGGCCCGGTGTCGGACGCCGCCGGCATCACCGCCACCCTGCTCGGCTGCGTGGTGATCCAGGTGGCCGCGACGCTGTTCCTGGTGGGGTCGCGGTCGGTGCGGTCGCTGGAGAACGTTCCCTCGGTCCAGCCGGTCCGCTGACTTCCGGGTGCTCCTGTGCCAGAGTGCTGGCATGGGGAGAGTGGTGGGGGCACTGGCCGTGGCGTTGCTGTGGTGCACGGGCTGCGGTGGAACCGAGCCGGCCACCCAGCCCTCGGTCACTGGCAGGCCCACCGTGTCACTGCACGCCGAGCTCGTGCGGCCGACCGCGCCGACGAGCCTCGCGCCGAGGTCCTGCACCCCGAACCCGGCCACCACCGTGCAGGCGATGCCCGCTCCGCTGATCCCCCCGGTGGCACGCGAACCGCTGTCGCCCGAGGGAAACCGCGCGGGGTGGCAGGTCGTCGCCGGGATCCGGCCCGCGGTGGAGCATGTGTGCGCGTCCGGCGACTTCTCGCTCGACGCCACCCGGAAAGCGCTTGCGGGGCTGGACGCGCGGGTGTTCCGCCCCGACGAGTCCGTGACCGGGGTGGCGTTCGTGATCACGCTGCCGCAGGCGTGCGTGCTCGGCGAGCTGAGGTCCGGCGCCGTGCGGATTTCCGTGGAGGGGCCCGCGAAGAGCGCGCGCTGTGAGTGATGCACTGCGGCTTTGTTGTCGATGGTGGGGGGCGGAAAACACCCCAGGGGGGTGGTTGGTGCCAGCGAACTACGAGGGGGGGGGGGGGGCTAACGGCGC
>NZ_JBEXJN010000011.1:170269-178955 GCF_040609115.1 Lentzea sp. NPDC004782
GTTTTATCTCATGGCCTCATAAACCCACCTGTGTGTTTTGACGCCCCCATACATCGACGTCGGGCGCGGGTGCTCAGACGGCCGCGGTGCCGATCAGGCCGTTGCGCGTGACCCGTCCGGCCAGCTCGTCCTCGCTCAGGTGCTCGGTGCCCGCGGGCCGCCGCGGCAACACCATGTACCGCGTCTCGGCGTTCGCGTCCCACACCCTGATCTCGGTCTCCCGCGGCAACTCCAGCCCGAACTGCGCCAGCACCTCCCGCGGGTGACTGACCACCCTGGACCGGTAGGCCGGGCTCTTGTACCAGGTCGGCGACGGTCCGAGCAGCGCGATCGGGTAGCAGCTGCACAGCGTGCACACGACCACGTTGTGGACCTCCTCGGTGTTCTCGACCACGCGCAGCCGTTGCACCTGCAGCCCGCCGCCCATCGACAACCCGACCTCCGGCAGCGCCGCGTTCGCGTCCTCGACGAGCCTGGCCCTGAACCCGTCGTCCACCCACGCCCGCGCCACCACCCGGAAACCGTTGGCAGGCGTGGCGTTGTGTGCGAAGGCCTCCAGCGCGCGGTCGAGCTCCGCGGCGTCGAGCAGCCCCTTCTCCTCCAGGACGGCTTCCAGCTCCCGGACGCGTGCGGCGATCGGCGAGTCGTCGTGGTCGTCACTCATCGCTGAGGTAGTCCTCCCAGAGGGACAGCGTCACCGTGTGATCGCCTCGTCCGAACAGCTCCTGTGCGGTGAACCGCACGACGTAGACCGGCTGCGGCCGCTCAACTCCCCGCGCCCTCAGGTCCGCCAGCGGGTGCACGCCGTCGCTGCCGACGACCACGCCGGTCTTCCCGCGCGCGTAACCCGGCAGCCTGGTGTGGTGATCGGGGTCCACAGTGGACGTGCGGACGCGGTCGCCCTCCCGGTACCGCTCAGACATGCCCCTTCTCCTTCAGGAGCGTCTGGATGGCCCGGAACCAGTTCTCGTAGTACGACGACTCGTGCGACATCGTCCGCTCGACCGCGTCGCGGAACTCGTCCAGGTTGTAGACACCGCGCCCGACCAGCGCCCGGTTCATCGCGAACACGTGGGCCTCCCAGTCCGCGTGGAACGGGGGCTCGTCGGGCTCCTCCAGCACCGGCCCGAACCCCTCGACGCCACCGACGTCGTTGATCCTCGGCATCTCACCTCCCGCGCTCCGCCGGATGCCGGGCGATCACCCGCCTCGACAACCTGCCCGATCGCGGCCGGCACCGCAATCACCTCGCCGGGTTCAGCGCGCGGGAACAGCGTCAGACCGGCACGTCGAAGAACGTGCACACGCGGGCGTCGGGCGCGAGCCAGGGGCGCAGCAACGAGTGCGCGCGGCCGGGGTCGCGGTGGAACAGACCCACCCGCACGGCGAAGACCAGGTCGAACCGGCGGTCGCCGAAGTTCACGTCCTCCAGCGACGCGATGAGGAACTCGGCCTTGCCGGACGCGACGTACCCGGCGTTGCGGCGGGTGGCGGCCTCGACCATCTTCGTGGAGCGGTCGATCGCGGTGAGCGTGCCGGTGGACAGCAGCTGGCACACCATGGTGGCGGCCACGCCCTGGCCGCAGCCGATCTCCAGCACGCGGTCACCGGGCCGGATCGCGAGTTGGCCGACCACACTGCGCAGACGCTCGCTCATGGTCCACATGATGCGTCAGCGCGGCGGGCGGGGCCACTGCCGAGCCCCGCCCACGAGCGAGGTCAGCCCTGGCTGCCGATGTTGACCATCCAGCTGACGCCGAACCTGTCGGTGAGGTCGCCGTACTCGTCGCCCCACATCTGCTTCTCCAGCGGCGTACCGATCTTGCCGCCGTCCGCGAGCTGCTCGAAGTACGTGCGCAGCACCTCCTCGTCGCCGGACAGGGAGATGGTGATCGTGTCACCGGCGTTGTAGGGCATGCCGGGCGGCGTGTCGGAGGCCATCAGCGTGTAGCCGGACTCGGTTTCCAGCTGCGCGTGCATGATCTGGTCGGCCTGCGGCGAGTCCTGCATGCCGTACTCGCCGAAGGTGTTCATCCTCAGCTCGCCGCCGAAGACCGACTGGTAGAACTCCATCGCCTGACGGGCGTCGCCGTTGAAGCGCAGGTACGGGTTGAGGCGAGTTGCCACCGGAATCGCTCCTTTGGAAGAGACGGACCCGAATCCTCGCAAACCCTTGGCACACCTACAACTTGAACCTGTTCGGTCACCCCGGGGTCACCGTGCGCGACCTTGCCCGCGTACACGGGTGCGGCTTCCGGGGTGGAACGTTCCGGCGGTGGACGCCTGAAGATCGACCGTCCACCCAGGACCTCCGCGCCTCGGCCCGCCGGGCCGGCTGAAGCTCAGCCCTGTCGCCGGGTACGTGCGCGCGGCTCGTACAACGTGAGCTCCTCGATCTCGTCGCCGGCCTCGGCCCGTTCGAAGCAGGCCAGGGCGTCCTCGAACCGGCCGAGCCGCGCGAGCGCACGGCCGCGGATGCGCAACCCCTCGTGGTCGGCCGCCAGCTGCACGGCCAGGTCGGCGTGCTTGAGCGCCTCCGGGTAGCGGGCCTCGTCGTAGAGCTCGTTCGCCCGTTCGACGTGGACGGCGGCCAGCGCTTTCGCCTTGTCGCGCAGCAGCGGGTGCTTGCCGAAGATGGTCGGTTCGGCGCGCAGGATCTCGCCGCCGCGTTCGTCGAGCAGCGCGGCGAGCGACCGGTGCTGGCCGAGCCGGTCGTGCAGGCGGGCGGCGGCGGCCGGGAAACCGTTGTGCGCGTACCAGTGCGCGGCCAGCTGGTGGTTCACCGCGGTGGGTTCGACGGACTCCGCGACGGCCGGCACCAGCTGCCCGTCGACGAGGACGCCGAGCCTGGTCAGCTCGGTGATCGCGGCCGGGTCGACACCGAGCTCCCCGCAGAGCGCGCGCCGGACCGGGCCGAGCCGGGCGAACGTCGTGACCAGGTGCTGAGCCTGCGCCGACAGCGAGGGCATCACCGCGGCGAGCACGTAGTCCTCGTGGTCGGGCCAGCACCGGGCGAGCGCGGGCCAGCCGAACGTCGCCCGGTACACCTCGGGCACGACGGCGGCTTCGGGCAGCGCGAGCTCCCGCGGGCCGATCTGCTGCGCGTCCTCCCACTCGAACGGCCGGGTCGTGATCACCGTGACCTGCTCGCAGGGCGTGTGCCGCAACCACTCCCGCAGCTCGTCGTGCGGCACGGCCGGTTCGTCGAGCACGACCTGGGGCGCCCACCTGCGGGTCCGGACGAAGTCCGCCGCCGCCTCGCCCTCGCACCACCGCGCTGACCGCGCCTTGCGCCTGACCATCTCCGTCTTGCCGTAACCGGGGGCTGCCGCGACCACTGTCAATCTCACCTACCTGTAGAGCGGGCGGCGTGGCGGCGGATATACGCGTTCCGGGTGACGCACGAGAGCGGGCAGGTGCGGCCGATCCGGTGACACACACGCCTCTGACCAGCGCGGACAAAATTCTTGAAGATTTTCTGGCGCGGATGTCGATCCGGCGCGGTGGCCGTTCGACGCATCAGTGGAAGGACACGAGAGCCCAGGAGGAACCAGAGATGACCGCCACGATCGCCACCACCGCCGCCAAGACCCGCAAGTTCGCGGTCGGCCGTTACGCCACGATCGTCACCCGCGTGCTGACCGGTCTGCTGTTCGCCACGACGGGCCTGAACGGGTTCCTGATGTTCATGCCCGCCCCGGACCCGAGCACGATGGCGCCCGCCGGTGTCGCGTTCAGCGCCGCCCTCTACGCCACCGGGTACATGCTGCAGCTGGCGTCCGGGGTCCAGCTGGTGGCCGGAATCCTGTTGCTGGCCGGGCGGTTCGTGCCGCTGGCGCTCGCGATGCTCGCTCCGATGATCGTGAACATCTTCCTGTTCCACGTCTTCCTGGAGCCGTCCGGCATCGTCACCGCGATCGTCGTGGCCGCCGCCGAGATCGGGCTGGCGTGGGCGTACCGCGACAAGTTCCGCCCGATGCTGCAGGCCCGCTAGACCACATCGGCGACATCCCCCGCAGGCCACGTGCCGGCGGGGGATTTCTCGTTGCGCAGCCGGGATTCCTGCCGGGCAGTTACGTGGATGAAGGGCGCCTTCATCGACACCAAGTGGAGGAAGGCGCCCTTCATCCACCTCGCCAGGCGGTGAGTTGCGCACACGGCTTTCTGCTACCTGCTTAACGCACGAAGGCCGCCAGCAGGGCCTGCACCTCGTAGACGTCGACGCCCTTGCCGAACTGCTTGGCGATCGGGACGTCACTGCTGGAGACCCAGATCTTCAGCTCCGCGTCGAGGTCGAAGTGGCCGGCGGTCTCGACTGAGAACTGCGTGATCGCCTTGTACGGCACCGAGTGGTACTCGATCTTCTTGCCCGTCACGCCCTGCTTGTCGACCAGGATCAGCCGCCGGTCGGTGAACAGGAACGAGTCGCGCACCAGCTGGTAGGCCGCGTGGATCTGCTCCCCCTGCGCCAGCAGCCGGCCGAACTCCTGCGCGGCGGCCCTCGGGTCGAGCTTCGACGCGTTCCCCATCATCCCGCTGAGAAGTCCCATACGTCCACATTTACCAGGCTTTCCGAAAGCTTGTCGCAACGCTGGCCCGCCGCTGTCCGAGCGCTTCCGTGCCTAACCCGAAAGTGGATGTCAACAGCCACACGATCGGGGATGAGGATGACGATGCGCAAGCAGCTTGTGGGAGTTTCCGCCGTCGCCGGAGTTGCCCTGCTGGTCGCCGGGTGCGCCGGCAATGCCGCTGGGCAGCCGAAGCAGGACGCGAAGCCGACGGTGGAGCAGATCAAGGCGCTGTTCGCCGACTGGAACGCCGCCCTCGCGACGGGTGACCCCCAGAAGGTGGCCGATCGTTACGCTCCGAACGCGGTTCTGCTGCCCACGGTGTCGAACAAGGTGCGGTCCAACCGCGCCGAGATCGTCGACTACTTCGAGCACTTCCTGCAGAACAAGCCGAGCGGCACGATCCTCGACTCGCACGTCGCCGTCCTGAACGCCGAAGACGCGATCGACGCGGGCACCTACCGGTTCGCGCTCACCAGGGACGGGAAGCCGGCCACTGTGGACGCCCGCTACACGTTCGTCTACGAGAAGATCGACGGGAAGTGGCTCATCGTGAACCACCACTCGTCGGCTATGCCGGAGAAAGCCTGATCCGCACGCACAGCCCGCCGCCGGGCGCGGCCTCCAGCGACACCGCGCCGCCGTCGTCGGTGACGAGCTGCTTCACGATCGCGAGGCCGAGACCGGACCCGCCCTTGCCGGTCAGTCCCTGACCGCGCCAGAACCGGTCGAACGCGCGCAGCCGTTCGGCCTCCGGCATGCCCGGCCCGGAGTCGATGATCTCCAGCAGGCCCGGCCGGGTGGTGCGGACCAGGATCGCGGCGCCGTCCGGGGACACCTCCAGCGCGTTGGACAGCACGTTGTCCAGCACCTGCTCGAGGTGCCCCGGCGTGGCGAGCACGCGGATGCCGGGCCCTTCCGACACGAGCGAGATCGAGCGTTCGTCGGCCGCCGCGCGCCACGCGGTGAACCGTTCGGCGACGACGTCCAGGACCTGCACGGGTTCCGGTTGCGCGACGTCGGCCTCGGCTCGCGCGAGTGCGAGCAAACCGTTGACCAGCCGGGACATCCGCACGACCTCGGCCGTGGCCATCTCGACGTCCTCGCGCACGTGCGGGTCGTCGACGCCGTCGGCCACGTTGTCCAGCGACAGCCGCAACGCGGTCAACGGCGTCCGCAGCTGGTGCGAGGCGTCACCGATGAACGCCCGCTGCGACCCGACCAGCGTGCCGATGGTCTCGGTGGCGGTGTTCAGCGTGCGCGCCAGCGTGCGCGTCTCCGGCGGGCCGGTCTCCTCGGCGCGTGCGGTCAGGTCGCCGTCGCGCAACCGCGCGGCCATCCCGTTCAGCTCCCGCAACGGCCGGGTGACCCGCCGCGCCAGCCACAGTCCGAGCAACGCCGCCACGATCAGCACGCCGACCGCCAGTGCCGCGCGGAAACCCCAGATCTGCCACAGCCTGGCCTTGATCTGACTGTCCGGATAGGACAGCCGGATCGCGCCGACCACCGTGCCGTCCGATTTCTTGGCCTGGACGGTGAGCTTGAGGCCCTGGGCGTCCCAGACCGTGCTCTCCGGCGCCGGGCCGAGGACGTCGATGCGGCCCGGTGTCTGCTGTTCGTAGGCGTCCTCCAACGCGCTCAACGACCTCGTGTCGCCCGACGCCAGCAGCAGCGCGGCGGTCTGGGCGTCCCGGCGCGCGCTGTTCACCGCGTCGCCGTAGATCTGGTTGTTGAGCGTGAACGCCACCGGCACGGTGAACGCCCCGAGCGCCACCGCCACCAGCAGCACGTAGCTCCAGACGAGCTGGCGGATCACGTGAGCACCAACCGGAATCCGACGCCGCGCACGGTCTCCAGCGACGCCGCGTCACCGAGCTTGCGGCGCAGCACCCCCACGTGCACGTCGAGGGTCTTGGTGGGGCCGAACCAGTTCTCGTCCCACACCGCCTCCATGATCTGCTCGCGGGTGAACACCGCGCCCGGTTCCTCGGCGAGGAACACCAGCAGGTCGAACTCCTTCGGCGTGAGGTCCACCTCGGCGCCGTCGAGGTGGACCCGCCTGGAACGCCGGTTGATGCGCAACCGCCCGTGCTCCTGCGCGGGTTCGGGCCGCGCCGGCTGCGCGCGCCGCAGCACCGCCCGCATCCGCGCCACGACCTCCCGCACCCCGAACGGTTTGGTGACGTAGTCGTCGGCCCCGATCTCCAGCCCGACCACGCGGTCGACCTCGTCGGACCGCGCGCTGATCACGATGATCGGCACGTCACCGCGCGCCCGCAGCTCCCGGCACACGTCCAGGCCGTCCACGTCGGGCAGGCCCAGGTCGACCAGCACCAGCGCGAAGTCGTCGGCGGTGCCGAGCGCCTCCGACCCCGTCCGCACCCAACGGACCTCGTAGCCGTAGCGCTCCAGCCCGCGTGTAAGCGATTCCGCGATCGGCTCGTCGTCCTCCACCAGCAGCACCCGCATGGGCGCAGATCATTGCACCCAACGTGGCAGGGCGTTCCTTAGCCTGATAGCGCTCCACCGAAGCGAACTCTCCGTCACCGCGTCCCAGAACGGCCACAACCGGGGGAGCACTCGCAACCCGATGCCCGCCTCCTCGTGCAGCGCGAACAGGTCGCCTACCCGTTCGGCCGGCCCCAGCGGCACGACCGGCTCCACCGCGACCAGCGCGGAGTCGCCGAACGGCCGGAACACGTCCGCGGGCAACCGGTACGCGTACAGCGCGACGGTCCGCATCCGTTCCAGCCACCCGTACTCGATCGCGTGCACCCGTTCCCCGCAGCCCGGCCCGATGATCCGCTTGCGGTCCTCACGGGACGATGAAGGCGTCACCCACGCCATCGCGCGCGGGCACTGCCGGGGAAACCAGTAGGCGGGGGAGAGGTCGTGGTCGACCGCCCACACGTACTCACCCGGCTGCTGCGCGGTGGCGGCGAGGTGGGGCACGAACCTCGTGATCGACGGGTCCTCGGAAAAGTGCAGTACCTCACCGGGTTCGGGCCGCATGTGGTCATACTGGCCCGCATGCGCAGGCTGACGCTCGCGGTTTTGCTGGTCCTCGCCGGCTGCTCCTCCGGCGGGGCGGACAACTCGGTCGGCTTCACCGCCGTCGACCTCACGGCCACCCCGGAGGCGCTGGCGCGGCACGGCGACCTGCTGGTGATCGGCACCCGCCCGTCCGACCACCCGGAACTGCTCACCCGCGGCAGGGACGGCGCGCTCAGCAACGTCCGGCTCACCCCGGCGACCCCGTACGGCAAGGAAGCGCACTGGTACGGCATCACCTCCGACGGCGCCACCATCACCGGTGTCGGCGGCGAGCGCGGCGGCGCGCACGGCAACGTCCGGTGGAGCGCGTGGACCGGCGACGGCCGGCAGATCGTGGAGAAGCCGCAGGGGTTCAGCACGTTCGGCGGCTACGGCGCGGGTGAGCTGATCGGCGTGGCGCGCACACCGCGGGGGCCGGTGATCATCGGGAGCTGGCAGAGCGCCAAGGCGGGCCTCGACATCGCGATGTGGACCTACGCGGGGGACACGTGGACCCGGCAGCCGTCCGCCGGCACCGTGCTGGAGAGCTCGCAGGACCTCCTGCGCTTCCCCCTGGCCGTGACCCAGGACGGTGACGGCGTGCTCGTCGTGGGCTGGCAGATCGCGAAGGGCACGCCCAGCGCCGCGGTCTGGCGGTTCGACGGGCAGACCTGGACCACCTCGGTCCTGAAGGACGGCGATGCCGCGCTGGCGGCCCGCTGCTGGGACGGTACGTGTCACGTCGTGGGGCGCAGCAAGGGCAAGCTCGCCTGGTGGGCGGGTCCCGACTTCACGAAGCTGACCATCCCGGACGTCCCGGTGGGCGACGACCAGCCCCTCGCCGCACCCGTCCCGGTCAACGGCACGCCGACGGTGCTCATCGACCACAACGGCGTGAAGCTCGTGTCCGAGAAGGGCGAACGGCCCGCGGACGGCCCCACCGGCCAGGTCAAGGCCGCGGAGGCGGCCGCCGGTCAGGTCTTCGTGATCGCGGGCGACCGGCTCTGGCGGCTCACCTGAGCGCCCTGTCCGCAACCCGCCCGCTGGGCAGTTAGGTGGATGAAGGGCGCCTTCATCCACCTGGT